>NZ_JBIUBL010000018.1:0-193472 GCF_044548015.1 Streptomyces sp. NPDC052236 | reverse complement strand
GGGGGGGGTCCCCCCCCCGGGGGGGGGGGGGGGGGGTGGGTGGGGCCTGGGTCCTTGGGGTCGTTGGGTTGTGGGGGTCCCCACCCCCCCCCCGCCCCCGCCCCCCCCCCCCTCGACCGTGACGTCCTGGAGGCGGGCGGTGTCATCGCGGGCTACCGCGCCGAACCGGACCGCGAGCGCCTCGCGCTCGGCGACGTCCTGACCATCGGCCCGGTCCTCGTCCCTGACCGGGCCGCCGCCCGGGACGACGGTGGTGCGGTTCTGGCAGAGCAGGCGGCAGCCGCAGTCGACGCGCACGGAGCCGTAACGACATGGAGTGTCGGGGCGACGCGGTCAGCCCAGATAGCCCAGCCGGTGACTGAGCTCGTCCGCTCCTTCGACCAGTGCCGGTGCGACCTCGTGCATACGCTCCTCGGTGAAGCGGAAGGCCGGCCCCGAGATGGTGAGGGCGGAGACGGTTTCGCCGTCGATCGAGCGGACGGGAGCGGCCATGGCGTTGAGGCCCTCTTCGTATTCCCCTACCGTCATGGCATAGCCCCGCTCCCGTGCTTCGGCCAGATCTGCCTCCAGCTTCTTCTTGGAGGTCAGCGTGTGTGGTGTCATACGAGCGAGCCCGGCCTCGGCGATGAGTTCATGCCGACGCTCCGGGTCGAGGTGGGCCAAGAGGATCTTTCCGCTCGCTGTGCAGTGCAGTGGTGTCAGCCGTCCGACCCAGTTCTGCGCGGCGATGGCGGACGGGCCGCGCACCTGGTCAAGATTGATCACGTGGTGGGACTCGAGCACCGCGATGTTCAGCGTCTCGCCCAGCTCCTGGGCGAGACGCTCGCAGATCCCCCGCCCGTACTTGGTGATATCTATGCGCCCCGTAACCGCACCGGCCAAGCGCACGATTCCGAAGCCGAGACGGTACTTTCCGCGCTCGCCCTCCTGCTCAACCATCCCATGCGCCTCCAGCGCACCGAGCAGGCGAAAAGCAGTGGACTTATGGACGTCAATCGCCGCGGCCACTTCACTCACGCCTGCCTCGCCGCGCTCGGCCAGGATCTCCAGCACAGCGACAGCCCGGTCAACGGACTGCACTCCGCCGCCGGGTGCGCCGGCGAGCCCAGTGATGTAGTTGCTCATAGCGAAACCCTATGTGGAGTGGTCAACGAAAGTCTCGGCCTGAAGGATTTTTTGGTGGGCGCCCTGTGGAGGCGCCACCGGAGCTGAGCGGACCGGTCAGCGGAAGACGACCGAGCGCTTGCCGTTGATCATGACCCGGCTCTCGCTGTGCCATTCCACGGCCCGGGCGAGGACCTGCGCCTCGACGTCGCGGCCCAGGGTGACCAGGCTGTCGGGGCTCTGTGAGTGGTCCACGCGGATGACGTCCTGCTCGATGATGGGACCCTCGTCGAGGTCCGGGGTGACGTAGTGCGCCGTGGCTCCGACGAGCTTGACGCCGCGCTCGTGCGCCTGGACGTACGGCCGTGCACCCTTGAAACTCGGCAGGAACGAGTGGTGGATGTTGATCGCCCGGCCTTCGAGCTGCTTGCACAGATCGTTGGACAGGATCTGCATGTAGCGGGCGAGGACCACGAGGTCGATGTCGAGCTCGTCGACGAGTTCCAGCAGCCGTGCCTCCGCGTCGGCCTTCGTCTCCGGCGTCACCGGAATGTGGTGGAACGGGATCCCATAGCGCTCCGCGAGCGATTCGAAGTTCCGGTGGTTGGAGACGATCGCCGGCACCTCGATGTTGAGCGCGCCGGTGCTCCGCCGGAAGAGCAGGTCGTTCAGGCAGTGGCCGAACTTCGACACCATGATCAGCGTGCGCGTCGGAGTCGACGCGTTGTACAGCTGCCAGGAGATCCGGTACGCCTCCGCCACGGGGGCAAAGCCGGAACGCAGGTCTTCCAGTGAAGTGCTCGGATCCGAGACGTCGAAGTGCACGCGCATGAAGAAGCGGTCCTGCAGCCGGTCGTCGAACTGCTGGCTCTCCTGGATGTTCCCGGAGTGCCGTACGAGGAAGCCGGTGACGGCGTGGACCAGGCCGGAGCGGTCGGGGCACGAGAGGGTGAGGACGAACTCGCGATCGGGGTGCGGTCGAAGGGACACTGAGTCCTCCCAAGGGAGTGCGTACTACGCAACAATGCGATTGATACGCAACATGGTCCGACTGTGACGGCCTGCGGTCAAGAGTCCGCCCTGACGTTGCCTCCCAGGGAATTGCGGCGTTGGACCCGTCGGATGCCACTCCTCTGCTCTGTCGAGGGTGGTGCTTCCGGTGGTCCGGGGTGACCTCTTGACAGCAGTCTGGGCGGCCTGCACTGTGTTGCGCAAGGGGATGCTCGTTGCATATGAAGCAACTTGACGGGGGGTGGGTAGCGATGATGGGACCGTGCCTGGTCATCATCGGTGTGGGCGCCGTGGGGGCGGCGCCGGCGGATGAGCTGTCCGCCCAAGGCCGGACCGAGGTGAAGCCGGTCGATCAAGGGCCAACTGCTTACTCGCCGTGGACCGCCGCACCAACCACTTGGGGGCTGCCGCGCCCGCGCACGTCTCCCGCGAACCGGCATCCTTCTGCCCGACGCGGCTACGGAGCAAGCCGAGCAGTCGGCCCCGCGAGCCCGCATGAACCCCGCCGTTTCCGCCGTGCATGACATGACCACCTGCCCAAGGCACTTCCCTTCGAGGTGAACTATGACTACGACCGGACTGCCGGAGAGCCTGATCGCGACTCTCCCCGGTGACCACTACACGGACCAGGAGATCTTCCGTCTGGAGCAGGAGCACATCTTCGAGTCGATGTGGTTCTGTGTGGCGCGCTCCTCAGAGCTGGAGAAGCCGGGTGCGTTCAAGACCGTGGATGTGGGGCGGGAGAGCGTCCTGGTGACCCGGTCACGGAACAAATCCATCCGCGCCTTCTTCAATGTGTGCCGGCACCGGGGCGCGAAGCTGTGCACGCAGGAGTCCGGTGAGGTGAAGCGGGCGTTCCAATGCCCCTACCATGCGTGGACCTACGATCTTGAGGGCAAACTCGTCGCGGCCCCGAACCTGACGAAGATGCCGGACGTGGGCCGGACCGAGTACGGCCTGGCGAGCGTGTCGGTGCGCGAGTGGCTGGGCTATGTGTGGGTGTGCCTGGCCGAGAACCCGCCCTCGTTCGAGGAGTCGGTGATCGCGGACGTGGTGGCGCGCCTGGGCGACGTGAGGTCCATCGACCGGTACGACATCGACAGCCTCGAAGTCGGCAAGCGGATCGTCTACGACGTGAAGGCGAACTGGAAGCTGATCATCGAGAACTTCATGGAGTGCTACCACTGCGCGACGATCCACCCGGAGCTGACCGAGGTGCTGCCGGAGTTCGCCGACGGCTACGCGGCGCAGTTCTACGTGGGACACGGCGCGGAGTTCGGAGCGGACGTCAAGGGGTTCACCGTTGACGGCTCGGAGGGCCTGGACCGCATTCCCACGGTCTCCGAGGATCAGGACCGCCGGTACTACGCGATCACGGTGCGGCCGCAGGTGTTCATCAACCTGGTCCCCGACCATGTGATCTTCCACCGGATGTACCCCGTGGCGGCCGACCGGACGATCGTGGAGTGCGACTGGCTGTATCTGAAGGGCGTGGTGGAGAGCGGCAGGGACGTCAGCCGGTCGGTGGAACTGTTCGACCGGGTCAACCGGCAGGACTTCGACGCCTGCGAGCGCTGCCAGCCGGCGATGAGCTCCCGGCTGTACGCCAAGGGCGGCGTCCTGGTGCCCAGCGAGCACCACATCGGCGAATTCCACGACTGGGTCCAGGCACGTCTCGGTACCCACCAGCCCCAGTAGTCACGACGGGCATCGACCAGCTGGATGCCGCTTCCTGGAGCACAGGATCCGTGCAGCGTGCGCCTGGACAGGCACCCACTCATTCCCACACACCGCGGAGCGCTACCGATGAGCCGCAAGGCACCTGCCGAGGACCACGGCGATTCCCGTCTGCGGGTGGGCCCGCCGAAGGACTACGCCGCGGGCATTCCCGCGGTCACCTCCTCGCTGCGCCACGCCCATGCGCAGATGGGCGTCCGCCGCAGTCTGCTGACACTGCTGAGCGTCAATCAGAAGGAGGGCTTCGACTGCCCGGGATGTGCCTGGCCGGAGCCTGAGCACCGACACCGCGCCGAGTTCTGTGAGAACGGGGCCAAGGCGGTGGCGGAGGAGGCGACCCTGCGCCGGGTCACTCCGGAGTTCTTCGCCGAGCACACGGCGGCGGCGCTCGCCGGACGCAGCGACTACTGGCTCGGTCAGCAGGGACGTCTCACCCATCCCATGTACCGCCCCGCAGGCAGCGACCGGTACCAGCAGATCTCCTGGGACGAGGCGTTCGCCGTCGTCGCCCGGGAACTCGGTGCGCTGGACTCCCCGGACCAGGCCGCCTTCTACACCTCCGGCCGGGCGAGCAACGAGGCCGCCTTCGCCTACCAGCTCTTCGTCCGGCTCTTCGGTACCAACAACCTGCCGGACTGCTCCAACATGTGTCACGAGTCCAGCGGCTCCGCCCTGGTGGAGACCATCGGCATCGGCAAGGGCAGTGTGCACCTGGAGGACCTGTACGAGGCCGACCTGATCCTGGTCGTGGGGCAGAACCCGGGAACCAACCATCCCCGGATGCTCTCGGCGCTGGAGACGGCGAAAGACCGCGGAGCCCGAGTCATCGCGGTCAACCCGCTGCCCGAGGCGGGACTTCTGCGGTTCAAGAACCCTCAGCGGCCCTCCGGTGTGCTCGGTGGCGGCACTCAGCTGTCCGACATGTTCCTGCAGATCAGGCTCGGCGGCGACCAGGCCCTCTTCCAGGCCTTCAACCGCATGCTCCTGGAGGCGGAGGACGACGCTCCCGGCACGGTCCTCGACAGCGACTTCATCACCGCGCACACCCACGGCTTCGAGGAGTTCGCCGATCAGGCCCGCAAGGCATCCTGGGACGACATCCTGGAAGCCACCGGCCTTTCGGCGAAGGAGATCAGGGAGGCGTTCCAGGAGGTACTGGCCGCCAAGAAGATCGTCGTCTGCTGGGCGATGGGCCTCACCCAGCATCGCCATTCGGTGCCGACCATCCGCGAGGTCGTCAACTTCCTCCTGATGCGCGGCAATATCGGGCGCCCCGGCGCCGGCCTCTGCCCTGTCCGCGGCCACTCCAATGTCCAGGGTGACCGAACCATGGGCATCTATGAGAAGCCGGACGCCGCCTTCCTCGACGCACTCGGCGCGGAATTCGGTTTCGTGCCGCCGAGCCACCACGGACACGACGCCGTGGAAACCATCCGGGCCATGCGGGACGGACAGGTGCGGGTCTTCGTAGCGCTCGGCGGCAACTTCGTCTCCGCCGCTCCCGACACCGAGGTCACCGAGCGAGCACTGCGCAATTGCGAACTCACCGTGCAGATCTCCACCAAGCTCAACCGGTCCCACGCGGTGTCCGGCCGGCAGGCACTCATCCTGCCCTGCCTGGGCCGCACCGAAGCCGACCTTCGCCCCACGGGGCCTCAACCGGTGACGGTGGAGGACTCCATGGGCATGGTGCACCTCTCGCGGGGGCGGCTGGCGCCCGCGTCCGACGCCTTGCTGAGCGAGGTCGCGATCATCTGCCGGATGGCGCGGGCGGTCCTCGGGGACGACGGTTCGCAGGTGCCCTGGGCGGAGTTCGAGGCGGACTACGACCGAATCCGGGACAGGATCGAACGGGTGATTCCCGGCTTCGAGGACTTCAATGTGCGGGTGCGCGAGCCCGGCGGCTTCGCGCTGCCCCACCCCCCGCGAGACGAGAGACGCTTTCCCACCAGGACCGGGCTGGCCAACTTCACCGTCAACCCGCTGGAGGTGATGCGCGTCCCGCAGGGGCGGCTCATCCTCCAGACCGTCCGCTCGCACGACCAGTACAACACCACCATCTACGGTCTGGACGACCGCTACCGCGGCGTCCGCCAGGGCCGCAGGGTGCTTTTCGTGCATCCGGACGACCTTGCCGCACACGGCCTGGCCGAAGGCGACCTGGTCGACATCGTCAGCGAGTTCTCCGACGGGGTCGACCGTCGGGCGCCGGCTTTCCGCACAGTCGCGTACCCCACCCCCCGCGGCTGCTGCGCCGCCTACTTCCCCGAGACCAACGTCCTCGTTCCACTGGACAGTACGGCGGAGGTCAGCAACACCCCCACGTCCAAGTCCATCGTGGTCCGGCTGGAACCGGCTTCCGCCGCCGGCCGATCCACCGCGCGCCAGCCGACCGCCCGGTACCGCCCCGGAGAGCGGATGCCCTCGGCGGCCGTCGTTCGGGGTTCGGCTCCGACCCCACCCCGGTCGGAGCCGCCCTGCTGACGGGTCGCCAGTTCTTGGAGCGAGAGAGCCGGAAGGCTTGGCCTGTTCGGCAGCAGATCCGAATGGCGGGGTGATCAGCGCATTGAGCCACCGAAGACCGGAGCAGCAGGCGACTCAGGTCGCACGACCGTTCTCGTGCATCGCGGCCGCGTACACGTCTGCCGTGGCCGCGGCCGTCATGTCCCAGCCGAAGGACTGGGCGTGGCGGGCGGCGGCCGCGCCCATCCTGGCGGAAAGTGCCGGATCGTCGGCGAAGCCGCGCAGCGCCCGCGCGTAGTCCGCCGGGTTGTGTCCCGGCACCGCACCGTCCCGGATACGCAGTACGCGCCGTCGCTCAGTGACCCGTCCCATCGAACCTCACTCCAGTCTTCGGTATGCGCCGCGAGCGTGTGCGTGCCGGTGGCCGAACTGTCAGAAGCGGTCAGCCGCCGGCGCTGACATCGGCCGCTCGGGCGGCAGGAAGGAAACGGGTCGTCCGGACCGATCCGGCTCTCTGCCCCGTCGCGAGCTTCCACAGCCGCGAGATCTCCTCGTCCGGCACCCCGGAACGCACGCTCCTCCCGCGAAGGCCGGACTCCTCCCGCGCGAACAGCAAGTGCGCACCTGGCCGTCGGCCGTGAGCCGGGTGCGGTCGCAGGCCCGGCAGAAGGGGCGGGTGACCTCCTGCGGCTTGCTCATGCCACGCTGGACGCCGACGGTGCCGAGTTGCGGCGGGGGCTGCTCGTTGAGGCAGCCCCGGTCAGCGACGCGATCCTGCTCGTCCATGACGACGCCTCCCACTCCCGCGTCTTCAGCACTCGATGACGTTGACCGCGAGCCCGCCGCGAGCCGTCTCCTTGTACTTGACCTTCATATCGGCACCCGTCTCCTTCATGGTCTTGATGACCTTGTCCAGGGAGACGTGGTGGCGGCCGTCGCCACGCAGGGCCATCCGGGCCGCGGTGACGGCCTTGACCGCCGCCATACCGTTGCGTTCGATGCACGGGATCTGCACCAGACCGCCGACCGGGTCGCAGGTAAGGCCCAGGTTGTGCTCCATGCCGATCTCGGCGGCGTTCTCCACCTGTTCCGGCGAGCCGCCGAGCACATCCGCCAGTGCGCCCGCGGCCATCGAGCAGGCCGAGCCGACCTCGCCCTGGCAGCCGACCTCGGCACCGGAGATGGAGGCGTTCTCCTTGAACAGCAAGCCGATGGCGCCGGCCGCCAGCAGGAACCGGACGACGCCGTCGTAGTCGGCTCCGGGGACGAAGTTGAGGTAGTAGTACAGGACGGCCGGTATGATCCCGGCGGCCCCGTTGGTCGGGGCGGTGACCACCCGGCCGCCGGCCGCGTTCTCCTCGTTCACCGCCATCGCGTAGAGGGTCACCCACTCCATCGCCCGGCCCGCCGGATCGCCCTCGACCCGTAGCGCTTTGGCCGCCGCGGTGGCCCGGCGGCGGACCTTGAGCCCGCCCGGCAGAATGCCCTCTCGGGACAGGCCGCGGGCTACGCATGCCTCCATCACGCGCCAGATCTCCAGCAGGCCGGCGCGGATCTCGGCCTCGGTGCGCCAGGCTTTCTCGTTCTCCAGCATCAGGGCCGAGATCGACAGACCCGTCTCCCGGCTCAGGCGCAGCAGCTCGTCACCGCTGCCGAAGGGGTACTTCAGCACCGTGTCGTCCAGCTTGATGCGGTCCTCGCCGGCCGCGTCCTCGTCGACGACGAACCCGCCGCCGACCGAGTAGTACGTCTTCTCCAGCAGCGGCAACCCCTCGGTGTCGTAGGCGAAGAGCGTCATGCCGTTGGCGTGGTACGGCAGGGAACGACGGCGGTGCAGTACCAACTGGCTGTCCGTGTCGAAGCCGATCTCGTGGTCATCGCCGAGGTCGCGGCCCAGCAGCCACAGCCTTCCGGTCGACGTGATCCGCTCGACGTCCAGCTCGGCCTGGGCGATGTCGACCGTGTGCGGCTCGTTGCCCTCCAGGCCGAGCAGGACGGCTTTGGGGGTGCCGTGGCCGTGGCCGGTGGCACCGAGGGAGCCGAAGAGCTCGGCCCGTACCGATGCCGTCCGGGCGAGGAGCCCATCCTCCTTCAGCCGGCCGACGAACATGCGGGCGGCCCGCATCGGGCCGACGGTGTGCGAACTGGACGGGCCTATGCCGATGGAGAAGAGATCGAAAACGGAGATGGCCACGGGCGGGCTCCCTTGTCTGCGCGTGGGTGTGGCGGGCGGCCACGGGTACGTGGCCGGGCGGCGTACGAGATGAGTGGCCAGCGGATGTCGAGGTATGGGTGGCGTGGTCGTACGGGTGCGGGCCGGGCCAGGATGAGTGGGCGGCCGTGCGCCGGTGCCCCACCCGTCTTCAGGCCGGGATACAGCCGGTGCTTCTCGGCCGGCGCGGTCACGCGGGCCTTGAGTCCCTCCGCGTCGTACGACGGCTTAAACGCCTCCGCGCTGCGAAGGGCGCACGGTTCTCCGGCTGATCCCGCCACAGCCTTCTGCGCGCATGCCGGCTCGCCGACGTCGGCGGGGATGCCGTCGATCGTGGATGGAGTCGCTGGACGGCACTCCTCGGTCCGGCGCACCGTGAGCATGGGGAACCTCCAGGTCGCGGGCGTCCGACAGGGATGGGGAGTCGTCGGCCGGGTCGGTAACTCGTGGAGCCGTGACGGGAACAGCGGGTCCAATCACCGGTTGTTTCTAATGGCACAACTGGTATCTCTATGCGCAACAGCTTTTCGTTTGGGTCGGGGGTTGTCAAGAGGGGAGCCGCGCCGCAGTGCGCCGGCGAGGGAGGGCGGCGGCCGAGGGCCCGGCTGCCAGGTAGCTCCTCGTATCGGCGCCGCCGCTGGACCCCCGCCTCGTCCCATTGATCCGGCAGCGCATCGCCCATGGCCCGTGGGCGCCGACGGGGGATCTCGGGCCTCCTGGAGGCCCGAGCCCCGGACTCGTCCGGCCTGCTGAGCTCGGCGGAGCTGGTCGAGTTTGTGCGCGGTGGCCGCCTGGCTGGGGTTGTCGGGGGCCGCGGCGGTATCCGCCAGTTCAGCTGATGCCCGCGAGGTGAAGCACGGCCATTGGCCGTCTCGTCGTGTCCGGTGGCGAGGAGTGCCGCCGAACCAGGCCACGGTACGGACTTCGCGTCCTCCGCCGAGACACAGGGCTGGCGCTGGAACCTCGACTACGTCGTCGACCCGCACCACAACGCCATGGCCCTGTAGTGGTCAACAAGGCTGCGCAGTGCCGACAGGATCGGAACCAGAAGATGATCAGGGAGAGCCTGCACCTGGTCCAGCACGATGACCGACCCGGCCAGGCGGTGCAACTTCCGCATCCGCGACGGGGTACGGGCGAACAGCGACCCAGTTATCCGCAGCAAGCCTGGACCAGCCGTGCCCGAGGTCGGCTGAGCTGTGGTGTTCCAGCACGTCCGGCAGTCCGCGCTCGGGGTCGAGCATCCGGCGGTAGTCGGCGGCGTTTTGCTCAGTGATGGCCGCGAGCACACCGACGACCTGGTGGTGCGTCTCGTGGGCAACCACTCCTTCGTCTTACTGGAGGCCGAGGAGCGTGGCCTCCGCGATGTGCTTCACGCCGAGTTCCCGTTGCCGGGCCGGCGCGGCCTGGTCGATGCGCTCGTGTATTGCGACATGACGACGCCGTCCGGCACACCTACGTCATGCCGTGACCGGATCGCCGAGATCCTCAATCGATATGGGGCGGGAAGCTTCGTGGGCCGCTTCATCCGCCGGGCGGAGCCCGAGATCAAGACCGCCGTGGAGCGAGTGGAACGTGTGCGCGCCTGCCAATGAAGGCGGTTACTCAATGTGCGGATACTTGCCGCGAAGGAAGTTGCCGATCTGGATGCGCATGGAATGGAGACGTGGATGTCGAGCCCCTCCAGACCACTGTGGGCTAACGCCCAACGAGCAGGCCTTTACCCGCGCACACGCGTGGCACGAGGAAGCGTGGCGGGCATCCGCGGCACTGGGCAGTGCACTGCCCTCCTCCTCCTCCTCATCTTCCGCTCGGCAGCGGACTGGCTGGACATGGACGGGTTCACCAAGCACGAATCCACCTGTGGAATCCGCCTCACGTATGCCAAGCAGTATCCGACACACCATGATCGACTCATCGAGGACCTGACGCACCCCGAGTGCGGACTCGCGCTCAAGGAAGACATGCGAACCTGCACCTGCGCATACGGTGAGAGGAGCTGCAGAATCTGGTTCGACGATGCAGGACCATCACGCGGCCGGCTCGACCTCGAAATCCACGTCGAGAACCGTAGACCCCGCCAGCCTGCGTACCCGGAACCATCAACCTCGGCATCGCAACCACGACCGCGGCAACCGAATCTGCGCAACGCACAGGGCGACGTACCGACCAGAAGGACGATCAGCCCGCACCCTCGCCCGGGATCGTGTGTGCCCACCGGAGTGGACGCCTGGCTGCTGGAGTGCTCATGGCGCAAGCCGGCAGAGTGCTGAGAGGTGTCGAGGGGCGGCGCTGAGCGAGTGCTGAGGTGAGGTATCGCCCAGGGCGGCCTTTCGACGCCCCGGGCCGCGGGTTCGCGTGTCGCGTGGCGGGGCGGCGGTTCGCCGTCCGGGTCAGCGCAGCGAGAACGTCGACAATCTCTGGCCCTCGCTCAGCACGAGGTACACGTCCTGGCGTCCCTTCGCGGCGGCGGACAGAGAGGCGTTCACCGTCTCGTACGTGTAGACCGACCCCGTTCCGGACGCCGTCGCCGTACCGATGAGTGTGCCGGTCGGCGAGCCGAGCCGTAGCTCGACCTTGCCGGCCGCTCCGGCCACCCGTGCACTGAACGTCGTGGCGCCGGAGCCCAGTTGGGCATCGGCGAACTCGAGCCAGGCCCCGTCGGCCGAAGCCCCCACCGAGGTTCCCCGGACCTTCGACTCGTCCACCAACCGGACACCCTCGTAGTCGTCGAAGTTCTCGGCGCGGGTCACCCGTGAGAGATCCCGGGCCGGGATCGTCTCGCCGCGTGCCTTCAGGGACGTACGGGAGCGGATGTCCTTGGAGGACGCGCCCACGAGAACGTCGTACGTGCCGCTCTCGACCACCCACTTGGAACGGGTGACGTCCCAGTGTGCGAGGTCCTTCGTCGTGAGCTTCAGCTTGACGGTTTTCGTCTGGCCCGGCTTGAGCGAGACCCGCTGGAAGGCCTCCAGCTGTTTCAACGGCTGTTTGTCGCGTGAGACGCGCTGGTGGGTGTAGAGCTGCACGACCTCGTCCCCGGCACGCTTGCCGGTATTCGTGACGGCGACCTCGTATCCGTCGTCGAAGCGCTTCAACTCTCCGTAACGGAAGGAGGAGTACGAGAGCCCGTAGCCGAACTCGTAGAGCGGGTCGCCCTTGAAGTACTGGTACGTGCGGTCGTGCTTGATGTTGTCGTACTCCAGGATGGAGGGGAGGTCGGCCTCCGACTCGTACCAGGTCTGGGTGAGCCGTCCGGCCGGGTTCACGTCGCCGAAGAGGACGTCGGCGAGGGCGTTGCCGGTCTCCTGGCCCGCGTGGGTGGTCCAGAGCAGGGCCGGGACCTCCTTCTGGAGGGCGCCGAGGGTGGTCGGGTAGCTGTTCTCGACCACCACGACCGTCTTCGGGTTGGCCGCGCGCACCGCCTTGACCAGGGCTTCCTGGGACGGGGCCAGGCTCATGTCCTCACGGTCGTCGTTCTCGCGGCCGTTGATCGCCGGCATGGACCCGACCACCACGACCGCCGCGTCCTTGTCCTTCACCGCCGCCGCGGCCTCCTCTGTGCCGCTGCGGACGACATCCTTGGTGTAGTGCGCGGCCTCGGCCTTGGTGACGAGACCGAGCGTGCCGTCGGGGCCGGTCGGGCCGAGGTAGACCGGGCTGGACCACCAGGGCTCCCGGGTCTCGTAGCCCGCGTACCGCAGCAGGTGGGTGCCGTCGGCCTGCTCCTCCAGCGCGAACTGCTGCTGCACGACCAACCTCCGGGCTGCGCCTGGTCGTTGACGAAGTTCGATCCCTTGGCGCCGACGTACTTGCCATTCGCGGCCGACCGCAGCGTCACGATGCCCGCGCCCCAGTCGAACACGTCGAACTGGGTGGCTGCCGTACCGGACGAGGCGGCACTCTCCTGCAAGGCCTCGCCGTCGGCGTCCGTGCCCGCCGTCACGTACTCTCCGGTCTCCGCGTTCTTGAGCGCGATCCGGTCCACGCCCTCGCTGCTGGTCACGGGAGTGCCGAGCTTGGCGGAGATGCCCTCGGCAGGCGTCACGGCGTACGGCAGGGTGCCCGAGTACCAGTCGGTGTAGAGGGTGTCGGCAAGCGGGCCCACGACCGCCACGTCCTGGGACACGGAGGCCTTCAGAGGCAGGGCGCCACCCGAGTTCTTCAGCAGCACCGCCGCATCGGCCGCCGCCTTCCGGGCCAGCTTCTGATGCGCCGGGCTGTTGATGACGGACTTGTCGATGGAACCGTACCTCCCGCCGCCCGGGTCGAATTCACCGAGCCGGACGCGGATGCTCAGGATGTGCCCGGCCGCCGTGTCGACGTCCGACTCCTTCAACAGGCCGGACGACACGGCCGACGTGACGGCCCTCGTCGTGGGTTGGGAGTTCGTGTCGTCCGTTGTGAAGCTGTCGATGCCCGCCTTCAGCGTGGCCGCGTTGCCCTCGGTCAGGGTGCCGTAGTACTTCTGACTGCCGGTGCCGGTCAGGTTGTTGGGCGCGTAGGCGTCGGTGACGTTCAGGAGGTCGTGGGAGGTCCAGGTGCGTACGTCGTCGTCCAGCGCCGGATTGACTGTCGCCGGGCGGCCGTTGACGAGGTTGTACGACGACATCACGCCGGTCGCCGCGTCCGCCTCGATCGACGGCCTGAAGGCCGGCTCCTCGTACTCCTTCAGCACGCGTGGGCGCAGGTCGGACGAGGTGGTGGTGCGGTTGACCTCGTTGTTGTTGCCGAGGAAGTGCTTGAGCGTGGGCGCCGTCTTGAGGTGGTCGGGGTCGCCGCCGGTGAGGCCGGTGCCGTACGCGGTCGCCATCGAGCTCGTCAGGTACGGGTCCTCGGAGTAGCCCTCCTCGTTGCGGCCCCAGCGCGGGTCGCGGAGCGGGTTGACCACCGGGGCCCACAGGTTGAGGCCCCAGCTGGGCGGGCGCTCCTGCTGGAAGCCGCGTGCCTCGTCGCCGACCGCCGAGCCGACCTGCTTCATCAACGCCGGGTCCCAGGTCGACGCGAGGCCCACGGCCTGCGGGAATACGGTGGTCTCGCCGAGCCAGGCGACGCCGTGCAGGGCCTCTGTGCCGGTCTTGAACGACTGGATGCCGAGGCGGGGGATCGCGGGCTGGTACTGGTGGAGCAGGGAGATCTTCTCGTCGAGGGTGAGGCGGGAGAGGAGGTCGTCGACGCGGCGGTCGACGGACAGCTTCGGGTTGCGGAAGGCGTACGCGGGGTTGTCCGCCGCGGCCGTTCCCGTGGCCGTGACGCCGAGTCCGGCGACCAGGACCAGGGCCAGGGCCAGGGTGGGGACGCCCCGTCCCACGGTGGTTCTCCGTCTTCTCTTGCCATTCATGGCACGCTCCTTCAACTAGGGCCGGCATTTGGGGCTTGGACAAGATTGCTTCCGTGAGGGGTGAGATGGGGGGTGGTTCAGGGGCGGGGCAGGGTGCTGGCCCGCACCGTCAGCCGCAGTGACAGCACAGAGTCGCCTCCGGTGCACAGCCGCCGCCGAGCTTCTTCATCAGCAGGTCCACCGCCCCGGCGCCCACCTCGGCGGCCGGTATGGCGATCGAGGTGACGGGGACGCGGACGCGCTCGGCCAGTTCGTCCGGGCAGATCGCCGTGACCGACAGATCCCCCGGGACCCGTAGGCCGAGCCCCTCGAACGCGTCGATCACTGGCTCCAGAATCGGCGCGTTGTGCACCGCGACACCCGTCAACGCCGGTCGCCGCCAGCCGGCGCCGTCCAGCTCGGCGGCCTCGTACAGGTGCGGGTCGACGCGTTGCAGCCCCGCCATGAAGATGACCAGCGGGAAGCCGATCTGCACCCACACCATCACGCCCATCACGCTGTAGAGCGTGAAGTCCGGGTCGCCGAGCCAGTCCTGCCGGAACCCATCACGCCGTTGGTGCCGGCGGGTGCGTCGCCCGAGTTGAGGACCATCGGGGCGGTCTTCTGGATCTGTTCGAAGCCCTTCTCCTCGAACTCCACCTTGACCCCCGGATGGGTCTTCTCGAACTCCTTGATGGCCGCGTTCCAGGCCACGCCCATCGCGCTGTCCGGGCCCTCGTAGTGCCACAGTTTCAGCGTCTTGCCGTCTGATCCACCACTGTCCGAGTCGCCGCAGGAGGCCAGGAGCAGAGCCCCGCTCTGAACCGCCGAAGCGGTCGCCACCACACGCCTTCGTGCCGTCAACATCCAGTGCCTCCAGGAGAGTCGGATGGCTCACTGTCCCGGTGAGTCGTGCTCGTCACGCTCGTCGTGGGGGCGTCACGCAGGGTTCATCGAATCGTTTCGATGCGAGACCTCGAAGCGCTTCGTCGCCGTCGAAGTCGTAGACCAGGAACTGGGTGTAATGGGCGCCCGCCCGGATGTTGGGGCCCAGGTCGATACGGTTCAGCAGCGTGCCGTCGAGGCGGTAGGTGTCGATATAGGTATGGCCGGTGTACCCGACCTGGGAGACATCCTTGGCGTTGGACGGGTCCCACTTGACGACGTACTCGTACTGGCCGTCGCCGTCCACATCGCCGACGCTCATGTCGTTGGCGGAGTAGGTGTACGCCTCGCCCGCGGGCGTGACGCCGCCGGCGGGCTTGCGCAGCGGCAGGTCGTAGTACCCGTCGGCCCACGGCGAGACCGGGTCGCTGCGCCGGGCCTCCCGGCCGTGGACGATGGCGGCGACGCGGTACTCGGCGTCGGAAGCGCCGTCCCGGTCCAGGTAGTTGGTGCTGTCGGTAACGGTCGCTATCGGCCTGCCGTCACGGTAGACCCGGAAGTCGGCGCCGGCCAGGCCGGTGTCGGTGTGCCCGGTGGCCTCCGAGCCGAGCAGCCGCCAGCTCAGGAACACTCCCTCGGCGCTGGAGACGGCGACCAGTCCCCGGTCCAGCCGCTCCAGCTGCGCGCCCCTTGACCCCTGCCCGGCCGGCCCCACCTGACTGGACTGGCCTGCCTGCGCGTCCACTCCCAGGCCGACGGCCAGCACCCCCGTCAGCAGCGCGACGGCCCATCTTCGTGTCTTCATCGACAACCTTCTTCCGCCGAGGGGGCGTTGATTCGTTTCATTGAGTCGTTTCAATTCTGGGCAGGCGCGACAGTACGAGGGCGCCGGGCGCCCGTCAAGACTTCGCGCCGCGATCGGGAGCGGTCCAACGCGGGAGCCGGGCCGCGGTCACCGTTCGCCGGGCGGCAGCAGCCCGGTCAGGGGCAGTGCTCCCCAGCCGACGGATGCCGCGACCGCCGCCCGGCGCCGGGCGGGGTCCCGCAGGGTCAGTCCGAGCAGTGCCGCGTCCCCGAAGTCGGCCGCGAGCCTGATGGCGACGGCGGTCCTGAGCGCCGGCCCTTCGGAGCCGGCGCCGGCGCGGCCCCGCCGGCGGCGTCCCGCCAGCCCGGCGGCCGCAGCGAGATCCCGGTCGCGGCAGCGGTCCGCCCGCCCTCGTCGGTCAGTCCCGACAGCCGGGCCGGCAGTCCGGGCCAGGCCGCCACCGCGACCCCGTACGCCGCGGTGGCCACCCCGACCTTCCGCAACAGTCCGACGCGCATATCCGCTCCCTCGCCGCTCGTGGCCGCCTCGCCCCGCCGGGCGCTCGACCCTGGCTCTGGCGAAGTCCCGCCATGGCTCGACCCCGCCACTCCTCATCCACCACGGCTCGACCGGCCTCATGCTGCCGATGACCGATGCGACCGGCTCAACTGCGCTCTGACGCTGGACAGCTTGTAGCTCTTGCCGGTTGCCGGTTGCCACTCGTCCGCTCGGGCCGAGGTCTGGCTGCCCGGGCTGTTGACATGGGCATCGCGGAGTGGGTTGATGGCAAGGCTGATGGGAGCGCTCCCATTTCGGCGCTGCAACTCATCGTCTGACCCTTGACGGAAGGCAGCACGCACATGGGGCACACCCCTGCCGGACGCCCGCGCGTCCCACGTACGGCCCGGAGACTGCGGGTCCGCATCGCCGGAGCGATCGTCGCCGGGCTGCTCTGCATCACCGGGACGCATACCGTTGCCGCGGCCGCACCCCTCGCACAAATGCCTGCCGTGACACTCGCGCAAGCGGAGGCCCAGCCCGGCGACGACGACTGGTTGCACACCAGCGGGAACAAGATCGTCGACGCCGCCGGCAACGAGGTCTGGCTCACCGGCGCCAACTGGTTCGGCTTCAACGCCTCCGAGCGCGTCTTCCACGGGCTGTGGTCCGCCAACATCACCGCCCTCACCCGCTCGATGGCCCAGCGCGGCATCAACATCGTCCGCGTCCCGATCTCCACCCAGCTCCTGCTCGAATGGCGGGCCGGGCAGGCCGCCGTCCCCAGCGCCGTCAACGCCTACGCCAATCCCGAGCTGGCCGGCAAGACGACGCTTGAGGTCTTCGACCACTTCCTCGCCCTGTGCAAGCGGTTCGGCATCAAGGTCATGCTCGACGTACACAGCGCCGAGGCCGACAACTCCGGCCACGTTGAACCCGTGTGGTGGAAGGGGGCGATCACCCCCGAGCAGTTCCACGTAGCCTGGGAATGGGCCGCCGCCCGCTACCGCACCGACGACACCCTCGTCGCGATGGACATCAAGAACGAGCCGCACGGCACGGCGAGCAGTTCCCCGCGCGCCAAATGGGACGGCTCCACCGACCAGGACAACTTCAAGCACGCCTGCCAGACCGCCGGCCGCCGCATCCTCGCGATCAACCCGAACCTCCTGATCCTCTGCGAGGGGATCGAGGTCTACCCCAAGCCCGGCGTGAGCTGGACCTCCACCACCCCCACCGACTACTACTCCACCTGGTGGGGCGGCAACCTCCGCGGCGTCCGGGACCACCCCGTCGACCTCGGCGCCGGCCACAACGACCAGCTGGTCTACTCGCCCCACGACTACGGCCCGCTGGTCTTCAACCAGCCCTGGTTTTCCGGCGACTGGAACCGCACCACCCTCGAACGCGACGTCTGGGACCCCAACTGGCTGTACCTCCACAAGGAGAACAAGGCCCCGCTCCTGATCGGCGAATGGGGCGGCTTCATGGACGGAGGCCCCAACGAGAAGTGGATGAAGGCGCTGCGCGATCTCATCGTGGAGCACCGCATCCACCAGACCTTCTGGTGCCTCAACCCCAACTCCGGTGACACCGGAGGCCTTCTGGGCCACGACTGGGCCACCTGGGACGAGGCCAAGTACGCGCTGCTCAAGCCCGCCCTGTGGCAGCACAACGGCAAGTTCGTCAGCCTCGACCATGAGGTGCCCCTCGGCGGCAGCGGCTCCACCACCGGCGTCAGCCTTTCCGACGTGTACGGCGGCCAGCACCCCGACGACACCACCCCGCCGAGCACCCCCACGGGCCTCGCGGCCAGCGGCAGGACGGCCTCCTCCGTGACCCTCGCCTGGACAGCCTCCACCGACGACACCGCTGTCACCGGCTACGACGTCTACCGCGACGGTGCCAAGGTCGCTACGGCGCCCGGGAGCACGCACACCGACACGAACCTCACCGGTGGTACGGCGTACACCTACACGCTCCGCGCCCGGGACGCCGCCGGGAACACCTCCGCCGCATCTGACGCCGTTACCGTGACCACCGAACCCGGCACCGGCGATCCGACCGGGGCGGTCACCGTCCGCTACAAGAACGACGACTCCGCCGCCGGCGACAACCAGATTCGCCCCAGCATGCGGCTCGTCAACTCCGGTACGGGCGCTCTGGCCCTCTCCACCCTCTCCGTCCGCTACTACTTCACCCGTGACGGCGGCTCACCCACCGTCAACGCCTACTGCGATTACGCGGCGGTGGGCTGCGCCCAGCTGGACCTGCGCGTCGTCGTCCTCCCGGCACCGGTCACGGGCGCCGACGCGTATCTGGAGGTCACGTTCACCGGCGGCACCCTCGCCCCCGGAACCGGCACCGGCGACATCCACTTGAGGTTGGCGAAGTCCGACTGGTCCAGCTTCAACGAGGCCGACGACTACAGCCACGGGACGAACGCGGCCTTCGCCGACGCCCCCAAGATCGGCGCCTACGTGAACGGCATCCTCGCCTGGGGCACCCGGCCCTGAACCCACGCCCGGCGGCCTGTGCTGTCCGGCCGGGCGCACAGCAGCACCAAGGCGCACGCCCGTCGCGGCAAGGGACCGGCTCCCCTGCCTGTTCCCGCCCGTCCCCTGCGGCGCCCGGCCGCACAGCGCACCGGGGGTGTCCACCACCGCCAACCCCCACCGCCAACCCCCACCGGGCAGCACCGCCGCTCAGCGCGGCCGACTGCACCCCCATCCGAAGGGCTGACTCCTCCCCATGGACAGAAGACGCTTCATCGGCCTCGCTGCCGTTACCGCCGGTGTACCCCTGCTCGCTCGGCTGCCGTTCGCGCCCGCCGCGTACGCCGCCCCCGTGGCGGTTGCCGCGGCCGCACCCGCCGCATGGCGCAACGTCCGAATCGACGGGGGCGGTTTCGTCCCCGGCATCATCTTCAGTCAGACCCGTAAGGATCTGATCTACGCCCGCACCGACATCGGCGGCGCCTATCGCTGGGACCCCGCGACGTCTTCCTGGATCCCGCTGCTGGACTGGGTGGGCTGGTCCGAGTGGGGCTGGAACGGCGTGGTCTCCGTGGCCATTGACGAGTCCAGCCCGGCCAAGGTGTACGCCGCGGTCGGCATGTACACCAACTCATGGGATCCGAATAACGGCGCCATCCTGCGCTCCGCCGACCT
This sequence comes from Streptomyces sp. NPDC052236, assembly GCF_044548015.1. Classification (NCBI taxonomy): domain Bacteria; kingdom Bacillati; phylum Actinomycetota; class Actinomycetes; order Kitasatosporales; family Streptomycetaceae; genus Streptomyces; species Streptomyces sp. NPDC052236. Next base: position 174,267 of record NZ_JBIUBL010000018.1, on the reverse strand, counting down.
CGGCGCCACCTGGCAGGCCGCCCGGCTGCCGTTCAAGCTCGGCGGCAACATGCCCGGCCGCGGCATGGGGGAACGGCTGGCCGTCGACCCCAACAAGGGCAGCGTGCTGTACTTCGGTGCGCCGAGCGGCAACGGCCTGTGGCGCTCCGTCGACGCAGGCGTCACCTGGGCGAAGGTGACAAGCTTCCCCAACCCCGGCACCTACGTGGCAGACCCGAGCGATCCGAACGGCTACTCCAGCGACATCCAGGGCGTTGTCTGGGTCGTCTTCGACCCGACGACCGGCAGCCCAGGTACCGCCAGCCGGTACATCTACGTGGGCGTCGCCGACAAGGACAACACCGTCTACCGCTCCGCCGACGCCGGCGCCACCTGGACCCGGCTGGCCGGTCAGCCCGTCGGCTACCTCGCCCACAAGGGCGTGCTCGACCACACGGGCCGACAGCTGTACATCGCCACTTCCGACACCGGCGGTCCGTACGACGGAGGGAAGGGCGACGTGTGGCGGTACGACATCGCCGCCGCGAGCTGGACCCGGATCAGCCCCGTCGCGTCCGACAGCAGCGAAGCCTACTTCGGCTACTCGGGCCTGAGTATCGACCGCACCAACCCCGACACGCTCATGGTGGCCACCCAGATCTCCTGGTGGCCTGACCTCGTCATCTTCCGCTCCACCGACGCGGGCGCCACCTGGACCCGGGCCTGGGACTATGCCGGATACCCCAGCCGTTCCTTCCGCTACACCCACGATGTCTCCGAGGTGCCCTGGCTGTCCTTCGGCGCCAACCCCAGCCCGCCCGAGGTCAGTCCCAAGCTGGGCTGGATGACCGAGGCGCTGGAGATCGACCCGCACGACCCGGACCGCTTTTTGTACGGCACGGGCGCGACGATCTACGGCTCCGCCAACCTCACCGACTGGGACCGGGGCACGAAGATCACGATCCGGCCCATGGTGAAGGGGCTGGAGGAGACCGCCGTCCTCGACCTGGTCAGCCCGCCCACCGGGGCACCGCTGTTCTCCGCACTGGGCGACATCGGCGGCTTCAAGCACACGGACCTCACCAAGGTCCCGGCGCTGATGTACACCCAGCCGAACTACACCAGCACCACCAGCATCGACTTCGCCGAGCTCAACCCCTCCGTGATGGCCCGGTGCGGCAACATCGACAAGACCGCCAACCCCGGTGTCAACCGCGCGGCCTTCTCCACCGACGGCGGCTCCAACTGGTTCCAGGCGAGCAGCGAACCGGGCGGCGTCACCGGAGGCGGCACCATCGCCGTGGCCGCGGACGGCTCGGCCGCGGTATGGGCACCGGCGGGCGCGGCGGTGCAGCGCACCACAACCCACGGAAGCTCCTGGACCGCCGCCTCGGGCATCCCCCAAGGCGCACAGGTCCGTGCCGACCGGGGCAACCCCCGGAAGTTCTACGGCTACGCGGCGGGGACGTTCTATCTCTCCACCGACGGCGGCGTCGGCTTCACCGCCACTGCCGCCACCGGACTGCCGTCCGACGAGGCGCTTTTCAAGCCGGTGCCCGGCAAGGAGGGCGAGATCTGGCTCACGGGCTCCGGCGGCCTGTGGCGCTCCGCCGACTCGGGGGCCCGCTTCACCAAGGCCGCGGGCGTCGACTCCGGCGTGGGCCTCGGCTACGGCAAGGCCGCCCCAGGCAGCACCTACCCCGCGCTCTACCTGGCCGGCAGCGTCGGCGGCGTGAACGGGGTGCACGCCTCCGACAACGTGGGCAGCACCTGGCGGCGCATCAACGACGACCAGCACCAGTTCGGCAACATGGGCGACGCCATCACCGGCGACCCCCGCATCCACGGCCGCGTCTATCTCGGCACCAACGGCCGCGGCATCCTCTACGCCGACGTCTCCGGCGGCAGCGGCCCGGGCGGCGACACGACGCCACCGACGGTCCCCGCGGGGCTCACGGTTGCGGCGGTGACCGGCAGCACGGTGTCTCTGTCGTGGACGGCCTCGACGGACGGCACGGGGGTGACGGCGTACGAGGTGCTGCGCGGCGGGGTCCCCGTGGGCACGAGCGCGACCACGTCGTACACGGACACCGGCCTGTCCGCCGCGACCAAATACGGGTACGCGGTCCGGGCGATGGACGCCGCCGGGAACGTCTCTGCGGCGTCGGCGGCCGTCACCGCCACGACCACGGGCGGGGGGAGCGGCACCGGCACGGCCAAGGTCCAGTACAAGAACAACAGCGCCAGCGCCGCGGACAACTCCATCGCGATGGGCCTGAAGCTCTTCAACACCGGCGGTGGGCCGATGGACCTGTCCGGCACCACGATCCGCTACTGGTTCGCGGACGCCCCGGGCTCCGCCACGTACCAGACCTGGTGCGACTGGGCGCGGTTGGGCGCAGGGACCATCACCCACCGGGTGGTCTCCGCCTCCGGTGCGCCCGCCGGCGCGAACAGGTATCTGGAGATCGGCTTCACGGCCGCAGCGGGCGGCCTCGCAGCCGGTGCGGACACGGGCGAGATCCAGGTGCGCCTCAACCGCTCCGACTGGACGAACTTCGACGAGACCGACGACTACAGCCGCGGCACCAACACGGCCTACGCCGACGCGCTGAAGGTCGGGGCGTACACCGGCGGCACCTTGACCTGGGGAACGGCTCCCTGAGGGCCCGCACCTCTCCACGTAACAGACCCCACCTCTGACAGGAGTCGCACCTGAGAGCGCGATCCCGCACGCCCGCGAGGCCGCCGCCTGCGCATCCAGGCCGCCGCGCTGCTGGGCGCGGCAGGCGCCCTGCTGGCGGCCGGCCTGGTGGCCGCCCCTACTGCGCAGGCCGCCCCCACCGGCATCCACGTCAGCAACGGCCGGCTCGGCCAAAACGACGGCAGCGATCTGATTCTGCGCGGCGTCAACCACGCCCACACCTGGTATCAGACCCAGACCTCCGCCCTCGCCCAGATCAAGGCCAAGGGCTCCAACGGCGTCCGCGTGGTACTCGCCTCCGGCCGGCGCTGGGCGAAGAACGACACCGCCGACGTCGCGGACACCGTCTCAGCCCCGCCGTCGGGCGGCGCTCGCCGCGGTCCCGGGCCACCGGTATGAGGCGGAGCCGGGAGAAGGCGGAGCCTTCCAGGGCGCTCAGAGCCAGGTAGGTGAGCATCTGTGAGCGGGCGACATCGAGCAGGGCGCTGTCGGTGCCGACCTCGTCGAGAGCCTCCTCCGCGGATCGCGCCCCTCCGGGCGGCGAACCGTCATTACTCGCGGAGTTGAGGGAGCCGCCCTGTGTTCCAGGGTGGTGCTCGTGGCGGATGGTGACGAACACGTCGTTCCTGGGGCCGATGCCGCGTTTGAGGGCGGTGCCGCACAACACGATGCGCAATGCCGCGGACTTGCCTCGGTCTTGGCTGGTCAGGAGTGCTGCGGCGCGACGCCAGTCGGAACGATCTACGTGGTGGAACCCGCGCGGTTGCCGCGGAGGATCGCCGGGACGCCACACATGAGGTCACGCGTGTGTCGACCATTCGCCGGCCATCCCCTGATTCGGCCACCGGCAGATGGTTACCCGGGTAGCCATGACGGAGTTCGTTGAAACCGAGGTGCTGCAGATCGCCTACGACGTGAGCGGCCCCGAACGCGGGCAGCCGGTGGTGGCGGTGCACGGCTGGCCTGATGACATCCACTGCTGGGACGAGGTGCTGCCGCACCTGCACCGGGCGGGCTGCCGGGTGTACCGGCCGTATCTGCGCGGCTTCGGGCCCACCCGGTTCCGCTCCGCGGACCGGCCGCGCAGCGGACAGATCGGGGCGCTCGGCCGGGACCTGGCCGACTTCATCGAGGCCCTGGAGCTGCGCGGCGCGGTGGTGGCCGGGCACGACTGGGGTGCCCGCGCCGGATACGTCCTCGGCGCGCTTTTCCCCGGCAGCGTCCACGCGCTGGTCGCGATATCGGCGGGCTACTCGACAAACCGCCCCGATGCCCCGGTCCCGTACCCGCTGGCCCACGCCTACTGGTACGAGTGGTTCGTCGCCACCGCCCGCGGCCGCCAGGCACTCGCCCACGACCGCCGCGGTATCTGCCGCTACCTGTGGACCACTTGGTCCCCGGGGTGGGACTTCACGGAATTCGCCTTCGGGCAGGCGGCCGAGGCCTGGGACAACCCCGACTGGGCCGAGGTGAGCGTGCACGCCTACCTGCACCGTTGGGGCGAGGCCCCCGGCGACCCCGCCTACCAGGGTATCGAGGACCGCCTCGCCGAACCGCCGCCGATCCGCGTACCGGCCCTGGTCCTGCACGGCGAACGCGACGGCGACAACTTCGCCGGCACCACCGAGGGCAAGGACGACTTGTTCGCGGACTCCTACCAGCGTGTGGTGCTGCCCGGCGTCGGCCACTTCCCACCCCGCGAGGCACCACGCGCCACCGCCGAGGCCATCCTGCGCCTCACCCCGGCGACGACCGCCTCATGACGGTGTCCCGCCGGTGGCGGAGGCCGGTGGCAGAGGCCAGGCGTTCGGTCCGGTGGCCCGGCGAAGGGGTGCGGTCCAGGATTTCTGGGGTACGGCGGAACGGGCGGCGCGCCCGTGTGTGGAGGTGACAGCCATGACCCTGACAGTCGGCAACAGCGCGTTCGGACCCGGCGGCGGAGAGTTCGCCAGCAGCGCGAGCGCGGGCAGGGCCCGGCATTCCGGTTACGTCTCCGCCCTTGGGAAGACCGACCTGCCGATGGACCCCGACCTGGTGGTGAAGACCCAGCTCACGCGCGAGCACGGGTACGCCGCCGCGCGGGAGCTGCTGTCTCGCCCCGATCGCCCCCACCGCCGTGTTCACCGCGAACGACATGCAGGCGCTCGACGTCTACCAGGCCGCGCGTGAGCTCGGATTGCGCATCCCGCACGACCTCAGCGTGGTGGGCTTCGACGACGTACCGGCCGTGGCCTGGATGGATCCGACCTTGACCTCCGTGCATCAGCCGCTCGCCGAGATGGCGACAGTCGCCACTGAGCCGGCCCTGGCGTTCGGCCGGGGCGAGGAAGTGCCGCAGGTGGGAATGGAGGTCGCCCGCAGGATTCCCCTCGACGGCCCCGGACGAGGTCACGCTGGATTGCGCCCGTTTCCAGGGAGCCCGGTTGGCGCGGTTCGCGACGCTGCTCGCGGCGGACAGGGCGCAGGCGTCCGCCGCACAGGGCTGAGCGGGCAGTCAGGACGCGTGACCGTCACACCGGTCCCGGAGGGCGCCCGACGTGAACCGACGACGCACCGCGCCCCGTGAGTTGGGACGTCGACTCCTCGCCGGGCGTGGCGGCGAGACGTCGGCGTGCGGCTGCGGCCCCGTCGCGGGGATCTGCCGTCCCGCGACGGGGCCTGCCCGTCGGTCACACGGAGTCGACGTCGGTGGTGGCGAGCTTCGCGTAGACCTCCGGCCGCTTGCGGCCGATCCGCACCGCGAGGACCGCGCCGATCGTGAAGACGACCGGGGTGAGCGCGATGAGCATCCAGTTGACGGCGGGCGGGGCGCCGGTGAAGAGATTGAGGCGGGTGCAGACCAGCCCTGTGATCACGGCCAGGAGGAGTGCGGCGGTCGCGGGTGCGGCGACCGTGCGCAGGTGTCCCGCCCCGCCGGCACCGGGGTTGCGGCGGAAGAAGGCGACCACGGCGCAGGCGGCCAGCGTCTGCAGCGCGAGGATGCCGACCACTCCAGGGGTGTTCACCCACAGCAGGAACTCGTTGTACGGGTGCGCGCCGATCGCGGCGAAGACGGCGGTGACGACGGCCGCCAGCACGGTCTGTGCGATGCCGGAGATCCAGGGCGAGCCGTGCCGGGGGTGGATGCGGCCCAGGCGGGCGGGGGCGGCGCCCTCGACGGACAGCGCGTAGCCGTAGCGGGTGATGGCGTTGTGGAAGGCGAGCAGGGAGGCCAGGAGGCTGCTGACGATCAGGACGCGCTGGAGGTCGGCGGCCCAGCCGCCGACGTACTGGGTCATGGCGGTGAAGAACATCTCGGCGGGGTTCTGTGCCGCGGTCCCGACGGCTTTGTCGTCGCCGAAGGCCTGGACGATGACCCAGACGACGAACGTGTAGAAGAGGCCGAGGAAGCCGACGGCCAGGTAGGTGGCGCGGGGCACGGTGCGGTCGGGATCGCGGGCCTCCTCGCGGTAGAGGACGGTGGCCTCGAAGCCGATGAAGGCGGCGGTGGCGAGGCCCAGCGGTGCGCTCATCTGCGAGGTGAAGACGTTGGAGGGGGCGAAGGAAGCCAGGCTCAGGCCGTCCGCACCGCCCTTGACGAGGATCGCGCCGGCCAGCAGCACCAGGATGGCGGTCTCCGCGATCAGCAGGACGGCGAGGACCTTGGCGCCCACGTGGATCGACCGGAAGCCGAGGAACCACACCGCGGCGATCGCGGCGAAGGCGTAGACCGGCCAGGGCAGGTCGATGCCCAGGAGGTCGTTCGCGGTGCCGGCGGCGAAGAAGCCGAAGGCGCCGTACGTGCCGATCTGCAGGGCGTTGTAGGAGAACACCGCCAGCAGCGCCGCTCCCAGTCCGGCAGGGCGGCCCAGGCCCCGGGCGATGTACGAGTAGAAGGCGCCCGCGTTGCGGATGTGGGGCGTCATGGCGGTGAAACCGATCGCGAACAGGCACAGCACGACGCCGACCGTCAGGTAGGCGACCGGGGCGCCGATGCCGCCGAAGAGGATGGCGAGCGGGGCGATACCGGCCATCACGGTGAGCGGGGCGGCGGCCGCCACGACGAAGAAGAAGATGTCGGTGACGCCGAGCGTGGCCCGCTGCAGCTGGCCGGTCGGCTCCGTCCCGGTGGCCGCTGGGGGCTGTTGGGGAGTGGTGGAGGTGTGGGGCTCGGTCATGGAGGTCTCCGCGTGATGCGTGAGGTCGACGGGTGGGTTACTGACCTGGTGCGCGGTCCGGCCGTGACGGCGTCTTTCGGCTACCGTCCTGCGGCAGGAACGGGGGAGGGGATGTGGGAGCCGTGCGTGCGCCGGCCGGCGAGCCAGGTGCCCAGGACGGGCAGGTGCGCGAGGCCGCGGGGATCCGTCTCGACCGGGTCGGCGGCGAGATGCACCAGGTCGGCGCGCATTCCGGGGCGCAGGACGCCCCACTTCTTCTCCTCGAACGCCTGGTAGGCGCATCCGGCGGAGTAGGCGGCCAGGGCGGTCGCGGTGTCGATCCGCTCCTGGGGGAGCCAGCCGCCGTCGGGGATTCCCTCGGGCGTCTGGCGGGTCACGGCGGTGGTGATGCCCCGCAGTGGTTCGTAGTCGGTGACCGGCCAGTCGCTGCCGAAGGAGATGCGGGCGCCGGAGGCGAGCAGCGCGGCGATCTGGTACTGCCGCGCGCCGCGTTCCGGGCCGATCTTCGGCAGGATGAGCTCGGTCATCAGCCTGTCGGGCTGGGCCCACAGCGGCTGGAGATTGGCGATCACCCCGAGTTCGGCGAAGCGGGGAAGGTCGGCGGGGTCGATCAGCTGGGCGTGGGCGATGACCGGGCGGCGGTCGTGGGTGCCGTTGGTGCGCACCGCGGCCTCGATCGCGTCCAGGGCGACGCGGACGCCGCCGTCGCCGAGCGCGTGGATGTGCGGCTGGAAGCCGAGGGCGTCGACCGCGGTGACGGCTTTCGCCAGTTCGGCCGGTGTCCAGTTGGCGATGCCGTGGGAGTGCGGGCAGTCGCTGTACGGCTTGAGGAGGGCGGCCGTGCCGGATTCGATGACCCCGTCGGCGAAGAACTTCACGGTGTGCGCGGTGAGCAGCCCGGGGGCGGCACTCTCCACCCGTTCACGCTCGGCAGCGAGCAGGGCGATCCGTTCGCGCCAGTGCTCCGGCCCCAGGAAGAAGCCGAGGTCGGCACGGATGGGAAGCCCTGGGCCGCTGGTCGCCGCTGTGATCCAGACATCGGCGTGGTGCGGTTCCACCCAGGCATCCTGCACCCAGGTCACGCCGGAGGCGGCGAATCGGGCGGCGGTCTCGCGCAGCGCCTCCACCTGCGCGTCGTGGGACGGCTGGGGTACGAGGTTGAGGACGGGCAGCACGGCACCGAACTCCCGCAGGGTGCCCAGCGGTTCGGTGGAGCCTTCCCGGCGCACGATCTCCCCGCCGTCCGGGTCGGGCGTGGCGGCGGTGAACCCGACCCGGCGCAGCGCCTCGCTGTTCACCCACGCCGTGTGGTGGTCCATCGTGCGCAGCACCACGGGCCGGTCGGGGACGGCCGCGTCCAGCCGGCGGGCGTCGAACCTGCCGCCGGGGGCGAGCCAGGCGTCGAAGCCGTCGCCGCTGATCCACTCGGCTTCGGGATGCTCGTCGGCCCAGTGGCGTACGGCCTCGACGATCCCCTCCACGGAGGTGCACTCGCGCACGGGTGCTCCGAGCAGGCCCAGACCGCCCATCACCGGGTGCACGTGTCCGTCGCCGAACGCGGGCAGCAGCGCGCCTCCTCGTAGATCGACCACGGTGGTGCCCCTGCCCCGGGCGGCGAGCGCCTCCGGCCCGAGCGCGCTGATCCTGCCGCCCGTGACGGCGAGCGCGTCGAGCACCGGGCCTTCGGCGGCCCCGGTCCTGACGGTCCCTCCGGTGAACACGATGTCAGCCTGCATGGCGGTGACGCCCTCCCGTCGTACGACGACCTAACTGAAACCGATTCGGTTTCGGTAATGTAGGGGTCACTCGAACAGCCGGGAAGAGTTTTACTGAAAGTCGTTCGGTAAAGTTCCGGTGACAACCCGCGGGCGGCCGTGCCGTCGCCCGGCGGAGGAGACGTACGAAGAGGAGCCCTCTTGGCAAGGCCGCGCACCCCTCTGCTGGACCGCCGACGTATCGGCGCCGCAGCGCTGAGACTCGCCGACGACCAGGGCGTCCTCACCATTCCCGCCCTGGCCGGGGCGCTCGGCGTCGCCCCCTCCGCGCTCTACCACCATGTGTCCGGCCGGGACGAGATCATCTCGCTCATGAGGGAAGTGCTGGCCCTGGAGACCAGCCCCGATGCCTGGGACTCGTCACAGCCCTGGGAGCAGGCCCTCGAGGAATGGGCCCGCTCCTATCGCGCCGCCTTCGCCGCGCACCCCGGGGCGGTACCCCTGCTCGCCACCGCCTCGCTCGCCGAACCCTTCATGCACGCGATGTACGAGAAGGTCGCCGAACTCCTGCTGACCGCCGGTTTCACCACGAGCCAGGTCATGCCCCTGATCAACGCGATGGAGAACTTCATCCTCGGCTCCGCCCTGGACCTCGTGGCTCCGCCGGTGATGGTCTCCGACGTGACCCGCGAAACCGCCCCGCACCTCACCGCCGTACTCGACGACACCCCCGCCGACCACCGCCGCGCCGAACTCGCCTTCGACGTTGGTCTCCGCGCCCTGATCACCGGCTTCCGGGCGCTCCTTCCCCGGTGACCGGCTCGCACCGCCCCACACCTATCACTCAAGGCCTCACCGGAGGAGCCCCGTCATGACCGCCTCGTTCCACGTCCTGACCACCGGCTACGCCGACACGCGGGTGGCTGGCACCGTCACCCTGCTCGTCGACGGCGCGACCGTCGCGATCGTCGATCCCGGCATGGTCGCGGACCGCCGGCTCATCCTGGACCCGCTGGCGCCCCACGGACTCGCCCCCGAGGACGTCACCGACGTGATCTTCAGCCACCACCACCCGGACCACACGCTGAACGCCGCCCTGTTTCCCGAAGCCCGCTTCCACGACCACATGGCCATCTACCACGACGACGTCTGGGAGGACCGGAACGCCGACGGATACCGGCTCTCCTCGTCGATCACGCTCATGACCACCCCCGGCCACACCGCCGAGGACGTCAGCACCCTGGTGACGGCGGACGAGGGCCTGGTGGTCCTGACCCATCTGTGGTGGACCGCCGAGGGGCCGGCCGACGACCCCTTCGCGCCCGACCGCGATCAACTGCGGGCGGCCAGGGAGAGGGTCCTGGCTCTCGGCCCGGCGCTGATCGTGCCGGGACACGGTGCGCCCTTCGTGCCGTCGTCGTCGACGCCCCTCTAGCCCGGCCTGTCCCCGAGGCCCGTCGGCCGCCTGGCCTGCTGCGGCCGGTTGAGCGCCGTGCCCCGCGGCGGGATGCTGGAGGCAGCACCCGTGACGGGTGACGCGGCGCCGTGCCGGGGCGCGGCAGGAACGAGGTCGGGATACCCCATGGACAATGAGCCCGACACGACCATAGGAGCAAGGGGGCCGCACGAGCGCCGGAGCCGGGCGGCTGCTCGGGTACGAGCCGGAGGAAGTGACGGGGAGGCCGGCCGCCGACCTGAGACCGTGTCACCGTGCAGCTCCGGGGAACGCCGCCGGCGGACGCGGACGGCAGGAACCACTGGGTCGTCACCCCGGCGGCGCTGACGTATTCCTCCCTGCCGACCGATGCGGGGACAGCGGAACTGTGGAACCTCACGCTCGCGCAGCTCCCGTTGCCCGTGGCCATCTATGACAGTGAGGCGCGGTTCGTTACCTGCAACCAGGTGATGAGCCAGGCTGCCTTTTCGAGCCTCCGGTGAGGTCCGCGATCACGCGTGGTCTCTGTTCCTCTCCCCGCTGAAGGACCGGGCGGGCGCGGTGCTGGGGTTGTCGGCGCTGGCGATCGACATCACCGAGCAGTACTGGGCCCGGCGTCGCCTCGCCTCGCCTCGCCGTGCTGAACGACGCCGGCGTGCGCATCGGCAGCACCCTGGACGTGACTCGCACAGCCGAGGAACTGGTCGAGGTGGCGGTGACGGGGTTCGCCGACTTCGCCACCGTCGATCTGCTGGAGTCGGTCGTCCAGGGACACGAGCCGCAACCGACACCTCACGCCACGCCGGTCGTCTGCCGCCGTACCGCGCAACGGTCGGTGCTCCCGGGGTGCCCGGAATCCGTGGTCCCGGTGGGCGACACCGACCTCTGCCCACCCGGCTCACCACCGGCCCAGGCACTGATCACCGGCCGGGGGAGCCACCACGCTGTGGGCGACCCGCTGCTGCGCGAGTGGTCGACGGCATCCCCGGCCCGTGCCGAGAGCATCAGGCGATTGGAAGATAAGATCCATTCGGTGATGATGGTGCCGCTGAGCGCGCGGGGCGTCACCTTGGGCGTGATGCACCTCCTGCGGGGTCAGATCGAGCGAGGGTAAGTGTCCATCAGGGGGCGCTGAACGTCGCGGCCCGCGGCCTCGACGCGGGACTCGTACGCTCCACGCGAACCTGCGCCCCGTGTCGTTCCAGAACAAGGCGGGCCGTACGGGCCATGGCCTCGTCGACCATCTCACCTTGGAATGTCACGGCGCCCGTCCCTTCTCTCTGTGCCGCCTCGACCGCCGCGATCAGCTCTGCGCAGCGGGCGAGTTCGGCGGAGCTGGGAGAGAACACCTCGTTGATCACGGGGACATGGGAGGGATGGATCGCCATCATGCCCTCGTAGCCGAGGGAGCGGTTCTGTTCGGCGAAGGCGCGTAGCCCCGGCAGGTCGGTGATGCGCGTCCACAATCCGCTGACCGGGCATGGCACTCCGGCTGCCCTGGCGTCCAGCAGCACGCGGGAGCGCAGTGCCACCGTTTCGGTTCCCTCAGGGCTCCAGCGGTAGCCGACGGCGCGTTCCACGTCACCGCCGGGGGCGGTGAGAGCGCCCAAGTAGGCGATGCGCGAGGCGGCTTGCGCGATGTCGTAGGCCTCGCGAAGGCCGCGCGCCGTCTCCAGCAGGGGCACCAGGGCGACCTGTCCCGGCGGCAGGCCCTGTTCCTGTTCGCACCAGCCCAGCAGCCGGTCGGCAAGCTTCACGTCCTGGGCGCAGTGGACCTTGGGAAGGATTACACCGGCGAGCCCGGGCCGTACGACCGCCCGCAGTTCCTCGGCCCCCGCCCAGTCGTCCAGCGGATTGACACGGACGAACAGCGCCATCCGTCCCGCCTGCTCGGCCGACGTGGCGGCGGCCTGTGCGACGGCGTCGGCCACCTGCGCACGGGCGGCGAGCTTGCCCGAGGCGGGCACCGCGTCCTCCAGGTCGAGGATGGCCGCGTCGGCGCCCGCCGCCCGGGCCTTGGGCAGCCAGTCGGTTCTGGTGCCGGGGACGAAGAGCAGGGAGCGCAGCGGGGGCCGGTCGACCGCTCCCGTGTCCACCTCGGCAGGGCTCTTCGAAGACTCCCTAGATGACATCGCTCTTCTCCAGGTCGGCCAGCTCGTCCGCACTGAGTCCGAGCCACTGCCCGTAGACGAGGTGGTTGTCCTGCCCGAGGGCGGGCCCCGTCCGCCAGACCCGGCCGGGCCGCTGCCGGAAGTGCGGGATCACCGCCTGCATACGTACCGGACCGAGATCGGGGTCATCGACGGTGATGATGTCTTCGCGTTCGGCGTACACGGGGTCGGCGGCGATGTCCGCGGCATCGAACACCCGTGAGGCCACGACTTCGGCGCGGGTGAACTCCTCCAGGCACTCGCCGGTGCCGCGCTCCGTCACCCAGTTCCGCAGGCTCTCGTCCAACTGTTCGCGTCGGTCGTACTGTTGCTGAGCCGTGGTGAACTCCTTCTCGGGGAGTCCCAGCAGCCGGACGATGTTGCGGACCGAGCGCAGCGTCGCGGAGGTCACCGTGATCCACTCGCCGTCGCGGGAGCGGTAGGTGTTGATCACGGCCCCCGGGGCGACCGCCAACTGGTTGCCGGAGCGTTGGGGTACTTGTCCCAACTGGTCGTGGACGATGACCTGCCACTCGACGAGACGGAACAGGGACTCGAAGAGAGCGAGGTCGATCCACTCGCCGTCGAAACCGGGGTCGTGGTCACGGCGGTGGAGAGCGGCCAGGACGGCGTAGGCGCCCATCAGGCCGGTCACGGCATCGCCGTGGGAGAAGCCGGTGTGGACGGGCGGGCCGTCGGGAAAACCGGTCAGGTGGACGACTCCGCTGCGCGCCTCACCCATCTTGCCGAAGCCGGGGGCGTCTGCCTGCGACGAGGTGGCGCCGAAGCCGGAGATCTGCAGCAGTACGGCCCGGGGGTTGATCCGGTGCACGGAGTCCCAGTCGAGTCCCCAGCTGCGCAGGCGTCCCGCGCGCAGGGTGACGATGACGACGTCCGCCCAGGCGACGAGTCGGCGGGCGACGAGTCGGCCGGCCTCGTGGTGCAGGTCGAGGGTGACCGAGCGTTTGTTGCGGCCGGCGACCTTGAACCACAGGGGAACACCGTCACGTTGAGGTCCCATGGCGCGGGCCGCGTCTCCGGCGCCGGGGGGTTCTACGTGTACCACGTCGGCCCCTTGGTCGGCGAGCATCGAGCCTGCCAGCGGCCCGGCGACCACATGGGCGAACTCGACCACTTTCAGCCCCTGCAACTGCCCGCTTCCGGTGGTGTTCCGCTCGTCGTCCGACACCGATGCGCTCCTTTGCCCCTGCTGTTTCGCGTGGGTCCCCGACAGCGTCGTCCGCGTTGGTGCGGCACGGCCGTCGCCGTCCGGGTCTTCAGACTGCAGGAGCGGGGAAATGCTTGTCGAGCAACAGAAGGCCATCAATCAATGCGAAGAACGCATGAATGGGGGAGGGGTTGGTACGCGGCCTCAAGCCCACGAAACCCCGGGCGGAAGTGGACGCCCCTGGAGGCGGAACTCTTCGAGCGTCTCCAAGAACCGCTCCGTCACGGTCGGGAGCGTTCGCCGAGCGCGCAGCGCGATGTCCAGGCGCCGGTCCACCACGGGGTCCACCAGAGGACGGCAGACGACGGGTCCGGCACCCATGAGCGGGAGCACGAGGGCGGGCATCGCCGACACCCCGAGGCCGGCGGTCACCAGTCCCCCCACGGTCGCGATACTGCCCGCCTCGGCCGCCGGTACCGCGTGCGCGTCGATCTGGGCGAACGCCGCGTCGGTGAGCCGGCGCACGCTCGAGTCGCGCCCGACGGCCAGGAACGGCTGACGAGCCAGGTCGTCCCAGGCGATCTCGTGGCGGTCGGCGAGCGGGTGGCCTTCCGGCAGCACCGCGACGAAGCGGTCCCTGACCAGGGGGCGGTGCTCCAACTGCTCCGGTGGGTTACCGACGGTGGTGATCGCGAAGTCGGCGTCGCCGGACAGGACCCGGTCCAGTACCGACCGCTCCAGGCCGTCGAGGAGTCGTACCGACACCTGTGGCCGCCGCTCGCGGAAGTCGGAGATCACCTGCGGCAGGAGCACCGCGGCGACGGAGGGAAGGGTGGCCACGGCGACCGTTCCCGATTCGCCGAGCAAGTATCGCCTGAGCTCCTTCATGCCCGCCCGGTGCGCGGTGACGATCTGCTCGGCGACACGCAGGGCCTCGACGCCCGCCGCGGTCAACTGCACGTTACGGGTGTCCCGTTCGAGGAGTTGCACGCCGAGCTGTCGCTCCAGATCCGCGACCGCGCGGCTGAGCGAGGACTGGGACACGTACATCTCCGCGGCGGCCGCAGTGAAGCTCGCGGCCCGGGCGACGGCCGCGTATGCCGCCAGTTGACGCAGGGTGGTGGGCTCCATGACCGACGAGCATAGGGCTTGCCCGCTGAATTGATGCGCTTATCGCATGGACAGATCTCGGTTTGATGCTGGACACCGATCCGGTAATGCTCCGAAACTCTCGCGTAACACCTCGGCCTGCCCCCGCCCAGCTCCCGCCCCGCCGCCGAGGGCCCTCCCCGAGAAAGTGAGCGCCGCCATGCTGGCAGCCCTGGGCTTCGCCACGATCGCCGTTCTCCTGCTGCTCACCATGACCAAACGCGCCTCAGTACTGGTCGCTCTGATCCTGCTTCCGGTGCTGGCGGCGCTCATCGGCGGCTTCGCGGGCGATCTGGGCGAGCTGATTCTCGGTGGGCTGTCCAAGGTGGCCCCCACCGGCATCATGATCGCCTTCGCGGTCCTGTACTTCAGCCTGATGGTGGACGCCGGGCTCTTCGACCCTCTGATCCGCGGTCTGTTGCGCGTGGCGCGCGGCGACCCGTTGCGGATCACCGTCGCCACGGCCGTCCTCACCCTGTGCGTGGCCCTGGACGGCGACGGCGCCTCCACCTTCCTCATCACCGTCTCCGCACTGCTGCCGGTCTACAAGAGGCTCGGCATGAACCCCCTGGTGCTGTCCGGAGTGGTCTGCCTGGGCGCGGGCGTGATGAACATGGTCCCCTGGGGTGGCCCGACCGTACGCGCCATGGCGGCGCTGAAGCTGGAGAGTTCCGAGGTCTTCAACCCCGTGCTGCCCGCGATGGGATTCGGTGTCGTCTGGGTGCTGGTGGCCTCGTACCTGCTCGGCCGCCGGGAGCGCAACCGTCTTGCCGCGCTGTCCCCGCAGGGTCCGGCCACGGACGTGCGCGAGAGCGAGGACGAGCGGGACGGCCGTGAACCCGCCGCTTCGACGACGGTCACGGCGACCATGGAACCCGAGTCGAGTCGGCACGCCACTCCCGCGACGGCTGACGGGGAGCGTCAGGCCCTTTGGGCTCTTGGGGACGGGCCCGGCACCGTCCGGGTCCCGCCGCTGCCGCAAACCTGGCTGAACATCTTCAATCTCCTGCTCACCATCGCCCTCGTGGTCTGCCTGATCCAGGAAGTGCTGCCGCTTCCGGTGCTGTTCGTCCTCGGGTTCGCGATCGCGCTGCTGGTCAACCACCCCACCTGGGAACAGCAACAGGCGCTGCTCGACAAGCACGCCAAGAGCGTGGTCCTGGTCACCACGATGATCTTCGCGGCCGGCGTCCTCACCGGGATCCTCACCGGCACCAAGATGATCGACGAGATGGCCGAGGCGCTCGTCTCCGTCGTCCCCGACTCCTTCGGCTCGCACCTGCCCGTCGCGGTGGCCGTCACCGGCATGCCGCTGAGCCTGGTCCTCACTCCGGACGCCTACTACTTCGGCGTACTGCCCGTACTCGCCGAGACCGCGCAGGGCTTCGGCACGGACCCGGCCGAGGTCGCCAGGGCTGCCATTCTCGGCCAGATGACCACGGGGTTCCCGCTCAGTCCGCTCACCGCGTCCACGTTCATCCTGGTCGGCATGAGCGGTGTGTCGCTCGGCGAACACCAGCGCTTCATCTTCCGCTGGGCCTTCGCCACCACCCTGGTCATGACCGCGGGCGCCCTGCTGACCGGTGCGTTCCCCCTGTGACCGGTGTCCCGGTCCTGAGCAAAGTCCCCGCCGGCCGTGGGCTCCCGGCAGCCACCGCACCTGCCGCTCAGACCTCCAACGTGCCGCCCGCTTCCGGGAGTCCGGTGAGGGCGAACACCTCCACACACACCAGGCACCCGGCCCGGGTGTCCCACCGACCGAGACGAGGACCCATGAGAGGGATCACCAGACGTACGGCGCTCGCAGTCACAGCAGGTGCGGTCGCGGCGCCGGCCGTGAGCACGGCAACCGCCGCGGCCGCCGACACCACGACAGCCACATCTCAAGGACGACGAGCGACCTCCGGGCGCAATCCGGTCCTGCGAACGGACCTCGTCACGCGGGTGACGCCGAGCAACAACTGGCTGGTCACAGCCGTCGCCATCCAGTACTCGTACCGCATCGACCTACGCGGCGGGGTGATCCCGCCCTCGGCCTTCCAGGTGAAGGCCACTGTGGGCGGGAAAACAGCGGCTCGCACGGTGACCCGGGTCTACTCCAGCACCACCGCCGAGGTGGACGACCGATCTCACCCCGGACGGCCGGGGGACCGCCTGATCATCGAACTCGACCCGAACGACTCCAACGCACGGGCCGCAGGCACCGACCCCCTTCCGCTCGACCGCGCATACTCCGTCAGACAAGTGGCGGACGTGCATACCCCGGAAGGCGAACCAGTGCTCAAGGCCGGCCCGTTCGCGAGCCGGAACGACGACGTCCTCACTCCCGTGGTCGACGACTTCGCCGCCGGTTCCTTCACCGACTCCGCAGGTTTCGAACTGGACTTCCGGCTGTACCGGCCCGAGGGATTCGTACGGAACCCGCAGACGCGCAAGCGGTACCCACTCGTCGTCACCCTGCACGGCGGTGGCGAAGTCGCGGACAACAACATGACCCAGCTCACTTCCAACCGGATCGCGGTCACGTTCGCCAAACCGGAACGACAGCGCCGCGACCCTGCGTTCGTCCTCTCTCCGCAGATCCCCCTGCCCCGTCCCATGGACGGACCCGACGGCACGGACTGGACCGACGCCAAGGTCCAGGCCGCTCTGATCGAACTCATCGACACCTTCGTGAGCGAGCACTCCCGTAACGTGGACACAGCCCGGCTCTATCTCGTCGGCCTGTCCTCGGGTGGGCGCGGTATCTACAGCCTGCTGGGGAAGCGACCCGACGTGTTCGCGGCTGCCCTGCCCACGGCCGGCTGGGGCGACTCGGCCACCATGGACAGGATCACGCACATCCCGATGTGGGCCGACCACTCCATCGACGACGCGGTCGTCCCCTACCGGGAGGGCCGGTTCGGTAATCCCGGCACCTGGACACTGATGAACGCGCTGGAGACCGCCGGTGCTCGGGTCAGCCGTGGGGAGTGGGCCAACGATCTGCCGAAGGCACAGTTCGAGGCCCGGTCCCGGGCGCTGCTACGGCAGGCCCGGGCCACGCGCAGTCACGTACTGTTCACGAGCTACACGCCCGGAACGACACCGGTGAACCCACACCTCGCATGGGCCCAGACGTATGAGAACGACGTGGTCATCGACTGGCTCTTCGAACAGTCCCGGTAGCCGCCGCACCCCGCTGTCCGATTACCGCGCTCTCACCGCTTTTCGGAGGTAAATCAATGGATCCAACCAGCCGTTCAACCCACACGACCGTGCAGTTACGGACCCGATCCCGTGCCATGTCGGCACTGATCTCTCTGGCAATCACCATCGGCTTGGCGCTGACTCTGCTGACAGCCGCCGCCCCGCCGGCGGCCGCCGCCGACCTGCTGTCCCAAGGCAAACCCGCGACCTCCTCGTCCACCGAGAACGCGTCCACTTCCGCGTCGGCGGCGGTGGACGGCAACACCGGGACGCGCTGGTCGAGCACGTTCAGCGATCCGCAGTGGCTGGGAGTGGATCTGGGCGCCACCGCCACCATCAGCCGAGTGGTGCTGCGCTGGGAGGCCGCGTACGCCCGCGCGTTCCAGATCCAGACTTCCGACAACGGCACCACCTGGACCACCATCTACTCGACCTCGACCAGCACCGGCGGCGTGCAGACCCTCGACGTGAACGGCGACGGCCGGTACGTTCGCTTCCAGGGCACCCAGCGGGGCACCGCCTACGGCTACTCGCTGTGGGAGTTCCAGGTGTACGGCTCCGGTGGTGGCACCCCTCCGGGCAACGGGATCCCGGACCCGACGGCCGCTTCCCTAGAGGCCACCAACGGGCCGCTGACCACCGCCACCTACACCGTTCCCAGCCCAACCGGGTACGGCTCCGGCACGGTCACGTACCCCACGGACAGTGGCTCGTACCCGGGCGTCGTACTGATGCCTGGCTATCAGGGCACACAGCAGAACCTGCAGTGGCTCGCACCCCGCCTCGCCTCCTGGGGCTTCGTCGTCATCAACGTCGGCACCAACACACTCACCGACGATCCCGCATCGCGCGGCCGCCAGATCACCGCCGCCGGCACCCAGTTGCTCGCGCTCGGCGGCGCCGCCGGTAACCCGATATCCGGGAAGGTCAACGGCACGCTCGGCGCGGTCGGTCACTCGATGGGCGGCGGTGGTGTCATGGCGGCCCTCCGGGACGACGCGCGCTTCCGGGCGGGCGTGCCCACGGCCCCGTACTACCCGAACGCGAACTTCTCCGCAGTCACCGAGCCCACGTTCTTCCTGACCTGTCAAAGCGACCCTGTCGCCCACGGCAACAGCTACGCGGTGCCCTGGTACAACTCCATGTCCCAGGCCGAGAAGCTCTACATCGAGGTTCCGGGCGACCATCTGTGCCCGATGACGGGCTCCGGCAACAAGGCCAAGCAGGGCAAGTGGATCGTGTCGTTCCTCAGCCTCTGGCTGCGTGCCGACGCCCGTTTCAGCCCGTTCCTGTGCGGTCCCGTACGTGACGCCGACAAGAACAACACATCCCTGGTCACGCGCTGGACGGACACCTGCCCGTTCTGACCGGCTCGCTCGGAGCGCTCCGCGGCCCGCCGGCGCAGTGCTCCGAGCCTGCTGCCGGAGCCGTCGACGTCCCGCCCGTTGGACCTGGCAGGCCGACGTCACGCTCGGTGGCCGCAACTGGATCGCCTACACCAAGGGCTGGATGCCCGGCAACGAGATCCCCGGCGGTGAGCGGAGGCACCATGCGGTCGGCTTCATAGCGTGCCGGCGGTGGGATCAGTGCCGGGCAAACTGGACCTGGGTGGGTTGCACGACGTTCGGCCGCACCGCGATTTCGGTGATGGTCAGCCGTTCGCCGTAGATGTCGGTGAGTCTGATCGCCCTGCCGCACCCGCCGCCGTCTGCGGAGATGAAGTAGTTGTATTCGGTGCGGGGCAACTGCCGCCAGCCCCCGCTGGTCCGGACCTCCAGGCGCGCGACCGGGTTACGGTGGCCGATCGCCTGGATGGCGCACCAGTAGGGGCTGGAGCCGGTCTTGTACCGGATGGAGATCGTGTCGGAGTTGCTGGGGCTCACCAGGCTCCAGGTGATGGGGATCCGGCCGACCTTGAGGTCGGCGAGTTTGGCGAAGGCCTGTTGGCTGAGGTCGAGTTGCCCGGGTGCGCAGGGCAGGGGGCATTCGTTGGTGATCCGTACCGTGATCGACTTGCCGTTGGCCGCGCGGACGAGCACGTACGCGCCGCACGCCTTGGACGTCTCGTAGTCGGTGGTGTTCATGGCCGCGATCATGAGGTCGGGGCTCGGGCCGAACAGGCAGGCGCCGTCTCCGTTCCCGGCCTCGTAGGCGGTGGCGACGCCCTGATAGGTGGTGTTGGGCTGAAGCCGTCCTGCCTGCGAGGTCGTGGCGGACTTTCGCTGGGGCCGCGGGGTGTCAGTGGGTGACGGCCGTGCTGACGTGGTGGTCGCGGCACCCGTCGGGGTGGGGGAGCCAGTCGGGCTCGCCGTCGCCGTCGGGGTGCCTGTCTCGCTGGCGGCGGTGGCTTTCACTTGGGTGGTGGCGAGGGGTGTGGCTGCGGCAGGTCCTGCATCGGCGTCGCGGTCGGGGAGCAACGCCATGACCAGGTAGGCGAGAACGCCCGCGGCGATCAGCGCCGATGTGGCGCCCAGTATGAGCCTGCGTCTGTGTCTGCGCTGCCGCGCGGCCTGCCTCGGTGTGTTCATTTCCTGTCCGTTCGCAAGATCGAGCCGATGGTGCACTGCTGAGTGACCGCCGGAAGCGCAAAGGTTGCCAACGATTTCTCACAGGAAGTGGCCGAGTCTCGCGGGAGGACGGCTACGGGCGGCTTGGCACGGTCGCGCGCGTGCCCATGAGCTGCGGGCTACCGGTGGTGAGTACGGACTGCCACCACGGGCCTCGCGAGCTCATCACGCACGGCTGGGACAGGCGCACCGGCCCGGTGCGGGCGCCGTATTTCCGGCGCTGCGGTGGTGGGGCACGTCCGACGAAGCAGGCCCGGAAGTGTCTGATCAACGGCGGATCTGCTGGACGAGGGCCTCGGCCAGGGCCCCGTACTCGTCTCGCAGTGCATGTTCGGCCCGGCGCACTCCGGTGTGCCCGAACGAGGCGAGCGGGGCGTCAGGCCTTAAGGACGCAACCGGGCGCTCGACCTGGCACTGGCTGGGAGAAACGACATCCTGGCCGACCAACCGGCCATCGCCGACACGGTCCGCGCCTACGCCGACACCGGCTACTCCGTCTCGGCGTGCGCTCGCCGGCTGCACATCCACCCCGGCACAGCGGCATATCGCCTTGAGAGGTGGCGCACATTCACTGGACTCACTGGCCTGCGTGAACCGCCTCGAAGCGCGGCCTCGGCCAGAGAACGATCAGGATTGACCGAACGCGGGGCGCGCGCCTGGATCGGGTCGCCCAAGGGCACAGAATCAACTTTCCCCGAGCGTGCCCGGACTCGCTCTGCTCGTGAGCCCGGAGAGCTTCGGCAAGCGGCCAGGCTCGCGGAGCCGACGGGTTGGCGGAGGGAGCGTGGGCATGGGCCCCGCACGAGCGGCGGGGCCCACATGGTCAGCAGGTCGAATTGGTCTGGGTGAGCAGGCTCAGCCGCCACGGCAGGCTGTTGTAGTCACCGCCGGCGTTGGGGTCCTTGCCCTGGTACAGGTACTGCAGCTTGCAGGCCGGGATCGTGAGCGTCTGGTCGTAGCCCGCGCGGATCATCTCGCCGTGACTGATGTCCCGGGTCCAGGTTCCGGCGGGGAACGTCACGTTGCTCGACTTGGCGAACGGGTTGCCCTCGGACGCGGCCAGTGGTGACCACGAGCCGGCGAGGCTGCTCGCGGTCCAGGAGCGGAAGTAGCGCCGGCCGTCCGAGCCGATGGCCTCGACGAGGAGCAGGTACTGGTTGCTGCCCTGCACCTTGTACACGTTGCTCGCTTCGAACAGGGCGTATTTGGAGTCCTGGGCCGCGATGACGGTGTTGGTGAAGCCGTTAGGGAACTGGCCGACGGTCGTCTGGGAGCGGTACAGGTGCCCGTTGTCGTCGGAGGAGAACAGGTAGCAGTTGGCGCTGTCGCAGATCACCCACATGTCGACCCAGTAGCCGTTGCCGATGTTCTGCCGGATGATGTCCGGCATCGACGAGTAGAAGTTGCGCGGGGCGCTCCACCCGTTGGGGTTGCTGATGTCGGGGTTGGTGGAGTACGAGGCGTTGCCGGTCTGGTAGACGAGGTACCACAGGCGTTGCGGTGCGTTGTAGAAGACCTGCGGCGCGGCCCGGTAGCCGGCCCCGATGGCACTGCGGTCGAGGTAGTGGTGGGTGGCCGACCCGGCCTGCGACCAGTCACTGAAGCTCAGGTACACCAGGTTGTACCCGGAGGAGCTGCCGACGCTCGCGAACACGTGGTACTTGCCGTTGTAGTAGACGACCGACGGGTCCTTGATCCCGGCGATCCTGTGGGTCGCGTCCGGCTTGGGGGAGATCAGTGCTCCGCTCGAGTTCCAGCGGAAGGAGGAGGGGAGTGCGGCGGCGGACCGGGCCGAACGGGCGTCCGTCCGCTGTGCCGCGGCCCTGCCGCCCAACGCGGTGAGGGTTGACTGATAGGCGGGCTTCTTGTTCCCGTTGCGGTCGAACAGCAGCGGGTTCTCTCTGCTGCGCCAGGAGTCGCTGTCTCGGATGCCCCAGACGGTGATGCCGGTGCAGCGCGCCACGTTCATGCAGGCCCTGACGGTGTTCGCGTACGCGGCCGTCGGCGCCTGCGCGATGTCCAGTTCGGTGATCTGTACGTCCACGCCGAGGGCGGCGAAGTTCGACAGCGTCGTCTGGAAACTGGCGGGTGGACCGCCGGTGCCGAAGTGGGCTTGGAGGCCGACGCAGTCGATGGGCACGCCGCGCGCCTTGAAGTCGCGCACCATGCGGTAGACACCCTGGGTCTTCGCGGCGTTCCAGTCCTCGATGTTGTAGTCGTTGTAGCAGAGCTTGGCCGCCGGGTCGGCCGTGCGAGCCGTGCGGAAGGCCTGCTCGAGGAAGCCGTTGCCCAGCACGTCCCGGAAGACCGAGCTGCGCAGCTGGCCGCTGCCGCCGTCGGCGAAGGCCTCGTTGACCACGTCCCAGGAGTGGATCCGGCCCTTGTAGCGGTTCATCACCGTGGTGATGTGGTTGTTCATCACGCCGCGCAGCGTGTTCGCGTCCCTGATGGAGCTGACCCAGCCAGGCAGCTGGGAGTGCCACACCAGCGTGTGGCCCCGCACGCGCTGACCGCGGGCCGTCGCAGGGTTGACGATCTGGTCGGCGGCGCCGAAGGTGAACTGTCCGCGGGACCGCTCGGTCGCGTCCCACTTCATCTCGTTCTCGGGGGTGACCGAGTTGAACTCGCGGCCCAGGATCCCGGTGTACGTTCCGTCGCCGAGCCGTCCGGCGGCCACGGCGGTCCCGAAGTACCGTCCGGACTCGGCCGCTTGGGCCCCGAGAGTGGAGGCCCGGACGGCGTCGGGTGCGGCGGTCGCGGCGCCGGGCGTCACCAGGGCGCCGACGGCCAGCAAGGATAACAACACCGACGCTCGGCGACGGCCGAGCCGCGTCAGCGGGTTCATGGTTCTCCTCTACGGATGGCGGGGGGTTGGGTGGTGCGGTCGGTGGGATCGGGTCAGGGCGTGGACAGCTCGAACCGCGGGATGCGGACCGCGCCGCCGAGTGCCTGGGTGGCGTGGTTGAAGAGGGCGAATCGGTAGCCCATGAAGAACCGCCAGTCGTTGCCCATGGAGAAGGCGGGCCCGAGGCGGGTGAAGTTGGTGCCGTCGGTGCTGTAGGAGAAGGTTCCGGGGCGTGCCGCGCCGGGACGGATGTCCGCGGCCGCGCGCAACCGGACGCGGCTGCCGGTCAGGGGCGCGCTCGCGACCTCGGTGCCGGTGCCGGTGGTGTTCCAGTTGCCGTCCATGGTCAGCCCGTTGACCATCACCACCCGCGTCGCGCCGCCGTCGCGTTTGACACCGATCCAGGCGGAGGAGTCCCGCAGCAGCGCGAGTCCGGCCCGGTCGCCGTCGCGCATCGTCGAGAAGTCGAGTTCGACGGTGGCGGTGGAGGTGGGGCCCTGGATGCGGTGGGTGAGCGTGTTGCGGGCCCAGTACAGGTCGTTGGTTACGGTCGCGGTCCGCAGGGTCAGGCCGTTGTTCACCGACCACTTGGTGTTGTCCGGGTTGTGGTTCCACTCCCACTTCGGCTTGAGGGTCGTGCCGTCGAAGGTGTCGACACCGACCATGGGGGTGACCTGGCGGGGTGGAGTGGGCACGGTCGGGCTGGGATACGAGGTGCCCCATGCGCCGTTCACGAGTTGCACGACGGGCCAGCCGTCCGAGGTCCAGGTGACCGGCGCCAGGGCAGGCATCCGGCCGCCGGGGTACGCGTCCACGAAGGCCATGTAGTACCAGGCGCCGCTCTGCGTCTGGACCAGCCCGCCCTGGTGCGGGACGCCACCGCCGGGGATCGGCCCGCGCAGGTCGAGCAGGACCTGGCGCAGCGTGTACGGACCGAAGGGGCCGCTCGACGACTTCAGAATGTACTGGCCGTTGGCGGGGCGGGTCAGGAAGATGTAGTACTGCCCGTTGATCTTGTAGAAGCGGGCGCCCTCAAGGGTGCCGACGCTCGGCGGTGTGGTGAAGACCTGCTGCGTGCGGACCTGGTTGCGCCCGTCGGGCGAGAGCTGGGCCACGCTGATGGTGGTGTTCCCGTACGCCACGTAGAGGGTGTCGTCGGTGTCGACGAGCAGTCCCGCGTCGTAGTAGGGCGTGCTGATCGTCGTGAGTCGGCTCCACGGACGCTCGACGTCGGTGGCGGTGTAGATGTACGTCCTGGCGAAGTCGATCTGGCCGAGCCAGTAGAAGGTCCTGTTGCTCGGGCGATAGGCCAGCGACGACGCCCAGATGCCCCGGACGTAGCCACGGGCGCCGTTCAGGTCGTACTTGGCGCCGAAGTCGAGGACGGGCACCGAGTGACCGGCGATCTCCCAGTTCACCAGGTCGTACGAACGCAGGAGGGGCGCGCCCGGCGAGTAGTGCATCGTCGAGGCGGAGGCGTAATAGGTGGCGCCGACGCGGATGACGTCGATGTCCGCGAAGTCCTGCCAGATGACCGGGTTCGTGTACGCCGGGGCGGCCGCGAGGGGCGACTCCCGGGCGGGGGCGGCCACGGCGGTCCGGGAGGCTCCGGCCAGAGGCAGGAAGGCACCGGTGACCAGGCCGGTGCCGGCGGCGAGCGCCCGGCGGCGGCCCATAGCTTGACGAGAGCATGACATATCCATGTGTCGTTCCCTCTGCGGGTGATGCGCTTCGGTGGGTGGATCCCGCGGTGTT
Organism: Streptomyces sp. NPDC052236; assembly: GCF_044548015.1. Classification (NCBI taxonomy): domain Bacteria; kingdom Bacillati; phylum Actinomycetota; class Actinomycetes; order Kitasatosporales; family Streptomycetaceae; genus Streptomyces; species Streptomyces sp. NPDC052236. Next base: position 149,454 of record NZ_JBIUBL010000018.1, on the reverse strand, counting down.
CGAGATTTCGAACGGTAATCGACTGGCCAGCATTTTGGATGGTAGGTGGTTGAGAGCTCCCGTCAATACGTCTCGCATGTTTCGTTAGGAATGCCGAAATATTTCGCCGTTCTGTGCGCCCGTACGGGTGGTGCCGATAGAAATTTGAACGGCTGAAGGAGTTGACAAGCTCGGGAATCTCCCTAATATCCGTGACGTCGGCGATCCGAAAGTAGATCGAAATTTCGAACCATCCGTAAGTGTCATGCACCTGCCATAGGTCGGCGGCAGTGGAGCAGTCATCCGCTGTTTTGTGTCGGCCTGCCGACGACCGCATCACCCGCCAAGCCCCTCGCGAGCGCCGTAGGTGTCCAGCCGACGGTGCCGCCCCGAAAGGAGCCCACGGTGCCCAGACGATCAGGCAGACGACTGCTTCGTCTCTTCGCGGCCGTCGCGCTGACGGTCACCGCGTCCTTCACGGCCGCAGTCCACTCCACCGCTTCGGCCGCGCCCGGCAGCCCGGCGCTCACCCCACCGTTGGGCTGGAACAGCTGGAACAGCTTCGGATGCGGGATCACCGAGGCTCAGGTCCGTCAGGCCGCCGACGCGATGGTGTCCTCGGGCATGCGGGACGCCGGCTACCGGTACGTGGTGGTCGACGACTGCTGGTTCGACCCGCAGCGCGACGCGGCAGGCAACCTGCGGGCCAACCCGACCAAGTTCCCCAGCGGGATGAAGGCGCTCGGGGACTACATCCACGGCAAGGGCCTGAAGTTCGGGATCTACCAGGTGCCGGGCGAGCGCACCTGCGCGCAGACCAGCGGCGCCTATCCCGGGTCGACGGGCAGCAGGGGGCGCGAGGCCCAGGACGCCGCCACGTTCGCCTCGTGGGGCGTCGACTACCTCAAGTACGACTGGTGCTCCTCCAGCGGCACCCGCGACGAGCAGATCGCGCGCTTCGCGCTGATGCGCGACGCCCTGCGCGCCACCGGGCGGCCGATTGTCTACAGCATCAACCCCAACAGCTTCCACGCCATCACCGGTGCCACCTACAACTGGGGCGAGGTCGCCGACCTGTGGCGGACGACCGAGGACCTGCTCGACATCTGGCAGAATGGCAACACCAACAGCTATCCGATGGGCGTCGGCAACGTCCTGGACGTCACCGCGCCGCTGGCGGCGCAGTCGGGTCCAGGGCACTGGAATGACCCCGACATGCTGGTCGTCGGCCGCCCCGGCCTGTCACTGACCGAGTCCCGCTCGCACTTCGCCCTGTGGGCGCTGCTGAGCGCACCGCTCATGGCCGGCAACGACATCCGAACCATGTCCGCCGACGTGAGCGCGATCCTGCGCAACCCCCGTCTGCTGGCGGTGAACCAGGATCCGCTGGGCGCGGGCGGGCGCAGGGTGCGCGACGACGGGGGCACCGAGGTGTTCGCCAAGCCCCTGTCCGACGGCTCAGTCGCGGTGGGCCTGTTCAACCGGGGAGGCGGCACGGCGACGGTCACCACCACGACGGGACAAGTCGGCCTGTCCGGCGGGCCGTTCACGCTCACGGACCTGTGGACCGGCGGTACGGCGAGCACGTCCGGGCAGATCTCGGCGAGCGTCCCCGCGCACGGCGTGGCCGTGTTCCGGGTGAGCGGTGGCAGCCCGCTGGCCGCCACCACCTCGCGGCTGCGCGGCAACGCTTCCGGCCGCTGTCTGGACGTCGACAACGCCTCCACCGCGGCCGGGGCCACGGTACTGATCTGGGACTGCCACACGGCCGCCAACGAGCTGTGGACCACGTGGGCCGGCGGCGAGATCCGCGTCTTCGGCGACAAGTGCCTCGACGCCTACAACCAGGGCACCGCCAACGGCACCCGGATCACCACCTGGCCGTGCAACGGCCAGAACAACCAGAAGTGGACCGTCGGCGCCGACGGGTCGATTCGCAACGTCCACTCCGGACTGTGCCTCGACGTCGACCGGGCCGGTACCACCAACGGAACCCCGCTGGTCCTGTGGACCTGCAACGGCCAGGCCGGCCAGAAGTGGACCCGCGCGTGAAGGACGTCGCGCCCCGTCCGGCGGCTCAGCCGCCGGACGGCTCTCTCCGGAGGGCATAGTGATCACGGCTCGACCGTTCCCCACCACCGGCACGAGGCTCACCCGGGCAGCCGCCTGGGTCCATGACGGACGGTCCACCTCTACACCGGGCACGTCGAGGACGGCTCCACAGGGCGGACGTACGGTCGAGCCATGAAGGCAACTGCACACGACGCGACGGTCCTCGGCATGGCGGGGACCGTCGTCTACCGGCTGGCGCGGTCCGAGGACGGCGAGGCCCTTGCGAGGCTCGACGGGTCGTTTCACAACGGATTCCGTGTTCGAAGTGGCCATGACGGACGAGGGTTTCAGGATCTGTGAGACTCCGGTGGAACCTCCCATCCACAAGGTCTTCCCCGCTGAGGACGACAGTGAGGACGACGGCGATCCCGAGCTGCGCCGTACGGTTGATCCGGCCGCGCCACGGGAGGCCTCGGCGGTGGCGGGTGCGGTCAGCGGGGTGGGTCCACCGGCCGCAGCCGTGGGCAATCGCACCGCTGCAGCGACGCCCCGACACACCGCGCTGGGGCTGCCCGATCCGGACAACGAACCCGCCGTCGACCGGATCGCCCGGCTTCCGGCCGACCGGCGGACCCTGCTTGTGCTGGACAACTGCGGGCCCTAGTTCCCCAAGATGCGCCAACGGTTGTCGGCAGTGCCATTGTCCGAGTCCTGGACTGCGAACGCGCCGACAGCGGTGGAGTTGTTCGCGATGGCGAGCAACTTGCCGCTGTGCGCGTTGCGGATCTTGTGGGTCCCGTCTCCCTGGTCGAGCAGCGTCCATCTGTGGTCGGCGGTGCCGTTGTCCGACCACTGCAGGACGGTCGCGTTGTCTGTCGTGGACATGTCCTGGACGCCGAGCACCTTGCCGCTGTGGGCATTGCGGAAGCGGACCGCGTTTCCGTCGGTGATCATTTGCCAGTTGTGGTCGGCGGTGCCCGAGTCGTTCCACTGCAGAGCGCGGCCACCGTCGGCCGTGGACATGTTCTGGACGCCCAGCACGAGACCGCTGCCCACGTTGGTGAGACGGACGGTGCTGCTGCTGGGGTTCCAGTAGACGGTGTAGTTGTGGCCATGCGCGTCGTGGAACGGGCCGAGGTTGACGGTGGAGCCGTTGGCGGTGGCGGTAAAGGCGAGCGAACTGCTGCTGGTCCGTGTGATCGAGGACGTGTTCAGCGACGGGAGGGAGCTGAGCGAGGAGTTGCCGTAGTTGCCGGACAGGACCACCGGGCCGTAGGTGATCGCGGCGACGTTCGCGTTGTCGTTGGCCGCTCGCATGATGATCCGCATGGGCAAGCGGACGGTGACCGTGTCGCCGGAGGCCCACGAGCGGCTCAGAGTGGCGTAGCTGCCGGGGGTGGTGGTGATGGTTTGCGCGACGCCGTTGACGCTGACAGTGGCCTCGGTGGTCCAGCTCGGGATGCGGATGCGCATCGCCCAGGTTCCGCTGACGTTGCCGGTGACCTGAAGGGTCGTGCTGTCGCTGTTCGGGTACGACGTGGTCTGGGTGACCGTGATTCCGCGCTGTGACCAGTTGAGCACCGAGGGCACGAACAGGTTCACGATCAGCGTGTTGTCACTGCGGAAGTAGATGGAGTCCATCAGCCTGGTGTGCATCTCCAGGCCCGTGCCCTGGCAGCACCAGAAGGTGCCGTAGTCGGTGCTCCAGGTGCCGCCGCCCCACGCCGGGCCCACACCGCGTCGGCCTCCCGGTTTGAGCGGGGTGAAGTAGGTGACGTGGCCGTGGTCGTCGGCTGGGTTCTGCTGGCCGATCATCTGGTTCAGCCACGCCCGCTCGTAGTAGTCGAACAGCGCGACCCGGTTCGGGTCCAGCGCGAACAGTTCCCGGGTGAGGGTGAGCATGTTGAAGGTGTTGCAGCTTTCGCACGTGTCCTGGTTCAGGTAGCCGGCGATGGCGTTCGGGGCGCGGAAATGCTCCGCCTGGCTGTTGCCGCCGATGGCATAGGTGTGCGTGTTGACGCAGATGTTCCAGGCGTTGGTGGCGATGTCCCGGTAGCGGGTGGTGCCGGTGGCCTTGTACTCCCGGGCGGCCCCGATCCACTTGGGTACCTGGGTGTTGGCGTGCAGTCCGTTGAGCTGATCCTGGCTGGACGCCAGAGGGTCGAACACCGCGGCGTGGTCGAACCGCCGGGCGACGGTGAGCCAACGCGCGTCGTTGGTCTGCTGGTAGAGATCGGTCAGCACGGTGTTCATGCCGCCGAACTCGGTTCCCAGCATGGTCTGCATCTGCTGGCTGCTCAGCCGGCCGGTGCGCCAGTCGACCCATCCCGCCAGGGCAAGCAGCACGTCCCGGGCTTGTGTGCTGCCGATGTGGCGCCATACGTCCAGCAGGCCGACGAGGGTCTTGTGGATGGTGTAGTACGGCACGTTGCCGTTGGTCAGGGTCCGCTGCTCGAGAGCGGTGAAGTCGGACTCGGGGTAGCCGGAGAGGTACCCGGCGTTGAAACCGGCGGCACTGTTGTTGGCCTGGCATCTGGCCAGCTCCGCGACCATGGTGGTTGCCTTGTCCCGGCAGGTGGTGTCCCCGGTCACGGCGTACAGCTGTGCCCATGCCGTGAGGAAGTGCCCTTGGGCGTGGGTGCGGAAGGGGAACGTCGGCGCGTCCCAGCCGCCGTTCGCAGCCGCGCCGTTGGTGGACAGCCGATGGTTGGCGCGGAAGTTGTACAGCAGCCGGTCGACATCGACGAACCGCAGGTAGTTCCGCGTACGGTTCTGGTTGTCCAGCCACCGGCTTGCGGTGAGGCGGACCTGGTCGAGTTCGAAGGGGTGCGCGGAGACCCCGATGTCGGCCCTTGCGGGGGGGATGGCCGCTCGGGCGGGAGAACTGCCGATGAGGGACCCGGTGGCAGAGGCGACGGCGGTGGCCCCGGCTACTTGCAGGAGGCGCCGTCTGCTGACGGAGGAGGACATCTTGCACCCTTTCGGTGACGGGAGAGCGATTGCTCGGTCGTTGGTGCGTTGGGTCACGTGTCCGGCGGTCGGGGGGGACCTGTCGGGCGTGGGACGGCTGCGCGCGCAGCGGCACCCGCGCTGCGGGCGCTATCGACCACAGCTGGGCGCTGTGCCGCGCGGCCGAACGACTGCTGTGGAACCCGAGACCGGAAGGGGCTCGGGTCCCGGGGGCGCGGGTCATCCGGCGGTCAGAGTGGTCCACTTCTGGTTGGAGCCGCCGTGGCAGTCCCACAGGTGGAGCTGCGTGCCGTCGGCCGTGGAAGAGCCCGGAACGTCGAGGCAGCGGCCGGAGGCGGGGTTGCGGTAGCCGCCGTTGTAGGGCTGCCAAACCTGGTTGGAGCCGCCGTTGCAGGCCCAGGTCTGCACCTTGGTGCCATTGGCGGTGCCCCGGCCGGCGGCGTCGAGGCACTTGCCCATGGAGCGCAGGGTGCCGTCCGTGTAGGCGGACCAGAGCTGGTTGGCGGTGTCGCCGCAGCTCCAGATCTGGACGGCGGTCCCGTCGGCGGTGTTGGCGCCGTTGACATCCAGGCACTTGCCGGCGATGCCGGACTGCACGCGTGAGGCGGCGGGGGCGGGGTTCCTCAGCCACCCGGCGCCATCCGCGGCCTGGATGCCGCGGTGGAAGGCGTCGGCCATTTTCTGGTATCCCGCGTCGTTGGGGTGCAGGGCGTCGGCCAGGTCGGCCGTGGTCAGGCTGCTCATATCCACGTATGCGACGTGCTTGCCCGCGGCCTGTGCCTCGCTCACGATTTGGGGGATGGCCTGGTTGTACGCGGCACGGTACTGCTCCTCCGAGCCGCTGGTGGACACGACCAGGGAGGCCACGAGGACGGTTGCGTCGGGGACGTCGGCGGTGATCTGGTTGACCAGCGACTTCAGCCGGGCGGTGGCGGTGGAGACCTGGTAGCTCTCGTTGAGGTCGTTGGTGCCGATCATCAGCGTCACGACGTTGGGCCGGTAGCGGGTCAGCGAGGCGTCGGCGAGTGCGGCGATCTGGTGGATCTTGTATCCGGAGTGACCTTCGTTGTCGGGGTCGGACATCGAACCGCCCCGCAACGTGCCCACGAAGTCCAGCGGCTGGCCGCTTGTCGCAAGCTTGTTCCGTAACGGACCCCGGTAGCCGTTGCCCGTACTGCTTCCCACGCCCCAGGTTATCGAGTCGCCCAACGGCATGACCCGCAAGGGCGTGGTCGAGGCAGCGGAGGCAGGGGTCACACCAGCCGCCGTCACCCCGAGCGCGGCAACGACAAGCGCGATCAGGGGTAGAAGCCAAGGCTTTCTCATGCAGACGTCCTCTTCTGCGAGTGATTGCTCAATCAACGGGGGCTGAACGCCGTTCCCTCCGCAGTCCGGCTGCAGCGCCTTCCCGTCGGCGTCGGCGGCCGGCTGACGTGCTGGCAGAACGGCGTGGGTGGGGAGCCTCTTGCGCTGTGAGCGTTGACAACACCGAGCCTGCCCGGCGTCCCGTCTGCCCCGGCCCTCCTGTACCGAGCGGTTCGGCCCTGACCGGCCCCTCAAGCGCACTGGTACAGATACCACGCAGATCCCTGCCTGGACATCCCATGGATGCCAGAACTTAGGGATCGGCGGCACAGAGGCGAGTTCTGTGTCGTTTCGTCCCGTCGAGGGCGCCGTACCCGGCGGCGACCGCTGCTCCGACGGCCTGCTCGCCGCTCTCTCCCTCTCCGGCGCTGACCCATTAACATCCCATGTCTGGTTGTTGGTGTTCGACCCCGCCGATCGCGCCCGGCCCACGATCGGCTCCCCGTCGTGCTGGGTCAGCACACGGTCCCCGCCCTCCAGCACCGCGTCTGGTCAGGCCGTTGGTTGGAGTAGCGCTGCCGAGGCCGCAGCTCGTTCCGCGTCAGTGGGCTCGAAGCACATCGAGTGCTGTGAGAGCCGCGTGGAGTTCGGTGCGCTGTTCGCCGGACTCCAGGTCGCGGTCGAGGAGACTCTCGATGGTGCGCAGGCGTTGGTACATGGTTTCGCGGGAGAGGCCGCCCCGGCGTGCGGCGGTGGTCTTGTTGCCGGCCGCTTCGAGGTAGTGGCGCAGGGTCGTCAGCAGTTCGGTGCCGTGCTGGGTGTCGTAATCGATGAGTCGCCCGAGCTGCTGTTCGGCGTACTCCTGGATCCGGGTGTCCTCGCGGAGGGCGTACAGCAGGCGGTGCAGGCCGATGTCGGACAGCTCGTGGAAGGACCGGTCCGGGGGGAGGGGCTGGCCGGGTGGGGTGGCCTCGGCGACGCGGGCCGCCTCGCGGAACGAGCGGGCGGTGTCGGAGAGGTCCGTGATCTCCGAGCCGACGCTCACCACTGCTTGCGGGGCCAGGCTGAGTGCGGTGCCGCACAGTCGTTCGACGATGGGGCGCCAGGGTTGGGAGGGACGCAGAGCCAGCAGGATGCCGAGGCGGTCGGGGGCCAGCTCGCCGACGAGGGCCGGGATGCCTGCCGTCCGGAGGTCCTGGAACAGGCGGGTCTCGGGCTCGGTTCCCCCTCTGCCGGTGCGGAGGTCCACCAGGGTCGCGACGAACCGGCTTCGGTCGGTCGGCAGGCCCAGTGCGGCGCAGCGGGCGTGGGCGTCCTCGGCGGAGCGGTGGCGCTGGTCGACCAGGTCGCGCAGGGCGTTTCGGTGTGCGGTGCGTTCCCAGGGGGTGGGATGGATGAGGCGGGCGACGGTCAGTGCCATCGCGGTCCTCTCCAGCACGGTGGTGTCCTCCGGCCCGAAGGCGGGGCCGTCGGTGCGGGCCGGGAGCATGACCACACGGCCCCAGCGCTCGCCCTGGTACTCGACGGGTGCGGTGAGCCAGCCCGCCGGGCCGCGTGTCGCCGTGTGGTCGTCAGCCCCGGTGGCTCTGGAGCGCTGTTCCCAACCGGTGAGCGCCTCCTCCACCGTGCCTCCGGACGGTTCGCAGATCAGTGCCTGGTGCACCAGGTTCTCCAGGATGACCGTGCGGCCGCACATCTCCGCCGCCGCACGCACCACGTCCTCCGGGCCGGCACCGCGCAGGGTCAGGGCGGTGAACACCTCGTGGATGCGCTGGGTGCGGCGCATCGCGTCCGCCTGGTTGCCGAGCAGGAGGGCGTGCACGACCTGGGTGACCTCCAGGAAGTTGACGTCCTTGGCGAGCGTGACGAGGGGAAGGCCACGCAGGCGGCAGGCGTCGACGAGTGCGTCCGGCGGGCGGTGATAGCGACGTACGAGTTCGATGACCAGCGCCGCGGCCCCGATGTCGGCGAGTTCGTCGACGTACCGGCGCACGCCGGCCACGTCTTCCGGGAGCGGCATTCCGGTGGTCAGGACGAGTTCGCCGCCCTTGAGGAAGGACGCGGGGTCGGTCAGTTCGGTGATGTGGACCCACCTGACCGGCCGGTCCAGGTGGGGCACGCCGGTGACGACCTGGGGCTGTCCGGCGGCCAGGACGGGAAGGGCCAGGACGTCGGCGACGGTGACTGCGCGGGTGGGCCCATGGCCGGCCGGGTGGTTGTCGTTCACGGTGTCTCCATGGGGTCCCTTGCTCGAGCACGGCTCAGCGCCCGGGAGTGCCCGGCCACTGTGACAAGCGTCGCTGACCTGCGCAAGAGCGGTCCGTGAGCGATCGGCACCCGGTATGCCCCCGATGAGGCTGACACAACGTCCGGATGTCGCGGCCCGGCCGGACAGATCGTACGTTGGCGCACCCCCGCTCCGCGGAGATGCTCGGGATACCGCAGCAGACCGAACACCGAGGCCGGGAGACGAACATGACCGCACTGTCGCCGCACCTTCGCCAGGCCACGCCCGTGGTGGCGGTCCGGGGCGAGGGCGTCCACCTCTACGGCGAGGACGGCCGCCGCTATCTCGACTTCACCGCCGGCATCGGCGTCACCAGCACCGGACACTGCCACCCCAAGGTCGTGGCGGCCGCGCAGGAGCAGGTCGGCACGCTGATCCACGGCCAGTACACGACGGTCATGCACCAGCCCCTGCGCCGCCTCGTCGACAAGCTCGGCGAGGTACTGCCGGCCGGCCTGGACAGCCTGTTCTTCACCAACTCCGGCAGCGAGGCCGTCGAGGCCGCGCTGCGCCTGGCCCGCCAGGCCACCGGCCGGCCGAACGTCATCGTGTGTCACGGCGGCTTCCACGGCCGTACGGTCGCCGCCGCCTCCATGACCACCTCCGGCACCCGCTTCCGGTCCGGCTTCTCCCCGCTGATGAGCGGTGTCGTCGTCACCCCGTTCCCGTCGGCCTACCGCTACGGCTGGGACGAGGAGACCGCCACCCGCTTCGCCCTCCAGGAGCTCGACTACACCCTCCAGACGATCTCCTCGCCCGCCGACACTGCCGCGATCATCGTCGAGCCGGTGCTCGGTGAGGGCGGTTACACGCCCGCGACCCGCGCGTTCATGGAGGGTCTGCGGGAGCGTGCGGACCGCCACGGCTTCCTGCTGATCTTCGACGAGGTACAGACCGGCGTCGGCCGCACCGGCCGCTTCTGGGGCCACGACCACTTCGGCGTCACCCCCGACATCCTCGTCACCGCGAAGGGCCTGGCCAGCGGCTTCCCCCTGTCCGGCATCGCCGCCTCCGAGGAGCTGATGACCAAGGCGTGGCCGGGCTCGCAGGGCGGCACGTACGGCGCCAACGCCGTCGCCTGCGCCGCGGCCTGCGCCACCCTCGACGTCGTACGCGACGAGAAGCTCGTCGAGAACGCCGAGGCGATGGGGGCCCGCCTGCGGCAGGGCCTGGAGGCGGTGGCCGACCGCACGCCGGGCATCGGGGATGTGCGGGGCCTGGGGCTGATGCTGGCCACCGAGTTCGTCACCGAGGACGGCAGCCCCGACCCCGAGACCGCCGCCCGCGTGCAGCGCGCCGCCGTTGACGAGGGCCTGCTCCTGCTGCTGTGCGGGGCCTGGAACCAGGTCGTGCGGATGATCCCGGCGCTGGTCATCGACGAGACGGCGGTGGACGAGGGCCTTCAGGCGTGGGCGACCGCGGTCGAGGCCGGCACATCGGGAGCGGCACGGCGATGACGGACACCACCACGGCCCTGGAGCCGCTGGTCGCGCGGCTGACTGAGACCGCTCCCGGGCTGCGGGTGGAGACGGGCCCGGGCTCCACCGGTCCGTATGCCTACGACGCCTCCAACTACCGGGTCCCGCCGCGGGCCGTGGTCTTCCCCCGCAGCGCCGACGACGTGGTCGCGGTGGCGCGGGCCTGCCGGGAGGCGGGCATCCCGGTCACCGCGCGCGGCGGCGGCACCAGCATGGCGGGCAACGCGGTCGGACCGGGGGTCGTCCTGGATTTCTCCCGGTACATGAACCGGATCCTGGACATCGACCCGGTGGCGCGCACCGCACGTGTCGAGGCCGGCGTGATCCTGGACGCGCTGCGCGGCGCGACCGCCCCGCACGGGCTCACCTTCGGCCCCGACCCCTCCTCGCACAGCCGCTGCACCCTCGGCGGCATGATCGGCAACGACGCGTGCGGCAACCGGTCGGTGCGGCACGGACGCACCAGCGGCCACGTCGAGGCGCTGGAGATCGTCACGGCCGCCGGCGTGCGGGCCGTCGCCGACCGCACCGGACTGCGGGCCGCCGACCCGGACGACACGGACGCGGTCCGGCGTGTCGCCCGCCTCGAAGCGGACGTACGCCACCTGATCGATGCCAACCTGGCGCCGATCCGCACCGAGCTGGGCCGCATACCGCGCCAGGTCTCCGGCTACCAGTTGCACCACCTGCTGCCCGAGCACGGCTTCGACATGGCCCGCGCCTTGGTGGGCACCGAGGGCTCCTGTGCGGTCGTCACTGCCGCGACGGTCCGCCTGGTGGCGACCGCACAGGCTTCAACACTCCTCACCCTCGGGTACGACGACGTGGTCGACGCCGCCGAGGACGTCCCCGAGATCCTGCGCTGGGATCCCACCGCCGTGGAGGGCATGGACGAGGCGATCGTCGCCACCATGCGCGCCCGGCGGGGACCGGACTCCGTGACCGGCCTCCCCGAGGGACGGGCCTGGCTCTACGTCGAACTCGACGGCGACGACCAGGCGGAGCTCGACGCCCGCGCCGCCGAACTGCTGCACGTGCTCAAGGCGCGGGCTCGGATGACCGGTGGGCGGGTCGTTCAGAGCCCGGCCGAGCGGCGTTCGCTGTGGCGGGTCCGCGAGGACGGGGCCGGGCTCGCCGCCCGTCTGGTGGACGGCGGGGAGTCGTGGCCCGGCTGGGAGGACGCGGCGGTCGCGCCCGAGAACCTGGCCTCCTACCTGCGCGACTTCCGCAAGCTGCTGGCCACGCATGGCTTGACCGGCGTGCTGTACGGCCACTTCGGCGCGGGCTGCGTCCACGTGCGCATCGACTTCGACCTGGCCACGGACACCGGCCGGGGCGCCGCCCGCCGCTTCCTCGGCGAGGCGGCCACGCTCGTGGTCTCGCACGGCGGCTCGCTGTCGGGCGAGCACGGCGACGGGCGGGCGCGTGGTGAGCTGCTGGAGGTCATGTACAGCCACCGGCTGATCCGGGCGTTCGCCGCGTTCAAGGAGATCTTCGACCCCGAGGGGCTGCTCAACCCCGGTGTCATCGTGGCCCCGGCGCGACTGGACGCCGACCTGGCGCTGCACACGCCCTCCGATGTGCTGCCCGTCGAGACCCTCTTCTCCTTCCCGCACGACGAGGACGGCTTCGCCGGCGCGGTACGCCGCTGCGTCGGCGTCGGCCGCTGCCGCAGCGACGCGGGCGGTGTGATGTGCCCCAGCTACCGGGCCACGGGCGAGGAGAACGCCTCCACCCGGGGCCGGGCCCGCCTCCTCCAGGAGATGGTGCGCGGCGGGGCGGTCCAGGACGGCTGGCGCTCGACGGAGGTGCGCGACGCCCTCGACCTGTGCCTGTCCTGCAAGGCGTGCTCCAGCGACTGCCCGGTCGGCGTCGACATGGCCACGTACAAGGCGGAGTTCCTGCACCAGCACTACAAGGGCAGGATCCGGCCGCGCTCCCACTACTCGCTGGGCTGGCTGCCGCTGACCTCGGCCCTCGCCGGATTCGCCGCCCGCCCGATCAACGCGCTGCTGCACGGCCCCGTCGGCAAGCTGCTCGCCCGGCTCGGCGGCGTGACCACGAAGCGCCGGATCCCAGCCTTCGCCTCCCGGCACGCGCTTCGCCAGGCCCTGCGCAAGGCGAGCACCGGCGAACCGGCGAAGGCCCTGCTCTTCGTCGACAGCTTCACCCGCGCCTTCCGCCCCGAGGTGGCGGGCGCCGCGAGCCGTGTGCTCGCCGACGCCGGCATCCCCTGCACGGCGGAGGACGGCCTGTGCTGCGGCCTGACCTGGGTGAGCACCGGCCAGCTGTCCACCGCGCGCCGCATCATGGCCCGTACGGTCGCCCACCTGGACAACGGCGACGACCGGCCCATCGTCGTGGCCGAACCCAGCTGCGCCGCCGCCCTCAAGCGTGACGTGCCCGAACTGCTCGGCACCGACGCCGCCCAGCGCGTCGCGGCCCGCGTCCACACCCTCACCGGCGCCCTGACCGACCTGGCCGCGCCGGACTGGACCCCGCCGGAGCTGCCGGACCAGGTCGTCCTGCAGACCCACTGCCACGAGTACGCCACCTTCAAGGGCCGCCATCCCCGCGATCTGCTCGGCCGCCTCGGCGTACGGAAGGTCGACGAGGCGGAGGGCTGCTGCGGACTCGCCGGGAACTTCGGCTTCGAGGCCCAGCACTACGACACCTCGATGGCCGTCGCCGACCTGGCCCTGAAGCCACGCCTCGACGACATCTACGCCATCGACGGGGCCACGCCGACGGTCGTGGTGGCCGACGGCTTCAGCTGCGCCACCCAGATCGACCACCTTGCCGGTGACCGGGGCATCCGGGCCCTGCACCTCGCGGAACTGCTCGACCCCACCGCCGATCAACCAGGAGGAACCCCATGACCGACACACCCACGCAGTTGTTCATCGGCGGGGCCTGGGCGGACGCCGCGGACGGCGCCACCATGCCCGTGGACGACCCCGCGACCGGTGAGATCCTCTGCCGTGTCGCCGACGCGGGCGCCAAGGACGCCCAGCGCGCGGAGGACGCGGCCGTCCAGGCGCAGGAGGAGTGGGCCCGTACGGCGCCGCGGGTCCGCAGCGAGATCCTGCGCCGGGCGTACGAGATCATCGTCGAGCGCACCGACGAGCTGGCCCACCTGATGACGGCCGAGATGGGCAAGCCGCTGGCCGAGGCCAGGGGAGAGGTGGCGTACGCGGCCGAGTTCTTCCGCTGGTTCTCCGAGGAGGCGGTCCGTATCGAGGGCGGCCACGGCGTCCTGCCCGACGGCCGCAACCGCATGCTGCTCTCCCGCCGCCCGGTCGGCCCCTGCCTGCTGATCACCCCGTGGAACTTCCCGCTGGCCATGGGCACCCGCAAGATCGGCCCGGCGATCGCCGCCGGCTGCACGATGATCCTCAAGCCGGCCCCGCAGACCCCTCTCTCCAGCCTGGCCCTCGCCGCGATCCTCAAGGAGGCCGGACTGCCGGACGGCGTGCTCAACGTCGTCACCACCTCCCGTGCGGGGGAGGTGTGCGAACCGCTCCTGCGCGGCGGGCGGATTCGCAAGCTCTCCTTCACCGGCTCCACCAACGTCGGACGCCTGCTGCTCGCCCAGAGCGCGGAGGCGGTCGTGCGGACCTCGATGGAGCTGGGCGGGAACGCGCCGTTCATCGTCTTCGAGGACGCCGACCTGGACAAGGCGGTCGACGGAGCGATGGTCGCCAAGATGCGCAACATGGGCGAGGCCTGCACCGCCGCCAACCGGTTCTTCGTCCACAGCTCCGTGGTGGAGGAGTTCGGGCGGCGCCTGGCCGAGCGCATGGGCGCGCTGGTCGTGGGCCCCGGCACCCGGGGCGGTGTCGACGTCGGCCCGCTGATCGACAGGGTCGGACGGGCCAAGGTCGAGGAACTGGTGGCCGACGCGGTGGAGCGCGGCGCCCGGGTGCTCGTCGGCGGCCGTACGCCCGAGGGGCCGGGCTGCTTTTACCCGCCGACCGTGCTCGCGGACGTCGCCTCCGACAGCCGCCTGATGGACACGGAGATCTTCGGCCCGGTCGCGGCGATCCTCACCTTCGACGACGAGGATGAGGTGATCCGCCGGGCCAACGACACCCCCTGGGGCCTCGTCGGCTACGTCTTCACCGAGGGCCTGGATCGCGCCCTGCGCGTCAGCGAACGCCTGGAGGTCGGCATGGTCGGCCTCAACACCGGCCTTGTCTCCAACCCGGCCGCCCCCTTCGGCGGCGTCAAGCAGTCCGGGCTGGGCCGCGAGGGCGGCCGGGTCGGGATCGACGAGTTCCTGGAGTACCAGTACCTCGCGGTGCCTGTGCGATGACGGCGGTCCTGCCCTGACATACGCCCCATCGCGCACCGCGCGGGCCACCCCGTGCCCGGCCGAACCGTCCTCCTGGCCGGGTACGGGGTCAGGTCGGCCCCGCCGCAGAGGGGTGGGCCCGCCCTCAGCGCAGGTGGCGCGCGGTGATCTCCGCCGCCGTCTCGGTCACCAGCCGCCCCAGCTCCGCGAGCCGGCCGGGCTCGAAGCGCGAGTCGGGCAGGGAGACGGCCACGGCGGCCAGCGGGACGCCGTCACCGTCCAGGACGGGGGCCGCGATGGCGCAGACACCCTGGAGGTACTGGTTGTGGTTCACGGCGTATCCACGCTCTTTGACCCGGTGCAGCTCCGTGCGCAGCTCCTTCGGGTCGGTGATGGTCTCCTCGCCGTACCCCTCGAATGTGCCCGTCGCGAACTCGTCGACCTCGGGATTCGGGAGATGCGCGAGGATCGCGTGCCCGGCGGCCGTGGCGTGCAGGGGTGAGGTGTCGCCGATGGTGTGGAAGGTCCGTACGGCGTGGTCGCAGTCGACGCGGTCGACGACGACCATGCTGTGCAGGGCGTCGGGCACCGAGAGATGGATGGTCTCGTTCACCGTGTCCCGGAGGCGGATCATGGGTTCGCGGGCGGCGGCGAACAGGCTGGAGCCCTGGAGGGCGGCGGGTCGTACGGCGAGGATGCGGGCGCCGATCTCCCAGCGCGTAGTGTCCCTGCGGTTGGCCCGGAGCCAGCCCGCCTCGTTGAGCGTGACCAGGGTGCGCTGCACGGTCGACTTCGGCAGGCCGAAGAGCTTCGTCAGCTCACCCAGGGTCACGGGCTGATGCCGGGCGACCGCCTCCAGGATGCGCAGTGACCTGGTGACGCTCTTCATTTCCATCCGGGCCCCCGCCAGTCGTGGTTTCGTCGTGCTCACCTCATGACTCCCTTCCGGAGTCATGGGCATGATCCGTGCCGGATTCTAGCACGGCGTTCCACGATGCGGCATGGCGGTGGAGTGGGTCCGATGACCTTTGCGGCGATGAACGGCGGGAGCGCCCTGGCCCCGCCCCGCCGTGCCGCGCGGGGCGGCCGCCCTGGGCCCGGGACCTCCCCCCGGCCGGCCTCAGGGCGAGGGCTGCCCTGACATGCGGCAAGGGCCGGCCCGCACGCTCCGACGCGTGCAAGCCGGCCCTTGCCGGTCCGGGGCCCTCCTGGGCCCCGCCTTCCGTCAGGCGTCCAGTAGGCGCCCGCTGATCTCCGCTGCCGTGCCGGCGACGAGGCCGCCCCACTCGGGCACCCGGTTGGCGTCGTACCGGGAGTCGGGCATCGAGACCGCCACGGCGGCCAGCGGCGTCCCGCTTTCGTCGAGCACGGGGGCGGCGAGGGCGCAGACGCCCGGCCGGAACTGGTTCCGGTTGATCGCGTAGCCGTCGGTGCGGATCCGGTCCAGCTCGGCGCGCAGTTCGTCGGGGTCGGCGGGGGTGGTGTCGCTGAAGCGCTCCAGTCCCCGCGTGATGAGTTCCTCGACGTCCTTCTTCGGGGCGTGGGCGAGGATGGCGCGCCCGACGGCGGTGGCGTGCAGCGGAGAGGTGTCGCCGATGGTGTGGAAGGTCCGCACGGGGTGGTCGCAGTCGACGCGGTCCACCACGACCATGCACTGCAGTGCGTCGGGCACCGACAGGTGGATGGTCTCGTTCACCGTGTCCCGGAGGCGGATCATGGGTTCGCGGGCGGCGGCGAACAGGCTGGAGCCCTGGAGGGCGGCGGGTCGTACGGCCAGTACCCGGGCGCCGATCTCCCAGCGGGTGGTGTCCCTGCGGTTCGCGCGCAACCAGCCCGCCTCGGCCAGGGTGACCAGGGTGCGCTGCACGGTCGACTTGGGGAGACCGAAGAGTTTCGTCAACTCCCCGACGGTGACCGGCTGATGCTGGGCGACCGCCTCCAGGATGCGCAGCGATCTGGTGACGCTCTTCATTTCCATCCAGTTTCCCCCTGTTAATCCTCGGAATTTCTGATGAACACCCTCTTGACTCCCGCCCGAGCCACTGTCATTGTCTGTGCCAGATTCTAGCACGGCGTGCCACAATGTGGCACGACCCAAGGGATCCCGAAGAAATGGGCCGACATCGCGAGACATGGCGGCTGTGAGCCGAGGGCCCGAAGAAAGGGCCCGGCCCCCGTCCAAACCACCTCGAATCGACCAGCCTCACGTCGGGCGCCCAGCATGCGCCCCGGCGATACGAAAGGAAAGTCCTGTGTCAGCTGCCAGGAAGCGCGTCGCCGTCGTCGGCGTCGGAACGATGGGCAGCCAGGCCGCCTGGCGGCTGGCGGCCCGCGGCGCCGAGGTCGTCGGGTACGACCGGTTCGCCCCCGGCCACGACCGCGGTGCCGCCGGCGGTGAGACCCGGATCTTCCGCAGCGCGCACTTCGAGGACTCCCGGTACGTTCCGCTGCTCAAGCACGCCGACGCCCTGTGGGAGCAGCTCCAGGAGGAGACCGGCCGTGAGCTGCGCCGACTGACCGGATGTCTGCTGATGGGGCCGACCGGGCACCACCAGATGTCCACCGTCCTGCAGTCCATCGCGGAGCACGACCTCGACCACGAGGTGCTCGACGCCGAGCTTCTCGCGAAGCGATTCCCCCAGTACCGCATCGAGGACGGCGACGCGGCCGTGCTCGACCGCCGCGCCGGTTTCATCCGCCCTGAGCTGACCATCCAGACCGCCGCCCGCCGCGCCGAGCAGCTGGGTGCCGTGATCCACCGCTACAGCACGGTCCGCGAGATCGTCCCCGTCGCGGGCGGTGTCGAGATCCGCACCGACGCCGGCAGCGAGCGCTTCGACACTGCCGTCGTCACCCCCGGCCCCTGGGTCAACGACCTGCTGCCCGACCTGCCGTGGGAGGTGGACGTCCGCCGCCTGGTCAGCGCCTGGTACGTGCCCACGACCCCCGAGGCCTGGTTCGGCGAGGAGCGCCCGGCGTTCATCCGTACCGCGCCCACTCACTGCTACGGCCTGCCCTCCCCGGACGGCATCTCGGTCAAGCTCGGCCTCTCTCGCGCCCTGCACCGGCCCGCGGGCGATCCGAACCAGCTGGAGCGGACGGTGCGGCCCGAGGAGCTGGAGATCTTCTCCGAGTTGATTGGGCGTCACATGCCGGACCTGTACCCGGACCCGACCCGGCTCTCCGTCTACATGGAGGGCTACACCGAGAGCAGCCGCCCCTTGGTCGGACCGCTGCCCGGCGCCGAGAACGTGATCCTGCTCGCCGGTTTCTCCGGCCACGGCTTCAAGCTCTCGCCCGCTTTCGGCGACATCGCCGCCGACCTGGCGCTGGACGGCACCTCGCCCCAGCCCATCGACTTCATCTCCACCGTCGGCCGTACGGAGGCATGACCATGAACGACGCCACCCTCTCCGTCGGCGCCCTGCACGCCGAGCCCGGCACCAAGGCGCGCGGCACTGTCCGGGCCGACCTCGGCACCCTCACCCCGGACATCCCGCTGACCCTGGTCAACGGCTCCCGCCCCGGCCCCCGGGTCGTCATCACCGCGGGTGTGCACGGCGGCGAGTTCACCCCCATCGACGCCGTCGTACGACTGGCGGACAGGCTGGACCCCCGCGAGGTGCACGGGCAGGTGATCATCTGCCCGGTCGCGAACCCTCCCGCCGTGTACCAGGGCCGGCTCAACGTCTCCCCGGTCGACGGCGTGAACATCAACCGCGTCTTCCCCGGCGACCCGGACGGCAGCCCCACCGAGCGGCTGGCCGCCTGGCTCTTCACCCACCTCGTCGACGGCGCCGACGTCTACATCGACCTGCACTGCGGCGGCATCGACCAGGTCCTGCGGGACTTCGTCGGCTACCGCCTCACCGGTGCCCCGGACCTCGACAAAGCGACGGCCGAACTGGCAGGCTCCTTCGGCATCGAGGACGTCATCATCGGGCTGACGGCCGAGGGCGGCAACAGCCACGCGGCCGCCGCCCGCCGGGGCATCTCGGCGGTCCTCGTCGAGGTGGGCTCACTCGGCCAGCGGGACGAGCCCACGGCCCTCCGCCGCGTCGACGGCCTCCTCACAGCACTGCGCCACCTGGGCGTCCTCGACCAGGACGGCTCCGCCCCGGCGCCGATCCGCGAGTGGGTCTGGTCCGCCGGAGTCACATCCGAGGCCACCGGCCTGTGGTACCCGGAGTTCTCCTTCGACGCCGACATCATCGGCGACGTAGCCGAAGGCGACGTTCTGGGCCGCATCGTCGACCCGGCCGACGGCACGGAGCACACGGTCCATGCCCCGGCCGGTGGACGGATCTTCTACGGCATGCACGGCCTCACCGTCGCCCCCGGCACCGAACTCGCCGCCCTCGCCGTCCCGTGGGACCCCGACACGGTCGCGCACCTCGACACCCTCCGGGCCCCCGGTATGGGTGCCGGATCCGACGAGGCGGGTCCCCGCATCTAGCCCCCCTTCAAGCCCCCCTTCCCCCGTCCCCAGCCGCTCCTCTTCGCGCGGCCGGCACCACCAGGAGGCACACCATGAAAGACGCCCGGATAGACCGCAGACTCTTTCTGCGAGGAATAGGCGGGGTCACGGCGGGTGTCGCCGCCGCGACCACCCTCAGCGCCTGTGGCACCGGCACCAGCCGTGTGTCCGGCGGAGGCAAGGGCGGCGGTAAGACGGTGATCGTCCGTGACAGCGGCGGTTCCTACGGCGCGGCTCTGCAGAAGGCGATCTACACGCCGTTCACGCAGGAGACCGGGATCGCCGTCAAGGTGCTCAACTTGGACGACGCCCCGCTGCTGGCCCAGATCAAGCAGGGCCGCCCGCAGTGCGACCTCATCAACAACTCGATGATGTCCCACACCAAGTACGTGGCCCAGGACGCCCTGGAGACGCTGGACCCCGAGCGGGTCAAGAGCGTGAAGAGCGCGAAGATCCCCGACAACCAGATCACCGAGCACGCCATCGGCAGCGCCTTCTACGGCCAGTGCATCGCCTACCGCACCGATGCCTTCGGTGGCCGCAAGCCCGAGTCGTGGGCGGACTTCTGGGACACCAAGGCGTTCAAGGGCGGCCGTTCGATGTGTAACCCGGACGGTGACCTGCCCGAGCTGGAGTTCGCGCTGCTGGCCGACGGCGTCCCCATGGACAAGCTGTACCCGCTCGATGTGGACCGCGCCTTCAAGGTGCTGACCCGGCTGCGGTCCGACATCAAGAAGTTCTGGGACAGCGGCCCGCTGCCCGGTGTGCTCCTCAGCCGCCAGGAGGTGACGATGTCCACCGTCTGGGACGGCCGGATCGCCGATCTGCAGAAGCAGGGCGTCCCGGTCGCACGGCAGCTCAACGGCATGCGCCGCCAGTTCCAGGGCTACGCCATCGCCAAGGGCGCGGCCAACGCGGACAACGCCTACCAACTCATGGACTTCGCGCTGCGTGCCGAGATCCAGGCCAGCCTGGCCAAGGCCTTCCCGTCGAACCCGTCCTCTCCGCTGGCCTACGCCAAGCTCACCGAGGACGAGCGCAACGCGCTGGCCGGTGCGCCGAAGTACTACGACAAGGGCTTCGACACCGACATCGACTGGTGGCTGAAGAACGAATCCGCCGTCACCAAGCGCTGGCTGGAGTGGGCTCGTGGGTGAATTCGGTGTGGTCACACCGTCGGTGAAGGTGGTCGGCGGCAAGCCGGCCGCCTCGACCGGCAAAGCACTGTCGGTGGTGGGCCTGCGCAAGACGTACGGGGATGTCGTCGCGGTCGACGAGGCGTCCATGGAGATCGCGGCGGGGGAGTTTGTCACCTTCCTCGGCTCGTCGGGGTCGGGCAAGACCACGACCCTGATGATGATCGCCGGGTTCTGCGAACCCGACTCCGGCACCATCACCGTCGGAGGCCGTGATGTGACCCGGCTCGCGCCGCAGAAGCGGGGCCTGGGGTTCGTCTTCCAGCAGTATCTGCTCTTCCCGCACATGACCGTGCACGAGAACGTCGCCTTCCCGCTCACGCTGCGCGGGGTGCCGAAGGCCGAGATCCGCAAGCGGGTCGGGGAGACGCTGGAGATCGCCGGCCTGTCCGGGTTCGGCGGCCGCAAGCCGCGTGAGCTGTCCGGCGGTCAGCAGCAGCGTGTCGCCCTGTGCCGGGCGCTGGTCTACCGCCCGCCGGTCATCCTCATGGACGAGCCGCTGGGCGCCCTGGACAAGAAGCTCCGCGACCAGCTCCAGGTCGAGATCAAGACCATCCAGCAGGAACTCGGCCTGACCGTCATCTACGTGACGCACGACCAGGAAGAAGCGCTGGTCATGTCCGACCGCATCGCGGTGATGCGCAACGGCCTGATCGAGCAGTTCGACACGCCCCGGGAGCTGTTCGAGCGGCCGAGGACTCCCTTCGTCGCGGACTTCCTCGGCGCGGCCAACTTCCTGCCCGGCCGGGTGGAGAAGCACACCGACGAGCACACCCTGGTCCGCCTCGACAACAGTGGCGGCCTGCTGAAGGCGCGCCGCCATGACCTCGCCTCCGGCGCGCAGGTCAAGGTCGCGGTCCAGCCGGGCCGGCTGCGGGCCTGCGCCACCGACGACGGCGTCTGTACCGGCACGGTGGAGACCGCCACGTACGTGGGCACTCTGGTCCGCGCGGGTGTGCGGGTCGATGGCGGTGACGCGCCGCTGCTGCGCCTGGAAGTACCGGCCGGCCGCGGCCCCGTCGCCGGCGAGCGGGTCGGGATCACCGTCCACCCCGAGGACGTCAACCTCTTCCCCACCGAACAGGATGGGTGAGCCATGGCCGCCCTCACCGCCACCGCCCCCGCCCGTCCGCGCAAGCTCCTGGCCTCGCGCAAGACCCGCGTCGGCATCCTCTACGCGCTGCCCGTCGTCGTCTACCTGCTGGTGCTGTTCGTCTACCCGATCTTCAGCACGCTCTTCCTCAGCCTGCAGGACGCCGGCGGATCGCTCACCCTGCACTGGTACGTCGAGGCGCTGACCGGGGTCAACCTCGCGGTGCTGTTCACCACGCTGCGGATCTCCGCGGAGACGGCGCTGTTCAGCCTCGTCTTCGGCTTCGTCCTGGCCAACGCGATCACCCGGCTCAAGCCCCTGTGGGCCGGACTGGCGATGCTGGTCGTCGTCGTCCCGCACTTCATCAGCGCCCTGGTACGCACCTACGGCTGGATCATCATGCTCGGCGACAAGGGCCTGGTGAACGAGACCCTGGGCAACCTGTGGATACCGGGGGCGCCGTATCAGCTGCTCTACAACGAACTCGGTGTGGTCATCGGCACCACCTCCATGATGCTGCCCTACACCGTGCTGCTGCTGTACGGCGTGATGCGCGGTGTGGACCGGCGGCTCCTCGCGGCCGCCTCCAGCATGGGCGCGGGACGCGTGACGATCTTCCGCCGGGTCTACCTGCCGCTGGTCGCCCCCGGCCTGGCCAGTGCCGGACTGCTCAGCTTCATCCTCTCCCTGGGCTACTACATCACCCCCGCCCTGATGGGCGGACCCAACCAGACGATGATCGCCACCCTCATCAACCAGCAGGTGACGAAGGACAACCAGTGGAACGGGGCGGCCGCTCAGGGCGTCATCCTGCTGCTGCTCACCTTCGCCGGACTGCTGCTGGTCAAGCTCATCAGCTCCCTGGGCGCCAGCCGTAAGAAGAGGAGCGCGTCATGATGGAGCTGCGCAGCACCCTCCTGGGACGGATCGTCCTGACCGCCGTCGCCACCGTGATCCTGCTGTTCCTGGCGCTGCCGATCGTCGTCATCCTCGTCACCTCCTTCAGCAACAACGCCTTCGCGGATTTCCCGCCCGAAGTGTGGACACTGAACTGGTACAAGGCACTGTTCGCCGACGGCAGCAAATGGCCGGCCGCGCTCTCCCTGAGCGCCCTGATCGCCTCCCTGAGCACCGTGTTCTCACTGATCATCGGTGTCACCGCGGCAACCGCCCTCACCCGAAGCGAACTCCCGCTGCGCTCGGCGGTCTTCGCCCTGGTCCTCGGACCGCTGGTCATCCCGCAGATCGTCACCGCGCTGGGCCTGTTCCTGCTGTTCGAGCCCGCCGCGATGCTGGGCAGCCCCATCGCCATCGCCCTGGGCCACACCGTCCTGGCCTCGCCGATCGCGGTACTGATCCTGATCGCGACCCTGCGCGGGATCGACGAACGCCTGGAGGACGCCGCCGCCAGCATGGGCGCCGGCCGCCTGACCATCGCCCGGCGGATCACCTTCCCCCTCGCCGCCCCCGGAATGATCGCCGCGGCGATCTTCTCCTTCATCACCAGCTTCGACGAGTTCTACATCTCCCAGTTCCTCTCCTCCGTCGACACCGTCACCCTGCCCGTGCAGGTCTACAACTCCCTCACCTTCGAGATCGACCCCAGCGTCACCGCGGTCAGCGCCATCCTCATCGCCATCGCGATCCTCGCCCTCGCCCTGGTGGCCCTGGTGCGCTGGCTCGGCTCCGGACGACAGGACTCCCTCCTCTCGGTCGAGAACACGGCAGGCATCGCCAACCCCGGAGGCGAGGCCGTATGACCACCGCCACCGCTCAGCGGCACCTGCTGCTCCACATGACCCCCAACGGCTCGTTCGGCCCGGACGGCGAGGACCTCCTGGTCGTCCGGCGGGGGGAGGGCCCGTACGTCGAGGACGCCGACGGCAGGCGCTACATCGACGGCCTGTCGGGGCTGTACTGCTGCCAGCTCGGCTACTCCTACGGCCCCGAGTTCGCCGAGGCGGCGGACAAGCAACTGCGCGAGCTGTGCTACAGCCCGCTGTGGACCGGCTCCGCGCACCCGACGGCGATCGAACTCGCCGAGCGGCTGTCCCGGATCGCCCCCGTCGGCATCGAGCACACCTTCTTCTCCGGCGGCGGCGCCGAAGCCGTCGAGACCGCCTGGAAGATCGCCCGCCGGTACCACGCCCTGCGGGGCGAAGCGGACCGCACCAAGGCCATCGCCCGGCGCGGCGCCTACCACGGCCTGACCATCGGGGCCCTGTCCCTCACCGACGACCCCGGCCTGACGGACCCGTACGGTCCGCCCGCGATCGACACCCGGTTCGTGTCGAACACCAGCCGCTTCGGCCTCGCACCGGAGTTCGCCGACGACACCGCTTTCACCGCGCACCTGCTGGCCGAGCTGGAGGCCGAGATCCTGGCCGAGGGCCCGGAGACGATCGCCATGCTGATCGCCGAGCCGGTGCAGAACCGCGGCGGCTGCATCACCCCGCCTCAGGGCTACTGGCAGGGGTTGCGGGCGCTGGCCGACCGGTACGGCTTCCTGCTCGTCGCCGACGAGGTGATCACCGCCTTCGGCCGCGTCGGCGAGTGGTTCGGCGGTGACCTCTACGGCGCCCGCCCGGACATGGTCACCGTCGCCAAGGGCATCACCGCCGGATACGCCCCGA
This sequence comes from Streptomyces sp. NPDC052236, assembly GCF_044548015.1. NCBI lineage: Bacteria > Bacillati > Actinomycetota > Actinomycetes > Kitasatosporales > Streptomycetaceae > Streptomyces > Streptomyces sp. NPDC052236. The sequence continues at coordinate 125,690 of NZ_JBIUBL010000018.1, read as the reverse complement.
TGGGCGCCACCTTGGTGAGCACCAAGGTCACCGAGGTCATCAACCGGCCCGGCGCGGTCCTCAACCACGGCTACACCTTCGCCGGGCACCCGCTGAGCGCGGCCATCGCCCTGCGCAACCTGGAGATCATGGAGCGGGACCGGATCCTGGACAACGTCCGCGGCCTCCAGGACGACCTGGCGCAACGCATGGCGGCCCTCACGGACCTGCCGATCGTCGGCGATGTCCGCGGCACCGGGTTCTTCTACTCCTGCGAACTCGTCGGCGACCTCGACGGCGGCGGTTTCAGCGACCGCGTCCGGGCCGATCTGATCGCCGGCCTGATCCCGCGTCGGCTGCGTGAAGCCGGCCTGCTGGCCCGTGTCTACAACCGTTCCGCGCCGCTGGTCCAGATCGCGCCCCCGCTGATCAGCGACCGCGCTCTGCTCGACCGTATCGCCGCGATCGTCGCCGGCACCCTCGCCGAGGCGTCCGCCCGCATCTGATCCACGTATTGGGAAGGAACCACATGTACTCCATCGGTCCGCTGACCGTCGCCCCCGGCGAGCGCGCCCAAGGCCTCATCCCGGTCGGCACCAGCACCTACGGAGTGGAGCTCGGCATTCCGCTGATCGTCGTCAACGGCGTGCAGGACGGCCCGGTCCTGTGTGTGGACGCGGGCGTACACGGCGACGAGTACGACGGCCAGGAGGCCGTCCGGCGCGTGCTCGCCGAGATCGACCCGGCCACCCTGCGCGGCACCGTCGTCGGCATCCCCTGCCTGAACACCCCCGCCTTCGAGGCAGCCGCCCGCGCCAGCGGCATCGACCACCTCAACCTCAACCGCATCTTCCCCGGTGACGCGGAGGGCTCGTATTCCCAGCGGCTGGCCGCCACCTTCGTCGAGCAGGTCGTGCCGGCCGTCGACGCCCTGGTCGACCTGCACACCGGTGGCGCCTACGGCGAGATCGCCCCGCTGGTCATCCTCCAGGGCGGCTACGAGGACCTGGCCACCGACCTGGCGCTGGCGGCCGGTCACGAGCTGGTCTGGAAGGGCGGCAAGTGGGGCGGCACGATCCGCCACCCCGCTCTCGCGGCGGGCAAGCCCGCCATCACCATCGAGGTCGGCGGCGGCACCTACCGTGAGACCAACGTCGAGACGCACATGAACTCGATCCGCAACGTCCTGCGCAGCCTCGGCATGATCGACGGCGAGGCGGAGCTGCGGGACACCTACACCACCGTCTCCGGCACCTTCGCCCGCTCCGCCTCCGGCGGCTTCTTCGTCGCTCGCGCCGAGCCGGGGGAGAACTGCAAGGAAGGCGACCTGATCGCCACCATCGTCGACCACTACGGCAACACGCTGGAGGAGGTCCTTGCCCCGCAGGACGGCATCGTGCTCTGGGTCCGCCGGATCCGTACGGTGCGTCCCGGCGACGAGGTCGTCATCTTCGGTGAGGTACTGGGGGAGATCCGGCCATGACCGGCGAACTGCAGCTGACCGAGCTGCTCATCGACGGCAAGCAGGTCCCCGCCGCCGACGGCCGCTCCTTCACGGTCCTCGACCCCTCCGACGGGACGGCCATCGCCCAGGTGGCGCTGGCCGGCGAGGCGGACGTAAACCAGGCGGTGGCTGCCGCACGGGCGGCGTTCACCTCTCCCGAGTGGGCCGGGATGCGCGCCGCTGACCGGGGCCAGATCCTCTACCGGATCGCGGAGGCCATCCGCTACCAGGGTGAACGGCTGGCGCGTCTGGAGAGCCAGGACGTCGGCAAGCCGCTCCGCCAGGCGAAGGCCGATGTCGAAGCGGCAGCCCGGTACTTCGAGTTCTACGCGGGCGTCGCCGACAAGCTCGGCGGCACCACGATCCCCCTCGGGCCCGGCCTCATCGACTACACCGTCCGCGAGCCGATCGGTGTCTCCGGCCAGATCATCCCTTTCAACTACCCGCTGCAGAACACCGCGCGGGGCTCCGCCCCCGCGCTGGCGGCAGGCTGCACGGTGGTGCTCAAGCCCTCCCCGGAGGCGCCCCTCACCCCGCTGGAGATCGCCCGGATCGCCCTGGAGTGCGGCCTCCCGCCGGGCGTCCTGAACGTCGTCCCCGGCGACGGCGAGACCGGCGCGGCCCTCGCCGGGCACCCGGACATCAACCAGGTCACCTTCACCGGCTCGGTGCCGACCGGCATCAAGGTCGCCCAGGCCGCCGCGGCCAACGTGGTCCCCTCGGTCACGGAGCTGGGCGGCAAGTCCCCGGTCGTCGTCTTCGCCGACGCCGACTTCGACCTGGCCCTCGGTGCCGTCGCCGCCTCGGCTTTCGGTAACGCCGGCCAGACCTGCTCGGCCGGCACCCGGCTACTGCTCCAGCGCGGCGCCGAGGAGTTCCTCGACAAGCTTGTCGCCCACGCCGCCGCACTGCGCGTCGGCCCGGGTCTCACCGACCCGGACATCGGCCCGCTGGTTGCCGCCCGGCAGCGCGACCGGGTGCTGGGCTACCTGGACCTGGCCCGCGAGGAGGGCGCCGTGGCACGGGCCGGCGGCCGAGCGCCGTCCGACCCGGCCCTGGCCGACGGCTACTACGTCGAGCCGACCGTCCTGACCGGCCTGACCAACGACGCCCGCTGCGCCCGCGAGGAGATCTTCGGCCCCGTCGTCACCGTCATCGAGTTCGACGACGCCGACGAGGCCCTGGACATCGCCAACGACAGCCCGTACGGCCTCGCCTCGTATGTCTGGACCCGTGACATCGACAAGGCGATGCGGCTCGCCGAGGGCATCCGGGCCGGCCAGGTCTACGTCAACGCCACCGGTGTCGGCACCGGCGTGGAACTCCCCTTCGGCGGCTACAAGCACAGCGGCTGGGGCCGCGAGAAGGGCCTCGCAGCACTCGACAGCTACACGCAGACCAAGAACGTCTGCATCGGCTTCGGGAGCCGGTCATGAGATACCGCACGCTCGGTGAACGCGGCCCGGCCGTCTCCGTGGTGGGCGTCGGCGGCAACAACTTCGGCTCCCGCCTCGACGAGGACGGAACGAAGGCCGTCGTCCACGCGGCCCTCGACGCCGGGATCACCCTCTTCGACACCGCCGACATGTACGGCGGGTTCGGGGAGAGCGGCACCGGGCGCGGTGACGGTGAACGGCTCCTCGGCGCCGCCCTCAAGAGGCGCCGCGACGAGGTCGTGCTGGCCACCAAGTTCGGCATGGAGATGGGCGGGGACGCCGACCTGTACGGGCCGCGCGGAGCCCGCGCCTACCTCCGGTACGCGGTGGAGGCGTCGCTGCGCCGGCTCGTCACGGACCGGATCGACCTGTACCAGTACCACGAGCCGGACGGCGTCACCCCGCTGGAGGAGACGGTGGCCGCGCTCCGAGAGCTGGTCGACGAGGGCAAGATCCGGTACATCGGCTGCTCCAACCTCCCGGCCGAGGACCTCACCGACGCCTTCGTCTCCACCCAGGCCCGCTATCACCTGCTCGACCGCGGCGTGGAGCGGGACCTGATCCCGGCCTGCCTGCGCCACGGCGTCGGCCTGCTGCCGTACTACCCGCTGGCCAACGGCCTGCTCAGCGGCAAGTACCGGCGCGGCGAGCGGCCCCCGCCCGGCAGCCGGCTGTCCTGGCGGCAGGGCTGGCTCACCGACGCGGCCCTCGACAAGGCCGAGGCGCTCACCGCGTACGGCACCGAACGCGGCCTGACCTTGCTCCAGGTCGCGGTCGGCGGCCTGGCGGCCCTGCCCGCCGTCGGCTCCGTCATCTGCGGCGCCATGACCCCCGAGCAGGTCACCGCCAACGCGGCGGCGGCCGACTGGACCCCGAGCCCGGCCGACCTGGCCGCACTGGACGTGATCGTCGCCCCCGGCGAACGCGTCGTCTGAAGCCCCCACCCCACCCCCTGGAAATCCGGAAACCCGCGAGACTGAGGCGAACACCATGCGAGAGATCGTCACCTTCGACGCCTATGCGACCCTGATCAACTTCGAGCTCGCCCCCACGACCCTGAAGGTCCTCGAGGACCGGCTGGACCTGGACAACCTGGACGTCGACGAGTTCCTCGACGACTTCCGCGTCATGCGGTTCCAGGCCGTCCTGGAGGCCTACCGCCCGTACCACGAGATCCTGCACTCCAGCCTGCGCAACGCCATGCGCCTGCACGGCCTGGAGTACCGCGAGTCCGACGGCGACGCACTCGTCGAGGCCGTCCCCACCTTCGGTCCCTGGCCGGAGGTCCCGGACGCGCTGCGCCAGCTGAAGACGAAGTACGAGATCGCCATCATCTCCAACACCGACGACAACCTGATCGCGCGGAACGTGGAGAACATCGGCGTCGAGTTCGACTACGTCATCACCGCCCAGCAGGCCGGCGCCTACAAGCCCGACCGCCAGACCTTCGAGCACGCCTTCAAGACCATGGGCGTCGAGCCCTCCCAGGTCATCCACACCGCCCAGGGCTGGGAGTACGACCACATCCCGACCCGCGACCTCGGCCTGAAGCGCCGGGTGTGGATCAACCGGTACGGCCGCCTTGGCAGCGCCGACTACCAGCCGTACGACGAGCTGCCCGACCTGTCGGGCCTGCCGAAGCTGCTCGGCTGCTGACCGACGGCGCACCGGCGAAACAGACCGAGAACACAGAGGACGCACGCCATGAAGCAGATCCCCTACTGGCTGGACACAGCCCCCGCCCTGCCCGACCGTTCCGGAAAGGACCTGCCCGACGAGGCGGACGTGGTGGTGATCGGCGGCGGTCTCACCGGCCTGTCCACCGCCTACCACGCCGCCCGTAAGGGAGCCAGGGTCGTCCTGGTCGAGAAGGACAAGGTGGGCTCGGGCGCCTCCGGGCGCAACGGCAGCATGTGCACCCAGGGCATCACCATCAGCCCCGCCGAGGCGCGCAAGCGCTTCGGGCCGGAGCGGGCCCGTGAGCTGTACGACGCCTTCCGCGAGGCGGTCGACGTCGTCGAGGAGCTCACCCACACCGAGAACATCGACTGCGACTTCAACCGCTCCGGGCGCCTCGGCGCGGTCTGCAAGCCCCAGCACTTCGAGGGCCTGCGGGCCAAGCAGCGCGACCTGGCCGAGAACTTCGGCCACGAGATGGTCGTCCTGAGCAAGAGCGAACTGCGGGCCGAGCTCGGCACGGACTACTACCACGGCGCCCTGCTCGACCCGCTCAGCGCGGGCCTGCACGTGGGCAAGTTCGTCGGCGGCCTGGCAGACGCCGCCGAGCGTGCCGGCGCCGAGATACACGAGCGCAACGCGGCCACCGACCTCACCCGCCTGCCCGGCGGTGGCTTCCTGGTCGAGACCCTGCACGGCACCATCCGTGCCAAGCAGGTCATGGCGGCGACGGACGCCTACACCGACAAGTCGATGCCGTGGTTCCGGAAGCGGCTGATCAACGTCGGCAGCTTCATCATCGTCACCGAGCCGCTGGGGGAGGAGCGCGCCAAAGAGCTCATCCCCAATGGCCGCCTGCTGGTTGCCCACAAGAACGTCGGCCACTACGTCCGCCTCACCCCCGACAACCGCCTCGCCTTCGGCGGCCGGGCCCGCTTCGCCCCCTCCAACCCGGCCTCCGACATCAAGAGCGGAGACATCCTGAAGCGGGAGATGACCGAGATCTTCCCGCAGCTCGCCGGGGTGCGAATCGACTACGTGTGGGGTGGCATGGTCGGCTTCTCCTGGGACCGCATCCCGCACGCCGGTGAAGTCAACGGCCTGTACTACTCCATGGGTTACTGCGGCCACGGCGTCCAGATGGCCACCTACATGGGCCGGGCGGTCGCCGAGATGATGGACGGCAAGCCCGAGGCCAACCCGCTGCGCGGATTCGGCTTCCCGAAGGTCCCCGTCCCGTTCTACAACGGCACGCCCTGGTTCCTGCCGTTCGGCGGCGCCTACTACAAGGCGAAGGACAGACTGCTCTGAGCCGATGCCGATGCCGATGCCGATGCCGACGGCGTCGAAGCCGCGGGGACTTCCCAAGCAGTGGTCCTGGGACGTCCCCGCGGCTTTCCGGCCTCGCGGCCTGTTGCCGCACCTCACATACGTCCACGCCTGAACCGCATCGAAAGAGGGCCCGCTCCGCCATGACCGCCGTCACCCGCAGCGAACACGATCTGTTTGGCGACCTGGACGTTCCCGTCGACGCCTACGGGGGTTCACACCCTGCGCGCCACGGAGAACTTCCCCATCACCGGGACGCCGATCTCCGCCTGCCCGCACCTCATCGACGCCCTCGCCGCCGTCAAGGAGGCCGCCGCCCTCGCGAACAAGGAACTCGGCCTTGCTGGAGCCGGAGAAGGCCGCCGCGATCGTCGCGGCCTGCCGCGAGATCCGCGACGGCAACCTGCACGACCAGTTCGTCGTCGACGTCATCCAGGGCGGTGCCGGTACCTCGACCAACATGAACGCCAACGAGGTCGTCGCCAACCGGGCGTTGGAGCTGCTGGGGTTCGAGAAGGCCAGTACCAGCACCTGCACCCCAACGAGACGTCAACCTCGGGCAGTTGACCAATGACGTCTACCCGACCGCCGGTACGTGGACTGCTCAAGGCGACGGCTGTACTGCAGGACTCCTTCGCCCGCAAGGCGGTCGAGTTCCGCGATGTGCTCAAGATGGCCGTACACAGTTGCAGGACGCGGTGCCGATGACGCTCAGTCAAGAGTTCTCCGCATACGCCGTCATGATTGACGAGGACCGTAGCCGTCTTGCCGAGGCCGCCGAGTTGATCCATGAGATCAACCTGGGCGCCACGGCGATCGGCACCGGACTCAACGCCCCCGCCGGATACGCCGAGTCGGCCCGCCGCCACCTCGCCGAGATCACCGGCCTGCCGCTGGTCACGGCCGCGAACCTGGTCGAGGCCCCCAACACCGAGGCGCTGCGCGCCAGCGTGGAGAACTCCATCGGTCTGGTCACCGCCCTCAACCCGTACATCGGGTACAGGGCCGCCACCGACATTGCCAAGGAAGCCCTCGTGACCGGCCGAGGTGTGGCCGAACTCGTCCTGGAGAAGGGCCTGTTGCCAGCCGAGCGGCTCGCCGACCTGCTGCGCCCGGAGGCCGTCGCGGGCAACGGCCAGGTCCTGGTCTGACAGGGGCGGTGCGGCGGGGGACCGGCGCGGAGGTGAAGACAAGGCCGACCGCTGTGATGACATGGCGCCTGTGCGCGCCGCCCGAGGCACATGCGGGTGGTGTGCCGATGGGGAGCGCCGCCTTCATGCAGCCTGAGGGGGCAGGCGCCATGATTCCCGGTTCGCGCTCATGCTTCCTCACAGACGGCCGCCGGCAGAGGTCGCCAGGTCCAAGATCACCGCACTTCACCGGGTATCCACGAGAAGTTCAATTCCCGCGCCCCAAGGCAGGCCGATACTCTCGCCATGATCGATGCGAACAACCTGCGTTCTGCGGACGGCTTGGACGTGGGTGACGGACGGCCTCAACACAAGCTGCGGGACGTCCGGAGCGTCAGACCATTCGACAGGGAGAGAGCAATGACCGTTCTCGACGGAATCCTCGCGGGAGTTCGCGAAGACATGGAACAACGTAAGCGTGCGACGCCGTTGGCGGAGTTGCGCTCCCGGGCGGCAGACGCGGCACCCGCGCTTGACCCCCTGCCCGCTTTCCGCGCGCCTGGGGTGTCCATCATCGCCGAGGTGAAGCGAAAGAGCCCCAGCAAGGGCGCGCTGGCGGACATCCCCGACCCTGCGTCCCTCGCAGCCCAGTATGCGGCCGGCGGTGCCGCTGCGATCAGCGTGCTCACCGAGAGCAGGCGTTTCGGCGGCTCCCTCGCCGATCTGGACGCCGTACGTGCCCGGGTCGACGTGCCCGTCCTGCGCAAGGATTTCATCGTCGACTCCTATCAGCTGTGGGAAGCTCGCGCACACGGCGCCGATCTTGCGCTTCTCATGGTCGTGTCGCTGGACGACGGCCGGCTCACGGACTTGATGGGGCTGTGCAAAGAGTTGGGTCTCACGCCGCTCGTGGAGGCGCATACGGCCGACGAAGTGCGGCGCGCTGCCGCCGCAGGAGCTGAGCTCCTCGGAATCAACGCGCGAGACCTGACAACGCTGGACGTGGATCGCACCGTGTTCGCCGACCTCGTGACGGGCATCCCCGAAGGCACGGTCAGGGTCGCGGAATCAGGAGTGACGGGCCCAAAGGACGTCGCGGAGTACCGCGGTTGGGGAGCCGACGTGGTACTGGTCGGCGAGGCACTGGTCCGCTCGGGGGACCCGCGCAGCGCCGTGCGCGAGTTCATCGGGGCTGCCGGGGCGTGATGGCGTATGGCTCGGCCAGTGGCACGCCTGGAAAGTGGCCGAGCCTCTCACCGCCGAACCGGCTGAAAACGGCCCCGGCCTACACCGCAGCGGGAGCACGACCCCGCGCAAGTGGCCGCTGTTCGTAAGCAACTGGGCGTGGGCGAAGGGCCATTCATGGCGGTTCCTCTCCGCGCAGCACCTCGTCGAAGAGATCGACGGTGACGAGGTCGGCGAATCCCGGCACCGGGGTCGGGGCCAGTTCCTGGGCGGTGCCGAGCACGTCGAGCGTTCCGGCCGATGCCGCCGACCGCGTGGTCGGGGCCGCTGCCGTAGCTCTCGGGGAAGCCGGGTGGTGGGGGAGCGGCCAGCAGGTCGGTCACGGGGCGCCCGACGGCGTCCTCCGCCGTCCAGCCCAGCAGCAGCCGCCCGCTCTCGCTCCAGCCGCTCACCACGCCGTCCGGGCCCACCACAAGCGCGGCAGTGCGGACATCCTGCTTGTCGGCCATGTCCACGTGCTACGCCTCCGTCCGGACAGCTGTGCCCGTCAGGGCTGGTTTCCAGCCGCCAGCTTTCAGCCTAGGTGCGCTTCCGCTCCACGGCGCCCCGGCCGGTGCGTTCCTGACCGCCGGGTGCAGGGCTGAGCGGGGCCGGCGCCTGCGCGCCCCGCTCGACAACAAGCGCAGCACGTCCGGCGAAGGAGCTCCTGCCACACGCGGTAGGGGTGAGTAGGGGACGGCGTGTCAGCGTTCCCGGCACCGTCCCAGCACGGGAAGGAATCAGGGGACCAACCCGAAGAGTCGGGCCGCCGTGGGTGGGAACGCGTCACGGTCAAGGCTGACGCCCCGATCGTGCGTGCGCACAAGGGGCGGCGGACCGGTGTTCGCCAACCCCGGTCCGCCGCACGGCCTGGTCGACAGGGCCGCGTACCAGTTCTGCGTCTCGAACCCGAGTGCAGCATGCACGGCACAAGGTTGCCGACACACCGACAGCGCGAGCAACGCGTGGCGGGGAGTCGGTCCGGCTCTGCCGCGCATCGTCGGACTCGTTCGCCGTCGGCACGCCGGTATTCCTTCCTGTGCGCTCGGGCGCGGTGGCGGGAGTCGGCATTTTCGACCGTCGGGTCGAGCCGCACCGCATCAGGAGTCGGATGTCCCGTAGCCGGATCTGTGGTGCTCCTGGGCGGTCGGTGCCGTCACCAGCCTGTCGGCAGACCGGCGATGAACGAGGTGAGCCGGTCGGAGATGACTCGGTCGTCGTGGGCCGAGTAGTGCCAGTCGCAGCCGAGGAAGTCCAGGCCCGAGTCGTCGAGGAACCAGTGGCGGACCCGCCTGTCGCCGGCGTCGTTGCGCGTCTTGACCACCTGCTGGACATGGCCGGCGTACTGGCCGGCGCCTACCGCCACGATGGTCGTGTCGGCCCCGTAGCGCGTGCGCAGCTTCTGGATGAAGTCGCCGTAGGCGCTGCGGTAGGCGGCCGCGAGGCTGTCCGGCGTCCATGGCTCACCAGGGTTGATGGCGGTCGAGAAGTCGTTGGTGCCGAGGTTGACCACCACGACCCGGGGGCGCCAGGCGCCCCGGTTCTGCCAGACGTCACCGGACACGTTCAGCAGGGCACGATCGTAGAAGGTCCGGTACGTGACGTCCGACGAGCCTCCGTTGTAGTTGCGCACCATGCCAAGGCCCGAGTAGCCGTTGATCTGGTAGTCGGCGTTCAGCTGCCGGGCGGCGAGGGCGCCGTAGCTCACATCGGAGTTGGTGTTCCGCTTGACCTGGTCCCAGGTGCAGGTGCGAGAGGTCGAGAGGTTGCCGTAGCCCACCGTGAGGGAGTCGCCGATGAACTCGATCTGGCGATTGCGGGCGGCCGGTTTGCTCAGTACGGCACCGCCGGGCGCGGCGACGAAGCCTCCGAAGGTGCTGGTGTCCCCCGGGGTGTCGTTGCGCTTGACGAGCCGGACGGTGTGTGTGCTGTTCGACAGGCCGTTGATCCAGTGCGTGGTGTTGCCGGGCGTGACGAGTGTGGCGACGGTGGTTCCGTCGACCTGGACGTCGTAATCGGCGGCCGAGTCGTTGAGCACGATGCCCACGCCGGTGCCGCTGACGCGGCCCTCGAAGTACACGCCGGGCCAGCTGTACTGCACGGTGTTTCCGGCGTCCTTGACCCGCCCCGCGGTGTGCGCCTGTGCGAGCACTCCTGTCGCGCGGACCAGTTGCCACTGCTGGTTGGCCCTGCCCCAGTCGGTGAACTGCACGACCTTGGCGCCGTCCGCGGTGGAGGCGTTCTGGACCTCGACGGCCTTGCCGCTGTTGCGGTTGATCAGCCGGACGTGGCCGTCCGACGAGTCGGCCAGCCGGAACTGCTGGTTGGCGCCGCCCGCATCACCCCACTGCACGATCTCCGCGTGGTCGGCGGTGGAGTAGTTGTGGACGTCCAGCACCTTGCCCGAGTGCTGCGCCTTGAGCCGGTAGTAGCCGCCGCCCGAGTCGACGAACTGGAAGCGCTGGTTGGCGCCGCCATGGCGGGTCCACTGCGAGATGCCTGCTCCGTCGGCGGTGCTCGCGCCGGACACGTCGAGCGCCTTGCCGCTGCCACGGTTGACCAGCACGTACCAGCCGTTCGGATCCACCGTGGCCGCCTGCGCCGTCCCGGCGGCACCGATCCCGGCCAGGAGCGCTGCCAGTAAGGCGGTCACCGCGGCCAGCACCCCCGTACGCCTCCCGTGTCCCCACCACGACGCGCTGAATGTCATATGCATGCCATCTCTTTGCATTCGTGTCCCTTTCACTGAGTGTGGCCGCCTGCCCCGGACGCACGCTCCGAGGCGGCCCAGTCGCGTCGAAGTTCGCACCGTTGGCCGGCGATGCTGTTGCGGGTCCACTGCGAGAGGGTGCGTCATCAGCGATCGCGGCCGACCACGCGTCCGTCCCGAGGCGGCGATGGCGGCGCCCCCGGGGCACGCTCAGGCTCCGTAGGTCGCGATGTGATGCCGGTTCGCGTTGGTCCCGGCCTGGTACATGCCGCGCGGGTACCACTCGTTGTCGAAGGCGGGGACGCTGAAGGCACCCCAGTGGAAGTAGATCCCGAACTTCGCGTCCTGGAACCACTCCGGAGCCGGCGGGTGCTGGTCGACCGAGTTCCAGTCGGGCGTGTACGTGCTGGGCGCTGCCTCGGCGACACCGGCGCTGAACACACCTCCGGCAACGGCCGCCGTGGCCACGCAGGTTGCGGAGACCAGCAACTGGCGTCTGTTGATCGAGTTCGACATGGACACATCCCTGATGCGGAAGGGGACAGGAGGAATGCAGGGCCACGCATGAAGATCGGCCATGTCGCCATGGGATGTCAATCAGCGTGCAGGGATGAAAAACACCGTGTGGCCGAGATATTTGCCCTACTTGCCGCACTTTTTTATGCGTATTGTGCGCACTCAGACATGCCATGTCTGGCAGGCGCTTCATGGCTGGGTCCCACACTTGAGCGACCGAGATTGACGGGATGAATCTCGCCCCAAGGGCATCCTTGTCCATCCTTGAGCGCGCTCTGAACTGGGAATTCATGGCAGATCGAGCGAGGGGCCAGACAGCTCGCCAGTCAAACCCCATAAAGACATCCCATCAGTACTGCGCGGCGATACACCGATGTCGTCGAGGCGACACCTCTCCCACTACGGGACCGGCGCGAGGAAAAACCGATGAGACTGAGAACCGCCCTCTGTTCCACCGTCTCCACCCTGTCCGTACTGGCGCTGCTCAGTGCGTGCGGCAGCGGCTCCACCACCGCGGCGCCGGCGAGTGACACGCGCGCCGCGGGCCGTACGTTCGAGGCGATCCGGACCGACTTCGCCGATCCGGCCGCCGAACACAGCGACGAGGACTGGGACCAGTCGGCGCTGGACGACATCCTGCCCGCCGCGCGGGACCTGGGCAAGAGCGTGGTGGCGGTGGGCGTCTTCCACTCGGGACTGCTCGCGCGCGACCGGCCCGCCGAGGGCATGAAGTACGACTACCAGGACGCCCCGCCGGCTCTGGTCGCCCCGGCTCGGGCGATCGCCGAGGTCTGTGCGGCGCACGGGACCACTCTGCCCGCCGCCGCGATGGCCTTCCCGCACACGCATCCCAGTATCATCAACGTCACCCTCGGCATGCGGACTCCGGAACAGGTCGTACGAAACGTGGAACTCCATGATCAGCACGTCCCGGACGGCCTCTGGGACGATCTCCGCACTCAGGGGCTGATCGGGTCGGACATGCTCACGGGGCATAGTGGGGGGAGGGGGCGCGATGTCTCTGACGGACAAGGCCATTGAGCAGATCCGTGAGCTGATCCGGACCGGTGCCCTGCTGCCGGGCTCCAAGCTCCTACCGGAGCCGGACCTGGCCGCACAGCTGGGACTGTCCCGCAACCTCGCCCGGGAAGCGGTCAAGGCGTTGGCCGTCGCGCGGGTCCTGGAGGTCCGGCGGGGCGACGGCACGTATGTGACCAGCCTGCAGCCGAGCCTGCTCCTGGAGGGGCTCGGTGGTGCGGTGGAGCTGATGCAGGGCGACTCGGTCGCCCTGCAGGACCTCATGGAGGTACGGCGGCTCCTCGAACCGATCGCCACGGCCCTTGCCGCCACCCGAATCTCCGACGCCCAACTGGCCGAAGTGAAGCGGCACCTGGACGCCATGCGCGAGGCCCGCGACGACGTCGAACAGCTCAACGCCCACGACGCCGCCTTCCACCGCGTCGTCATCTCGGCCACGGGCAACGAGACCCTCCTCACCCTCCTGGAGGGCATCTCCGGCCGCACCCTGCGCGCCCGCATCTGGCGCGGTCTGGTCGACGACAAGGCCGCGGGCCGCACTCTCGCCGAGCACGAGGCGATCTTCAACGCGCTGTCCACCCGTGACGCCGCCCTCAGCCAGGCCGCCGCGCTGCTGCACGTGAGCAACACCGAGCAGTGGCTGAGGGAGCACCTGCGCTCCGGCGAACCCCTCCCCTTCGGGACGACAGCGCGGAAGTGACGGGCGGGCGCTGCCCGCCACGGTGCCAGGTCAAGCGGGGTCGGCCCCATCGGGGGTCGACCCCGTCCGCGTTCCCTGTGCTGGATCCGCGCTGGTTGACCTGACGTCTCGTCACCTGTCGTCATCCCTGATTGTCCGTACCGCTGCTGGATCGGCGCTGGATCTACCTGACGCATCATCAGCCGGATGAGGCGGCGTCCGGCTGTGAAATCCGCGGCCGTCGGTTCCGCTGTGAGGCTGTACGTGCACGGGTTCGGCGCCGACGTGGCTCGGACCCTGTTCGCGGTCATCGACGGCGAGGAACCCGTGTCCCACCAGGTCGCCACCCCCTCGCTCGCCCCGCGCGGGTCGACGGCGCAGGGGATGTGCGTCGCCCGCCGTGTCAGTCGCCACCAGACGGGTGCCGACGCCTGGCAACGTGCCTGTATCGGCTCCATCCGACCGGCGCAGAGCCCGCATTCCCGCCCGCGGTGAGAGGACAGGCACCTTCATGGAGATCGGCTACAAGTTGGCGTCCGAGGCTTTCGGGCCCGCAGGCACTCATCCGTCAGGCAGTTGCCCCGAGGCCGCCGGTTTTGATTTCGTGGAGATGAGCGACCATTTCCATCCCTGGCTGGACAACCAGGGGCACTCTCCGTTACCTGGACGGCGTTCGGAGCCATTGCCGTCAGGACGGAGCGGGTAGGGCTCGTCACCGGTGTCACCTGTCCTACGATCCGCCACCACCCCGCGGTCATCGCCCAGGCGGCCGCCACGCTCGCTCTGGTGTCGCAGGGGCGCTTCGTGCTCGGCGCCGGCTCGGGAGAGCGCCTTAGCGAGCACGTGGTCGGACGCGGCTTCCCCGACTCCGTCCGGGTCAGGCACCAGATGCTGCGTGAAGCACTGGAGACCATCCGCCTGCTGTGGAGCGGCGGGTACCAGTCGTACGAAGGAGCCCGTGGCCGCCAGCGGGCAGAAAGCCGCCCATATCGCGGCGGAACTCGGTGACGGTCTGTTCGCCACCGAGGCCAAACCAGAGATCCTGCGGCACTACCGCCAGGCGGGCGGTCAGGGGCCCGGTTACGCCGAGGTTCCCATGGCCCTGGGCCACCGACACGGAAAGCGCCGCACGGGCGGCCCTGGAGACGTCGCACTGGGCACTGACGGGCTGGCAGGTGATGAGCGAACTACCCAATCCAGTCAACTTCGAAGCCGCCACCACAGCGGTAACTCTCCTCACCGTGATCAGGCTTGGGTGCCATCTGGGAAGTGACACCGGGCGGGACCTGCTGCTGTCGAGGCTGGGACATGCTCGCTCCTGCGATTCGGTCGAGCTGGAGGAGGCGGCACCAGCCCGCCAGTATGCGCGCCGAAATGCACCAGAGGGGGCGGGTGCCTCGTGGTGTGCGACGCTCACCCAGGCCGGAACTCTGCGCACCACCCATACTCACCCGCCGACCGACGCCCCGCCATGTGGGAACGGCGCGCCGCGTCGTACCACGGCGCATTGGAACCATGGTGTTTGACCTGGGTTGCGCCGTGGCACCTGCGGAGGGCAGAGGTGTCGGCTGCGGACTGGCGCACACGGGCATCTATGGACAAACTGGGGCAAGATCGGCGGGTGGTAGTGGGCAGTGCACGCGTACGGCGAAGTCAGATGCAGGTGACGGTTCCACCGGCTTGGGTATTCGCACACACAGGGAAGAGAACTTCATGGTCGAGAGGACTGTGCGTACTCCTGCCACTCCGGACGCCCTGGTGGATCCGCTCCGCAACCATGGTGTGGGGTTCACGCCGGCCGAGCGGGGTGAGCTGGGTCTGACCGGGCGTCTGCCGTCCGGGGTGCTGGGGCTTGAGCAGCAGGCGCAGCGCGCGTACCAGCAGTTGCAGGCCCAGGGCACTGACCTGGGCAAGAACGTGTACCTGGAGCAGCTGCACGACCGCAACGAGACCCTGTACTACAGGGTGCTCACCGATCACCTGGTGGAGCTGTTGCCGATCGTGTATGACCCCACAGTCGGCGAGGCGATCGAGAAGTACTCCCACGAGTACCGCTGCCCCCGCGGCATCTTCCTGTCCATCAACCGGCCCGAGGACATCGAGAAGGCGTTCGCCACCCTTCAGCTCGGGCCCGAGGACGTGGACCTGATCGTGTGCTCCGACGCCGAGCAGATCCTTGGCATCGGCGACTGGGGCGTGGGCGGCATCCAGATCGCGGTCGGCAAGCTGGCGGTCTACACCGCGGCGGCCGGCATCGACCCGGCCCGCGTCGTCCCCGTGTCACTGGATGTGGGAACGGACCGCGAGGCGCTGCTGAAGGATCCGCTGTACCTCGGCAACCGGCACCCCAGGGTCCGCGGCGCCGCCTATGACACGTTCATCGAGAAGTACCTGCGGACGGCCTCCTCCATGTTTCCGCGTGCGCTGCTGCACTTCGAGGACTTCGGCCCCAGCAACGCCCGGCGGATCCTGGAGAGCTACGGCGACGACTACCGGATCTTCAACGACGACATGCAGGGCACCGGTGCGATCACCCTGGCCGCAGCTCTGTCAGCGGTCAAGGTCAGCGGTGTGCCGATGCGGGAGCAGAAGCTGGTGGTCTTCGGCGCCGGCACCGCAGGGGTGGGCATCGCCGACCAGCTGCGCGATGCCATGGTCCGTGACGGTGCGAGCCGCCGGCAGGCCACGGCACAGATCTGGCTGATCGACAAGCAGGGTCTGCTCACCCGCGACACCAGCGGCCTGCGTGACTTCCAAGAACCCTACGCGCGCGATCCGTCAGAGGTTGCCGACTGGGCGGCCGATGACAACGGGATCTCGCTGCTGGAGACCGTGAGACGGGTCAAACCAACCATCCTGCTGGGCACCTCCACCGTGCACGGGGCATTTACCCGCGAGGTCGTCGAGGCCATGGCCGAGGGCGCCGAGCGACCGCTCATCCTCCCGCTCTCCAACCCGACCTCACGCATCGAGGCCATGCCGGCCGACGTCGTCGCCTGGACAAAGGGCAAGGCCCTGATCGCCGTCGGCATCCCCGTCCCACCCGTCGAGCACGACGGGGTGACTTACCAAGTTGCGCAGGCCAACAACGCGCTGCTGTACCCCGGGCTGGGCCTGGGCACGATCGTCTCCGGCGCGTCGCGCGTGACCGACGGGATGCTGCTGGCGGCCGCCCAGGCGGTGGCCGGCCAGGTCGACGTCAGCGCGCCGGGTGCTTCGCTGCTGCCGCCGGTGGAGGACTTGCGGAAGTTCTCCGCGATCACCGCGGCGATGGTCGTCGAAGCGGCGGTCAGCGAGGGCGTTGCCACCCGCAAGCCGACCGATCCCGGCCGGGCCGTGCGTGAGGCCATGTGGGAGCCCGTCTACGACGACGGAGCGACGGCATGACCACCCGGCGGCCCGCGGCGGCCGGGGCCGACCAGGCCCCGAAGGTTCTCGACATGCCTGTCGGTCTGCACACGACCGGCACCCGACGGGAGACGGACTCGACGGGCTCCGTTGACGTCCCCGCGGACGGTACTGGGGTGCGCAGACCCAGCGGTCTCTGATCCACTTCTCCATCGGGGACGACCGGATGCCCAAGGCCGTCTACCACGCCTACGGCCAGGTCAAGAAGGCCGCCGCGATCGTCAACGGGCGAGGCGGGCGGCTGCCCGCCTGGAGGCCGATCTGATCGCGAAGGTGGCGGACGAGGTCATCACGGGCAAGCTCGACATTGGGCCGGCGGGCGTAGCCCCCGTGGAGCTGGTACTGGTCGACGACTGCCCCCGGGCGGCTTCTCCATTCTCCGTCACTGAAGCACAGTCGGGCTGCCGATCTAGAACCAGCGCCGTGTAGATAGGCGTGGGGCAGGTGTGTCAAGAACGGTCTTTTGCGTGACGATGGGACAGTTTCTGGTGGTGTGTGGTCTCGTCGTTTGTAGTGGCTGGTGCGGGCCTGGTGTTGTCTGCGGCGGCGCCAGTGTGACCAGTGCGGGACATGGTCGATGCTCGGACGGGGCCGGGCAAGTCGGCGGAGTGTGCTGCCGCCGACATGGCCGGCTGGGCCGGTGAACTCGAGGTGCGAGGGTGCCTGAGCCGTCGCCTCGGCCGCGGGGCCCCGGGTCGGCCCGGAGCCCCTGGTGCCGCAGCACGGAACAGACCCGCTCCGGAAGGCGGGCGGAGCCTCAGGTGCGGTAGCCGTAGTAGGTCGAGTTCGGGTACGACGCGATGATGCTGGACAACGACCTGCGATAGGTGTTGGTGTCATGGTAGGTCAGATACGGGACGCCGCTCGCACTCCGGTATGTGGTCATCATGGTGTGGTCCTTGGACCCGTCCTTGTCGAAGTCCATCTGCATGACGTCGCCGATGTCCAGCTGGTACACGTTCGCCAGGGCTGTGGAACGCTTGGCCGTCTGCGTGAACCACGACCACTCGTTCACCCCGATCCAGGAGACCGACTGGCCGGATGTGCCGTAATGCCAGGTGCCGTAGTCCTCGTTCGAGGTCGTGACCGGCTTCCACGCGCCGGCCTTCAGGGACTGGCTCACGAAGTTGGTGCAGTCCCCGCCTGCCGAGCTGAAGCTCCGGTATTCCGGGTTGTAGTTCTTCCAGTGCTTCTCGGCATAGGTGGCCATCGCCGTGTAGTTGTAGCCCGTACCGGTCTTCTTCTTCGGGTTTGCCGGTGCGGGATAGTTGGTGGCGGCGCGGGGTGCGTCGATGACCGCCATCGAGGTCAGGACCGGCGCCGTCGGGGCCGGCTCGTTGACCGGCCGGGGTCCCTTGTCCGTGCGCCGGATGTTCGACAGCCCCCATGTGCCGTTCGGCTGCGCCGTGAAGGTCAGTTCATGATGCGCCGTGAAACCCGTCGTGGCGGGCTCGTCCCCTCGGATCTTCTCGTAGGTCAGCGTGGTGGTCTCGGTGACTTGGATCGTGGCCTGCGGTCCTTGCACCGTGGTCTTGTCCACGGTGACCTTGGTGTCCGCGGCGCTGTAGGCCTCGTTCAGCGCCCCGAGCCGGGACCGCCTGTCGGCCAGCGAGGACAGTGCGCCATTCTCCTTCTTGGTCAGCTCGGCGGACAGACGCACGCCTCCTGCCGCGAACCTCGGCGCCTGACGGGCCACCTGGCTCCGGTCCAGCAGGGCGGCCGTGCGGTCGGTCAGTACGGCGTCCGCGACACGACCGAAGGTGTCGTTCGTCGCCCGGGTCACCTGGGGAATGGTGACCCGCGCGCCGTCGGCCGCATGGGCGTCGGGCAGGGGCAGGGACACGATGGAGAGGGCTACGATCGCAACAATCGCACCGTGGCTGCTCAACGTCTCTGATCTCACTGGGATTCTCCTTGACCCCGGGGCGGTCGCGCCCCGGGGGAAGGATCTTTACATGTTCTCCTTAATCATGATGATCCGGGGGTGACTTCGCGCGCAGCAGCGCAACTCGCGATGCCTGACGGTAAATTTGCCGCCACAGACTACTTCACCACCGTCGACCAGTCCGGTGACTGCGCAGGTTCCAGGCTGCGCAGCTGTTCCAGGACCTCGGGTGTCTGCACATCGAGCCAGTCGGCCAGTTCCCGAAAGGACACACAGCGGACGTCTTCGCGGACGCACACCGTCTTGATGACTTCGTCGACGGCCTCCATGTAGATGCCGCCGTTCCAGTCCTCGAAATGGTTGCCGATGAACAGAGGTGCCCGGCTTCCGTGGTAGACGCGGTTGAAGCCGTCGAGATAGGTCTTGGTGGTCTCCGCCTTCCACCGGGCGTGCTGGGTCGGATCACCCTGGGTCTCACCCTCGGACTGGTTGTAGAGGAAGTTGAAGTCCATCGACAAGCCCTGGAATTTGCCGCCCTCGTACGGGAGCATCTGCAGCGGGAAGTCCCAGATGCCCTCCTTCTTGACGGGCCAGATCTGGAAGTCGCCCGAAGAGCTGGCGTCGTAGCGCCAGCCCAAGTTCTTGATGGCGGGGAGCAGCTTCTTCTGCCCCTCCAGGCAGGGCGCGCGCCCGCCCGTGATCTCCCTTTTCGCGTCGAAGGGCAGCGGCGGCAGGTCGGCGTAGCCGGTGTTGGTCTTCCAGTTCTGCACGAAGGAGTAGAACTGGCGGATCTCGCTCCTCCACTCCTCGGTGCTCCAGTCGCCCCCGCCCTTGTCTTCGCAGAAGTGACCGTTGAAGTGCGAGCCGATCTCGTGCCCGTCCTGCCACGCCTTGCCGAGCTGCTCCAGCGTGGAGCGTATGTGTGGGCCGGTGGGGAAGCTGATCGCGGCGGCTCCCGGCTCGTGCTGCGGTGGGCGGTACAGCGTCTTGCGCTCCTGGGGCACAAGGTAGATGCCGGTCAGGAAGAACGTCATGTGAACGTCGTACTGCTTGGCCAACTCCCGGTAGTGGGTGAAGAGATGGTCGTCGCCTTCCAGGGCGCCGTCCCAGGAGAAGACGACGAACTGGGGTGGTTTCTCGCCCGGCTTGAGCCGCTTCGGCTTCAGCTGTCCCTTCTGTGGACCCGTGTACGACGTGGATCCGTCCCCGAGGACCTTCGTCTTGCCGTCCCACTCGGGCTCCTCGGCTGCCCGGGGTGCGCTCCCCCGGCTGTCGGGACCGTCCCGCTTCCCGCTGGACGCGGTCGGTATGGTGTCGTCCGAGCGGGTGAGCGTGAGGAAGGCCGTGGCGATGGACGCCACGATGAGGAGGACCGCCATGGCCAGGAAGACCGGGCTGGCGAAGCGGGGAGCACCGCGGGACCGGCGGCGACGGCCGGATGTCGACTTCATGCATTGCTCATTCTGCGAGGGGGGTCGGGGTTCGGTGGCGCGGCGCCTCGGCCGTCGGTGTCAGCCGAGCGGACTCATAACGCTCGACCAGATGCCGTACGGAATGCCGGCGTCGGGAGCGCCGGCCAGCCCCTTCAGGGGCAGCGGTTCGAGGCTCTTGGTCAGGTCCATGCGGTAGACGACGACGGCGGTCGACACGGACCGATTCGTGCCGACGTACCAGGCGGCGGTGTCGTTCTGCGTGGTGCCGCTCTTGCCTGCCACCTGGGCCGCGGTGGGGTGCTCGCCGCGGAACGCGTCCGTGAGTGCCTCGGTGACCTGGTCGGCCACCTCGGCGCGCATGGCGCGGCGGGGACGGGGCGTCTCCAGACCGATTTGGGCGCCGTTGCGGGTGATGCGCCGCACCGAGTAGGGCTCGGTATGTCTGCCTTCCGCCGCGAACGTGGCGTAGGCGTTCGCCATCCGGATCGCGCTGGGCGTGGAACTGCCGAGGGACAGCCCGGGCACCTGCGGTCCCATGCTGGAAGGGAGCAGGCCGGCCCCCTCTGCAACCTTGCGGACCTTGTCCAGGCCGGTGTCCATGCCGAGTTGCATGAACGGCGTGTTCACGGACTCGGCGAGCGCCTTGTGCAGGGTGATCGGTCCCCAGGACCTGCCGCCGTCGTTGTGTGCGGCGACCTTCTTGCCGCTGCGGTCCCAGTAAGGTCCCTCGGGTGTGGTGACCGGGACGCCGTCGTTTCCGTCATAGACGGCCTGAGGAGTGAGCGGGGTCGCCGGGATGTCGCGTTGCTTGCGGACTCCGTTCTCCAGACCGGCCGCGTAGACGAAGGGCAGGAACGCCGAACCGGCTTGGACGGTGGTGGCGTTGGACTCGTTGAAGCCCTGCTTGCGGTGATCCAGTCCGCCGTGGACGGCGAGTATCCGACCGTCGTCGGCCACCGAGGCGGCTCCGAAGTGCGCGGTCTTGGCCTTGTCCGGATCGCGGTCCTTCGCCTCCTTGCGGGCTCGGGTGACGGCTTTGGTGAGCGCCGTCATCCGTTGCCGGTCGAAGGTGGTGTAGACCTGGTAGCCGCCCAGGTCAAATTCCTTGTCCGAGATGTGCGCGGACTTCTTGGCGTACTGGACGGCCAGCTCCACGAGGTAGTCGCTCTGTTTGCCGGTCTCGTAGACCCCGTTCTGATCGACGGGCATGGGGAAGCGCGTGATGCTGTCCCGTTCGGACCTGGACAGCTTGCCTATCTCCACCATGCGGTCGAGGTTCCACGACCACCGTTCGACGGCCCGCTCGTGATTCTCGCGGCTCAGGGCGGGGTCGTAGAGACCCGCACCTTTGAGGAGGGACGCGAGAAACGCCGCCTCGCTGACGTTGAGCTCGCCGACGTCCTTGCCGTAGTAGGCCTGGGCCGCCCGCTGGATGCCGTACGTGCCGCGGCCGAACCAGCTGGTGTTGAGGTAGCCCTCCAGGATCCGGTCCTTGCTCGTGCTCCGGTCGAGTTTGATGGCGATCATCGCCTCGGAGAACTTGCGGCTCAGGGAACGGTCCTGGGTCAGGTAGACATTCTTGACGTACTGCTGGGTGATGGTGGAGCCGCCCTGCGTGTCCCCCTCGCCCACCGTGCTCCACACCGCGCGGGTGATTCCGCTGACAGAAATGCCGGGGTCGGAGTAAAAGCTCGCGTTCTCCGCCGCCAGAACCGCCCACCTCACATGCTCGGGAATGTCCTTCAACGGCATCGCCTGCCGCCTCACCCAGCCGGAGCGGGCCATCGGTGTTCCGTCGGACCAGAAGTAGACGTTGTCCTGCTGGGTGGCGTAGGTGTTGAGGTTCTTCGGTATGTCCGTGGTGGCATAGGCGACGCCCAGCAACGCGCCGCTCAGCCCCAGACACATGAGCACGATCGCTCCCCACTGGCGCACGGAGGGAACCCAGCGCGGCCAGCCGCTGCGGCCCGGCCGCGGGTAATGCGGTCGGAGCCGGCGGGCGACCGGCGCGAACCGGTCAACGAAGCGGCCGAGGATGGGGTGCCGTGCGGGACTGCTTCGGCCACCACGACGTGGTGCGTGACCGGCCCCGGCGCCCGTCGGGTGGGAGACCGCCTCAGCGTCCGGGGCGGCTCCGGCTTGTTCCCCGCTGCGGCGGTACCAGGGGGACTTCGGTGCGGCCCGGCGGCGATGAGAGCCACCGCCTTGCGGCCTAGCCACGGCAGGCTCCGGCGTGTGCACCCGCTGCGGGGTGTCCGACACCTGCCAAGCGGCATGCCTCGATCGTCACTGCGTTTACTCTCCCCACTTGAAACTGCTCGCGCGGGCAGAGCAAACGCCGCATTTGCGGCTACGAGCCCCTTATTCCCCGGCCTTTCGGCATGTCGCAGGCCTTCACAAGTTATCAATGAGATTGAAATATTTTCGATCAAGAACCGGATAGAAGTAACATAAACGGTCATCCTCTGCCCTCGACGCAGCAGATTGGCTTGAAAGCGCCGGTCGCAGAAGTCTATCCGCAGACTGCAGATGCAAATCGGTCCGAGGGGAACGTCATGGAGGGAGGGAGTGGCCGCCTTCGGCAGCGCTCGCTCATGCACATCTCCACGCGCCCCCACGGCAAACTGGCTTGATTATGTCTCTGGTCCCCCAGGCACATCCTGCCCCGCGTTGCCAGTTAGGGCAACATGATCACCGAGGCGCCGAGGAAGTTTCGGCACGGGCCCGGGACCGCTGGTGCCGACGAGGCCCGGTCCCGCGAAGCCGGGGACGTTGGCAACGTTCGCGGCCCTGTCGGAACGCGGCGTTCGACCGCTCCGCAAGGCCGACGAGGACCTCGAGTGTCACGGGGGGTTGCGCACGTGGGTGCGGGGAGCCGGGCAGGCCGCCCGGCCCAGGGCCGGTGAGGCCACCGCATGGGAGAAGGAGAACCGGCAGCTGCGGGCCCGGGTGAAAGAACTCGAGCTCGACCGGGAGATTCTGCGGAGGGCCGCGAAGTATTTTGCGGGCGAGGCCTGCTGGTGAGGAACCGTCAATCAACTACTGCACGGTTTGATGTTGCTTGTGTAGCCGGCGATCGTGCTCTGCAGGGCCTCGAGTGTGCGGGGTGGGGTGGGTCCGCCGGGCTGGGCGAGGGCTGCGACGATGTCGGTGTGGCGAAGGCCAGTAGGGGTTGTACCCGCGCCGGTTGGTGCTTCTCTTCTTCTCGCGCTCGCCTTGGCCTCCGCCAGGACCCCGACACCAGGTCTCGAGCTCCTCCACGAGCCGGTCGAACTGCTCGCGGGACATGCCGGTCAGGGCGGGGTGCGTGAGCAGGGAGGTGGCCTCGGCCGGGATCGGGGTGTCTTCGCCTGTTCCGGCCCGGCCGGCGGTGCCCGCTGAGCGTCGTATGGGGCGAGGGTGTAGTTCCACTCCCCGTGGAAGTCGTCACGCTGGACGCGCTGCGTGATCACTTTGCGTTCGGCCTTGGTGAGGGTGCGTCCGGCGGCGTAGTCGTTCTCGTCGAGACGGCGTTGACGGTCAGTCCCGTGCTGGTGCGGGTGGCCGCGATGCTTTGAAGCAGGATCTGGCAGCTGGTCAGCGGTCGTCCGCGCAGGGTGTGGGTGATACGGGAGAACAGGCGGTGCTCGACCTTGTTTTACTTCGATGTTCCAGGCGGGCAGAGCAGGATGCTGATGGTCAGTGCGCACTCGTCGGCGAAGGCGGCCAGGTCCTTCTTGAAGAGGTGGGAGTCGGCCGAGTTCGCTCCTCCGGAGTCGGCGGTGATCAGGAGCCGGGTGGTGCCGGGGTGGTCCCGCCGGTCTGCTGGTTCCACCAGCGGCGGATGGACTCTGCCGCGAAGGCGGCGGTGTTTCGGTCGGTGCCCGCGTTCACCCAGCCGGTGTCCCGCACCAGGTCGTAGACGCCGTACGGGATCGCGATCGGGGTCTACGATCGGCTCCTTCTTCTTCGCGTCCACGCTCACCACCGGCAGGCCATGAGCCAGGAACCGCTCGACCGTGGCAATGATGTGCCGGAACTGGGCGTCAAGGTCAGGGACGTGGTTTCCGGCACGGGTCTTGGCCGTGCCTTGGAGGGGTGAAGCCCATCGAGCGCAACAGCTTGCCCACGACCGGGGCGCTGACCGGATGGCCTGCTGCGGTCAACTCCCGGGCCAGGTCCCGCAGCGAGGTTGTGGTCCGGCGCAGTGGGGAGACCGGGTCGCCGACCTCCCGCGGCTCGATCAGGGCCTCAAGCGCCGGCACCGGTCCCGGGTCGCACTCGTCGGCCGGCCTGCGGCCACCGCCGGGGCGGCGCACCCGTCCCAGCACAGGCGCACCGACCGCGAGCGCGTGCTGCGCGTCGCCGCCGAGCTCGGCTACCGGTTTCTCGCCCCGCCAGAGGTAGTCGCCCTGCTCGGCGAGTACGACTCCGGACATTGCCTTGACCAGCGTGGACTTGCCGGCGCCGTTGTCACCGAGCAGGCCCACCACCTCGCCCTGGTGGATCTTGAAGCTGACATCGTCGAGGACGGTGTTCGGGCCGTACCGCTTGGTGAGGGAGACCAGCTCCAGCAGGACTTCGCCGGTGTGCTCCGCGGTGTCGGCGTCGGTGTTGGTGTCGGTTTCGATGGGGGACATGGTTGCTCCGTTTCCGGCGGTGGGCGCGGCGGCGCTCATTCCGCCTTCCCCTGCCGTCCAGCAGGGCCTGGGCCGCGCGGGTGTGGGCCTCTTCGGTGTAGTCGCCCGTGATGATCCGCAGCCGCTCGGCGGCGATCGTGCCGGTGCCTCCGTCGGGGTGCGCCATCTCGCGGTGGCCGAGCCCGACGGGATGGTCGAGGGCCGGCCCCAGGCCCTGGTCGCGGTGGTCCGTGCGACATCGAGGGAGGGCGAGGCGATCCGGCGGCCAAGTGCCGGCTCAGGGCCGAGCGCGTCGGCGGCGGCCTCCAGCGCCCGGGCACGGGTCTGCTCGCCGGCGCCTGGCGCTTGCGGAACGCCAGCGAGACCAGCGCCTTCGGCACTCCGGCCCGCGCTGCGACATCACCTATCGGCGGACGTTTCGCCGGTAGGTGATGATCATCCCTGTATCTCCCTATATCTCCCGGCATTTCCCTGCGATCGACGCGTTGACCGCGCGCTGAAAGCGCACTACCGGGTATCGACCGGGTCGGGGAGAGCCTTGACGGGGATGGTAGGGCGGTCTAGTTTCAGCGACTAGAGCGCTCTAGTAACGCCTCTGTCGCATTCGGTTTCTCCTGCCATTCACGTCATCCATGCCACCCGTGCGAAAGGGAATCGGTCAGCGACTGCGCAACGCGACCCGCTGCCCGTTCCTCTTGGGCGAATTCACGGCGCACCAACTCGGTTGTCGTACGAAGGGTCAGTTTCCTTGGGTGTTCGTAGACGTCGGAGTGGGCAGGGGCGCGCTCTGGCTGATGAGAGTGGTGACGTCGGCGATGTCGCTGCCCCGGCCGGTTGAGTCTCGCGGAACGCCACGCGCCGGCGGTGGTCGGCAAGCCGAGGGGGCGGCGTCCTCGCGTTCGAGCGGACCAGGGAACAGGGCGCACGGCAGGGAAGGCACCGCATGGTCACCGTACCCATCCTCGTGCTCTCGCCCTGGGTTCATCGGCTGTGCTGTGCTGTGCCGGTCGGTGGCGCGGCGTCGTGTCGTGCCACCGACCGGTGTCGGTGTCAGGCCGCTGTGAGGGTGGCCTGGGAGGTGAGCTGCTGCATGACCTCGGTCAGTCCGGCGACGACCTCGCCGTCGTCGGCGGGGTGGGTGTCGGCGAAGCGGGTGATGGAGCCGGGGATGGACAGCTTGGCGTCCTCCAGCACCTTGCCGCCGGCGATGCCCACGGCCTTGCGGGCCTCGTCCTGCGCCCAGACACCGCCGTACTGGCCGAAGGCGGTGCCGACCACGGCGACGGGCTTTCCGCCGATGGCGCCGGCGCCGTAAGGGCGGGACAGCCAGTCGATGGCGTTCTTGAGGACGGCCGGAATGGTGCCGTTGTACTCGGGCGAGAAGAGCAGGAAGCCGTCCGCCTGGCCGGCCGCGGCGCGCAGCCGGGCGGCGGCCTCGGGTACGCCGGCCTCGACGTCGATGTCCTCGTTGTAGAAGGGCACGTCGGCCAGCCCCTCGTACAGCTCGATCTCGACGCCCTCGGGAGCGTGCTTTACGGCCGCCTCGGCGAGCTGGCGGTTGTGCGAACCGGCACGAAGGCTGCCGACGAGCGCGAGGATGCGAACAGACATGAGCGGTAACTCCTAAGATATGCGGTCCGATCTAAACGGACCAAGGTCCGCTTAAGGTTGTACCAGCTAAACGGACCACAGTCCACTTCTGTTCCCGTGGCGCTACGCTGGAGCCATGACTGCGTCCATTCCGCCCTTTCCCGCACCGATCGACGTCCCGGACGGACGGATGGATCTCACGCTCACGTCTGTCGGTGAGCAGCCTCGGCTGCGGGCCGATGCGGCACGCAATCGCACCCGGCTCCTTGAGGTCGCGGCCGATCTCGCCGCAGAGCGCGGAGCCGAGAACCTGACCATGGATGCCGTTGCCGCTGCCGCGCAGGTCGGGAAAGGCACAGTCTTCCGGCGGTTCGGTGACCGCACCGGACTGCTCATGGCACTCCTGGACCATCACGAGCAGCAGCTCCAGGCCGCCTTCCTCACGGGCCCGCCACCGCTGGGGCCCGGTGTGTCGGCCCTGGAGCGGCTACAGGCCTTTGGCCTGGGTGTCATCCGCCACGAACATGCCCACCGTGGCCTCTACCTGGCCGCCCACGCGGAAGCCGCCCGGCGCTACACCGCCCCGTCGTACCGTCTCCGGATCACCCACGTGGCCATGCTCCTGCGCCAGGCGAAGGCAGCCGGTGACATCGAGCTCCTCGCGCACACACTGATGGGGTATCTCGACACCACGCTTGCTCATCATCTGATCGCCCAGCGAGGAATGTCGCCGGAACGTGTGGCAGCCGGCTGGCGCGACCTTGTCGCACGCCTGGGAACAGCGGCGTAGGCGCTCGGCGGGGTCGGCCGTCCAAGGTCGGTTCCGAGCACGTCGCATCCCGGGTTGAGTAGCTCGCCGTGGATCTTTCGGTATCCCAGGCGGGGTTTCCAGGGTGAGACGGAGTATCAAGCGCGCCGCCTGTTGCCACGTCGGGCGGGTGGCTTCGCCGCGAGTACGACGGCCCGTACATGATCTCCCACAGGCCGTCCGAGTGCTCGAGTACATCCACGGGCACGTGTGCTTCAGGCCGCACAGCTGCTCGCGGAACTCCTCGGCGTCCAACCCGACCCGGGCCGCGAGCTGCGGTATTTCACCATCGTTCAGGTGCAGGCACATGATGTCGGGTACGTCTTCGGACCGGTTGTCGGCGATGCCGAGGCTGCGCACGTACGCGACGGCCTGCCTGCTCACTGAAGCACCCCCTGGTTGGGCCGTCCGGAGGCATCCCGATGGTGATCCGACGGATCACTACGGACGATGGTGCTCGAGCCCCCGGCGCAGCTCCAGGTCTCCTGGGTCCGCTGCGCGGATCGGACGATCCGCGACGCCACCGCGAGGTACGTGCCGCAGGAAGCCGGCAGGGGCTCGTCAGGCGGTGCTTCACCCGTGCAGTGCCCCCAGTGGCGGTCGAAGGAGATTCCCCATGTCGTTGTCAAGCGGCTGCCGTGACGGGTGGTGTGGCTTGGTAGCACCGTCCGTCACGGATCAGGGCCCACAGGACATTGACTCTGCGGCGGGCGAGTGCGAGCAGGGCCTGCTTGTGTCCTTTGCCCTCGGCGCGTTTCCGGTGGTGGTAGATCTTGGATGCGGGGCAGAGTCGCAGGCTCGTCAACGACGACAGGTAGAACAACCGCAGCAGGCTGCGGTTGCAGCGGCGAGGCCGGCGAGCCGGTCGCTGGTGCCGAAGGCGTTCATGTCCCCGCCGGTCGCGGCGAGGAACTCAGCGCCGAGTTTGGTACCCATCCCGGCCGGGCTCAGGATCGCCTCTGCGTGCCGGTGCTCGCGAAACCGAGCCTCGATCAGGGCGTCGATCTCGGCGATCTCCTCTTCGAGGGCGATCACCCCCTTGGCCGACCGCACGATCACGGTGGCGGCCAGTTTCTTCCCGGCCGGCGCAGTGTGCTGGGCGTTCGCTGCATCCACCGCGGTCTTGGCGAGTGCGGTGGCTCCGCGGACTTTGCGGTTCCTCAGCCAGGTCTCGATGCGGCGGGCACCCGTCCGGCGTATCGCCGCCGGGGTCTGGTATCCCGTCAGCAGCGTCACCGGCCCCTGGTCGGTCAGGTCCAGAGCCCGCTCCAACGCGGGGAAGACCTCCAGGAGTTGAGCGCGCAGCCGGTTGATCTGCCGGGTCCTGTCGGCGACCAGGTCGGTCCGGCGAGCGGTCAGGACGCGCAGGTCCACCGCAACGTCGTCACCGGGCCGCAGCGGCGCCAGGTCGCGGCGCATCCGGGCCTGGTCGGCGATGACGAACGCGTCCTTGGCGTCCGTCTTGCCTTCGCCCCGGTAGCTGCCCGAGGCGCGGTTGACCGCGCGGCCGGTGATGTAGATCAGCGGCTGGTTGTGGGCTGCGAGCAGGCCAATCAAGAGTGCTGCCCCGCCGTGGTTGAGGTCGACCGCCCAGGTGACTTCCTCGTCCGGGGCGAGCACGTCCGCGATCAGCTCCAGCAGGGCCATCTCGTCGTTGAGCACGCGACGGGACAGCAGCCGTCTGCCGTCAGTGTCGATCACCACGCCGTGATGGTGTTCCTTGCCTGCGTCCACGCCCGCCCATATCCAGGGCACAGCCACCTCCGTCAGCTCGTCGTTCACCGTTCCCGGCAGACGACCTCGCCGACGCGTCCCTGCACAGCGATATTGCGTCGCACATCCCAACTGGCGGCCGAGTCGTCGCGGGGCTCCAGGCAGCCAATCTCCTTAAGCCGTCCAGCGGCTACACCATGCCGGCCACACCCGGAGCCCCTGGGCCCTCCGATCCCACGAATGACCAGATCAGACCCGACAAGAAAGGTAGGGACACCCCATGGGTCCTGTTGGCGTACGCCGGTGCCGACCGGCGGGACTCTTCCCGGCCGGCTTGGGTGTGTGTCCGGTCGCGGTCACCGTCGGCACGGCCGGCACATCGCGCACGGCCTGCGGAGTCAGGAGGTGATCACGTGAGGATTCCCCCCGGGTCCGGCGTCGGCTCGCGCCCGCCGGCGCTACGGATCCCGTCGAGTCCCGGAAGGTCACTGGCGGTCTTGGTGGGGATCCTGCTGGTCCTCCTCCTGTCGGCGTTTCTAACGGGTCGGTTCGGCATCGCGAACGTCAGCTGGGCCCTGACCTACACGGGTCGCATCACCGGTGCCATCCTCATCCTGGCTGCGGCCACCACGGTGTTGGGCGCTGCCGCGGTCGTGGACCACTGGTACCGGAACAGCTTCCCCTATTCGGGAATGGTCGCGCTGATCGGCACAGTCGCGGCATTGATGACCAACGGGATGCTCCTGCTCGAGACACTCAAGGGCGATTCCACGGCCTACCGGGTGCTGTGGGGCCTGCTCACGGCGGGTTCCCTGTGGGCTGTCATCGCGGTGTGGCGGACATCGGTCGTGATCCCCGCTCCCAAACGGGTGGCCGCGGCAGTGATTGTCTCCTCGTGTCTTGCGCTGGCCAATTTCGGCTACCAGTCCTTCTACAAGCCGTACCAGAGCGGGGCCAAGCCTGTCATCAAGTTGACCGTAGGGAAGCCGATGCTGAGTCAGAACCGTAAGGCGTTCTCAGTGCCGGTCGACATCAAACTCGAGAACCAAAGCGATCTGGGGTTCTACGTGCTCGGCGCGGAGTTCCACGCCATGGGGGAACGGGTGCCGCTGAGCCCGAGAGACCGGCTCCGCACGCAGTGGCGAGCCGATGCCGAGCAGTGGAGCAAATCCCACTTCCTGGAGACGCACCCGCTTTCCCGCAGGGAGATCCACCAGCCCGGCCAGTTGGTGGCGGCGCAGCCATGGATGCCGCCTGGACACTGGATCGAGTCAAATGACGAGTTCGTCACCCGAACGGTTGTGCAACTGCCTATCGGCACGCCCTACGACCAGTTGGCGTTCTACGCCACCGCGAGCTTCGCGCGCAAGGACCGGCTCGGCCTGGAGAAGGTCGACCCGAAGGGGAACTCCTGGTCTGGCGGCAAAGTGCCCCGCTGGATGAAGACGCAGAAAGACGTCGACTCCGTCATCTACCGCGGCAGAGTGCGCGAGAACAACGCGATCGACGAACAAACGAGGGATCCACGCTTCGTCACTGTCTATTGGACATTCGGCCCGCACGGCGCAAGCGTGCTCGAAACCATTACGCGAAGCGGTGAGGAAGACCGCAAGATGAGCGACGCAGAAACGCACGACTTGGTGAATCGGTACGGAATCGTCGAGGCCCAAACGGGCCCGTTCGAACAGACGCTGTGGGACATCAAGAGTCAGCGATGAGCGGCATGACCGCACCCCGCGTGCGGGGGCGCCGACGCAATCGCTCCAGCCACATCACCAGGGCGAGAGAGCTGTTCACGCGATCCCAGGAGTAGGCGTCCCCCACGCCGAGCTGCGCCTCCCTCACCGCCCGGCACAGCGTCTCGACGTCGAACATCTCCGCGACCAGCGGATGCCTCGCGGCGCGGCAGAGGTCGATGAGTTCCTCGCCATGTGTCCGCAAGCCGCGGGCGTAGACCTCGTCGAAGGGAACCTTGACCACCCGGCCGCGGATCCCGGGCGGGAGCATATCTGCCATGGCCTCGCGCAGAACCGCCTTCGGACGGCCCGGACGGAACGTGGCTTCGGCGGGGAGGCGGCGCATCGTGGCGATGACCTCTGGGTCGAGGAAGGGATGCGACAGGAAGAATCCGTCCTGCCGTGCGCGGTGCCAGGACAGTGGGTCGGGAGCGGCGATGTAATTGGCCGCCTCGTAGAGGGACTGTTCCGGCTGGCGTCCGAACATGAAGTGGCTCTCCGCGATGCCGGCCTCACGGTAGCCGTGAGCCCGCGCGAATCCGGACCGCAGCCATGGGGGGCGGGTGAAGCTGCCGAGGCCGCCGAGCACCGTTCCGCGACGGCGGACGAGCGCTGTGATGCGTTCGGCTGCCAGCGGCAGCGTCGGCCGCACGACGTAGGCGGAGACGACGTCCCGCAAACCCCGCTCGCTGCCCGCGGCCCAGGCACGTGCCTGCTTCGTCATCTGCCGGAGCTGTCCTGTGCGGGCCAGCCCGTGCAGGTGAAACGGGTTGGCGTCGGCAATCGGATCGGCTCCGCAGCCGGTCAGGAGGATGTCACAGCCCAGTTCCGCCGCAGCGGCGTGCAGCCTGCTCCAGAACGGGGCGCGGAAGGCGTGCGCATGAGGCTCGTCCGGATCTCCCGCGTGGTGCTGGAAGTCGTCGAAGTCGGCCACGTCGTCGACATCGACGACGACTGTGCGCGCCGCAGGTGCGTGACGGCGGATCTCCTCCATCGCCTCGTCGAGGTACGGCTGCTCCCCGGCCAGTTCTCCCCTGCCGAAGCCCCCGGCGAGAAGGACGAGGTCCCCGGGGTGGCCCTCTCCCGCGGCGAGCAGACGCGCTGCGAGCAACGCGATGCTGGTGGAGTCGGTGCCGCCGGAGACATGACATGCCGTCATCTCGCCCATACGGCGCCCAACAGCGTTCTCCAGTGCGAGGCGCAGGCTCTTCGCGGCCCCGCTCAAGCCGCGTCCGTCTGATGCCGGCAACGACGGGTCGTCGGCCTGACGGTCGCGTCGCGACACCCGACCGCGCATCTGCCCCGTGAGCGAAAGTTCCACCACCTCGCCGCCAAGGACGCGGTGCACCCCGGCGAAAGGGGTGAGTTCCGAGTGCGGTTGGGCCATGTTGCCCGTCAGGTACCGGCAGAAGTAGTGACGTTCCAGCTCCGCCGCGTCGCCCAAGCGGCGCGCCGAGGTACTCACCGAGCTCACGCGGCCACCGGACTCCCTGAAGTACAGGGGGGTGCGTGCCTGCTCGTCCCGTATCAGCAGGATGCGGTCGCGGCACACCAGGACAGCCGCGTAGTCGCCGGTCGGCAGACGCGGTGCGGCTCCCGGTCGGCCGAAGTCGTCGAGGAGGCGGCGCGCGCCCGCCACGCGGTCACGGAACGAGCCGACCCAGCCGACGACCGCCGCGGTACCGGCCCGTGAGGAGACCGTCGTCACGAGTCCCTGCCGCGCCATGTCCCCGGCCGCCCAGAGCTTCGGTGCGCCCTCGGCCCATTCGAGGCCGAGTGCTTCCACGTCACTGCCCTCCGCCGTCGATCGAGAGAACCGGCGCGAACGTGTGCCCGTGCGGATCGGCATCAGGGATGCACATGTCGGCCGAAGACGTCCAGGTATGCACGGCGAACGGATGCTCGCGCACACCGACATGCAGCACCGCCTTCAGGCCACGCCGCCGCAGCAGAACGAAAGCCGTCACGGCCTCGGCCTTGCAGTCGTCGTTGACGAGCCAGCTACTGCGGCTGTGCGATGTGACTGCTCGCTTCAGCCGTGCGACGTCCTCCGCGGAGGGGGTGTCCGCACGGGCGTACTCCGGGGCTGCCAAGGACAGGAGCCGAAGGACGCGCCCGAAACCCATGGTCCGGATCAGCAGGTGCACTCCGCGCAGCCAGAGCCCGACCTCGGTGTCGGAATGCTCCCTCGGGCGGGCCGTGGCACACCCGGCGTGCATGAGACTGGTGACGAGTTCCGCGCGTTCCTCAGCGCTCCCGTCGGTGAACTTCTGGATGTCTGCGGTTGCCATTCCCAGGAAACGCGTCCGCCTCCAGTCCGCGATCAGCGCTCCGCTCGACATCCTGGTGACACGGCAGTGCGGTGACAGGATCCGCGTCATGGCTACCAGGGCATCGGTATCCTCTGCCACCGCACATCCTCCAGGCGCGTGATGTCAGCCCATGTATCCGTGTCCGTCGTAATAGCTACCGCTGTAGCCCCGGATCAGACTGCCCTTGCCGAGAAGAACAAGCCCGCGTGGCATACGACGGCGCAGCAGTCGGAGAAACATCGCCCACCTCCAGGGTCAGGCAACCGTCAGTTAATTCCAGGCTACTCGGCCCCGGATGCCCCGCAAGCGGATTGCCGGTGACCCGCGCCGCGAAGCACGAGCGGTTCGCCGGGCTGCGTGGGCGGCAGTTCTCATCCGGCCGATTCGTTGGCAGCCAAGCACGGAGGGCATCCGCATCGCAGAATCGGCGGGCCAGGTCTTCGCCGAAGAGGGCAAGGCCGCCGCGCCGCAGGTAGCCGGTGCCCGGCAGGACGGGCCGGTCGGTGAGGCGCCGGTCGGCGGGAGTGAAAGGAACCTCGGGCAGAAGGGCTGCGGCGCTCCCTCGTCGTCCACATGCGCGTCAGCCTTCCCCCGCCCCCAGGACCAGCACCTGGATGGCCAGGACCGCCGCCCCCTGCGCCCAGTCATGGAAATCGGACACCTTCATTTCCAGCACCACCGGGTCCGCCAGCGGGTGGCGGTTCGCGAGGATGGCCTCCTGGACGGCCGTCCCCGCCACATCCACCAGGCCGACGCCTTCACCCGCGAGCAGGATCTTCTGCGGCATCGCGAAGTTGGCGATCTGGGCCACCAGCGTGCCCAGGCCCCGAGCCGCCTCGTTCAGTACGCGCGAGGTCAGGGGGTCACCCTCGGCGGCGAGGGTGAGGATCTCCGCGTAGCTCACCTCCCGGCCGACGGCCGCCTGCACCTGGTGGCGGATGCTGGGGATCGTCAGCAGTGCGATGGCGCTGCCGCGCTCTCCGTCCGGGGTGAGGGGACCGTACGGATCGACGATCCAGCGGCGGCCGACGCCACGCCCGTCCTCGGCGGTGCGGACTCGCTTGCCGCCGAGGACCAGGCCGTACCCGATGCCCGCCCCGATGGTGAGCACCGCGAATCTCTCCAGGCCCCGGCCCGCGCCGAACCAGGTCTCGGCCTCGACCAGCGCCGCGACATCGTTCTCCACGACCACCGGCAGGCCCGTGCGCTCCTCCACGAGGTCGGCGAAGTGCACTTCGTCCCAGCCCAGGAAGACGGACTCAACCACGGTGGACCGCTCCCGGACGCGACCGCCCACACCGATGCCGACTCCGGCCAGCCGGGGAAAGCCGCGCGCGAAGCCGTCCGTCATCTCCTGGAGAAGATCGGCGACCGCGTGCGGCTCATGGGTGGTGAGCGGACGGTCCTGGCGAGCGACGATGTCGCTTCTGAGCGTGGTGACCACGCCGTAGACCATATCCTCGGTGATCTTGAAGCCGGCGAAGTACCGGGAGTCCGCGACGATGTCCAGGGGCTGCGAGGGACGGCCCTGCCGGGACGAGGCCGTGGGCGTGCCCTCCTCCACCAGCAGGCCCGACTCCAGCAGCGGCTTCGTCAGCCGGGTAAGGCTGCCCGCCGAGAGGTTGAGCCGGCGGGCAATCTCGCTCCGTGAGAGCGGGCCGTGGGTGAGTACCTCGATCGCCACCGTACGTTCGCCGGGGCTCAGCGGCAGCCAGCTCTCGACACGTGTGCTCATGGAAACCTCTCGCACGAAGGAGTCATCCCCAAGATTTATTCTGTTACGGAACTAATGTCAACTGAACTTCACTGCCGCACTGCCGCAAAAGGTTCTTCCCGCCTGGCTATTGACGGGAAGTTTATTCCGGGTCGAAAGTAAGGGCTCCCCGAGGACGAGCCGCACATCAGGGAGTCCCAGATGACTGTCGCCTCCAGCAGTCCACCATCGCGCCTCCGCTTGCGCGGCGCGGTGAAAACCCGGACGAGACCGAAGAAAGAGGCCCATGAACGCGACGGCGGCGGGCGCGGAGACGGCGCCCTGGCAGCGCTCTTCATCGCGCCGGCCATGCTCGGCTACCTGGTGTTCCTGCTCTGGCCCACCCTTCGGGGCATCTGGCTCAGCTTCACCCGGTTCAACCTGCTGACCCCGGCCGAGTGGGTAGGCCTCGACAACTACGTACGCATGGTCAACGATCCCATCTTCTGGGCATCGTTGCGGGTCACCCTCGAGTACGTGTTCATCAACATCGGGGTGCAGACGGTCGCCGCGCTGGCCATCGCCGTACTCATGCAGCGGCTCACGCAGTCGTCTCTGCTGCGCGGCATCGTGCTGACGCCCTACCTCATCTCCAACGTGGTCGCCGGAATCGTCTGGCTCTGGATGCTCGACACACAGCTCGGCATCGGCAACGAGATCATCGGCGCCCTGGGCTTCGAGCACATCCCATTCCTGGCGGACGAGACCTGGGCGATACCCACGATCGCGCTCATCAACGTATGGCGGCACGTCGGGTACACCGCGCTGCTGCTGTTCGCCGGTCTCCAGGCCATCCCCCACGATGTCTACGAGGCCGCGAAGATCGACGGAGCGAGTGAGTGGCGCATGTTCTGGCGGGTCACGCTGCCGCTGCTGCGGCCGGTACTCGCGGTCGTTCTGATCATGACCGTGATCGGATCGTTCCAGGTCTTCGACACGGTCGCGGTGACGACCCTCGGCGGCCCGGCCAACGCCACCAACGTGCTCCAGCTGTACATCTACAGCTCCGCGTTCGGGCGGTTCCAGTTCGGCTACGCCTCGGCGATGTCCGTCGCGCTCCTCGTGGTGCTCAGCGTGATCACCATCATCCAGTACCGGGTCACCCGGGCCGGCCACACCGACCTCGGCTGACTGAAGGGAGTTGCTGACATGACCGCTGTGACGACCCCGACGCCCCCCACGCCCTCGACACCCTCAGTGCTGCCGACGCCTGCGACGCCCGTGGCGCCTCTGACGTACAAGCGCCTCCGGCGCCGGCCTTCCTTCGGGCGCATCCTGGCCTGGGCAACGATGATCGTGATCATCCTGATCACCCTGCTGCCCTTCTACTGGATCCTGCGCACCGCCGTCTCCACGAACGCCTCGCTCCGCGCCGATCCCGGTTCCCCCGGACCGGTGGGCCTCACCGCCGGCGGCTTCGCCAGGGTGCTAGGGCTGCAGAGCCAGAAGGAGGCGATGGCCCAGGGTGGTGCGGGCGGTTCCCTGGACTTCTGGCGCTATCTGCTCAACTCGGTGGGCGTGGCGACGCTGATCACCGGCTGCCAGATGTTCTTCTCCGCCATGGCCGCCTACGCCTTCGCCCGGCTCCGCTGGCGCGGCCGGGACAAGGTGTTCGCGCTGTTCCTCGCCGGGCTGATGGTGCCGTCGATCTTCACCCTGCTGCCGAACTTCGTTCTCATCAAGCAACTGGGGCTGGTGGACACCCTGTTCGGGATCGCCCTGCCCAGCCTGTTCATGACCCCGTTCGCGGTCTTCTTCCTGCGGCAGTTCTTCATGAATCTGCCCCGTGAGATCGAGGAGGCCGCCCTGCTGGACGGCGCCGGCAAGGTCCGGATCTTCTTCCGGCTGCTGCTGCCCATGGCGTCCGCGCCGGTGATCACTCTCTCCGTATTGACCTACATCACGGCCTGGAACGACTACTTCTGGCCGCTGATGGTGTCGTACACCGACAGTTCGCGGGTTCTCACCGTCGCGCTGGGCATCTTCCGGGCGCAGTCGCCGCAGACCGGCACCGACTGGTCCGGGCTGATGGCAGCGACGCTGCTGTCCGCGCTGCCGATGCTCGTTCTCTTCGGGTTCTTCGCCCGGCGCATCGTCAACTCCATCGGCTTCAGCGGAATCAAGTAGGGAGGCACCTCATGCTCATGCGAATTCGTCGCAGCGCCCCGCTCCTGGGCGCCCTCGCACTCTCCCTGACAGCCGGATGCGCGTCAGGTACCTCGTCCGACAGCGCGTCCTCCTCCCGCGAGGTCTCGTACTGGCTGTGGGACTCCAATCAGCTGCCCGCGTACCAGGCGTGCGCGAAGAGCTTCGAGAAGCTGAACCCCGGGCTCGACGTCAAGATCACCCAGCTCGGCTGGGACGACTACTGGACCAAGCTCACCGCCAGTTTCATCGCGGGCACCGAGCCGGACGTCTTCACCGACCACATCCAGAAGTTCGGCCAGTTCGCCGATCTGAAGGTACTCGCCCCGCTCGACGAGCTTCCGCTGACCAGCAAGATCAAGGACTCCGACTACCAGCCCGGACTCGGTGCCTCCTGGACCGGCCAGGACGGCCACCGGTACGGCGCGCCGAAGGACTGGGACACCGTCGCCCTCTTCTACAACAAGAAGATGGCCGCGTCGGCCGGCCTCTCCGCGGAATCCCTCAACACCCTGGACTGGAACCCGACGGACGGCGGCACCTTCGAAAAGGCCATCGCCCACCTCACGGTCGACGCGAAGGGCGTACGCGGCGACGAGCCCGGCTTCGACAAGAACCACGTCAAGGTCTACGGCCTGGCCACCAACGACGCCGGGGACGGCGACGGCCAGACGCAGTGGAGCAGCTTCACCGCGTCCGCCGGCTGGACCTACACGGACAAGAAGGCCTGGGGCACCCACTACAACTACGACCAGGAGGCGTTCCAGTCGACGATCAGCTGGTACTTCGGCCTCGCGAAGAAGGGCTTCCTCGCCCCCCACAAGGACTGGTCGCAGTCCAACGGGACTGATGTGCAGGTGGGCACGGGCAAGGCCGCGGTCGCCATGCACGGCTCCTGGATGATCAAGAACTTCTACGGCCTCAAGGGCATCGACGTCGGCACGGCGCTGACACCGGTCGGCCCGACCGGGAAGCGCGCCACCATGCTGAACGGCCTCGCGGACTCCATCACCAAGAACGCTCCGAACAAGAAGGGCGCGGAGAAGTGGGTCGCCCACCTGGCCTCCAACGCCTGCCAGAAGACGGTGGGCGGGCACGGCATCGTCTTCCCCGCGACCAAGGACGGCACGGCCGCGGCCGTCGCCTCATTCAAGAAGCAGGGCATCGACGTCACCGCGTTCACCAAGCCGGTGACCGACAAGACGACGTTCCCCTTCCCGATCACCAACTACGCGGCGGATGTGTACGCGCTGATGCGACCCGCCATGCAGGACATCTACGCCAACGGCGCGCCGGTAAGCGGCCTTGACCGGACCAACAGCCAGATCAACCTGCTGCTGTCCCAGTGACCCGGCACAGTGCCTGTCGTCCCCCACACGCACAACCTCAACCTCAGCGGAGGAAACCCCTATGACATTCACCCTGGGCATTGTCGGTGCCGGGCAGTTCGCCGGCCAGTTCGCCAAGCTGTTCCACGCCCATCCGGGAGTCAGCGAGGTCTTCGCCACCGACCTGCTCCCCGAGCGTGCCGCACAACTCGTCGCGGACGGGGACTTGGCAGGGACCTTCCCTTCGTACGAGGCGATGCTGGAGTCGCAGACCGTGGACGCGGTCGCGATCTTCACGCAGCGCTGGACCCATGGCCCGCTCGTCGTCCAGGCGCTGCGGGCGGGGAAGCACGTGTACTCGGCGGTGCCGATGGCCATCACGCGGGAGGAGATCGCGGCGATCATCGACGCCGTACGCGAGACGGGCCTGACGTACATGATGGGCGAGACCAGCCAGTACAACCCGGCCACCGTATATGCCCGCAACCAGATCGCCGAGGGTGCGTTCGGCCGGCTCTTCTACGCCGAGGGCGACTACGTCCACGACATGGATCTGGGCTTCTACGAGGCGTATCAGTACAGCGGGGGCGAGGAGTGGAAGGCCACCGCGAGCTATCCGCCGCTGCTGTATCCGACGCACTCGGTCGGTGGGGTGCTCGGCGCGTGGCAGACGCACGCCGTGAGCGTCTCCGCGATCGGTGTCCTCGATGATCGCGGGGACGGCGTCTTCGACAAGGAAGTGAGTCAGTTCGGGAATGACGTCTCCAATGCCACCGCGCTGTTCGAGGTCGCGGGCGGGGGATCGTTCCGTACGAACGAGTTCCGCCGGGTCGGCTATCCGTCGCACATACGCGAGTCGCGATTCCGGTTCTTCGGTACGGACGCCAGCATGGAGCAGCTGGCCACGGTCAGCTTCTGGCAGGACAAGAAGGAGGTCACGGATATTTCCGAACACCTCCAGCCCAAGCCCACGCTGCCGCCCGACGACCCGTCGCTCCAGCACATCGCCCCGGCGCTGCGGGACGTCTTCACGTCCGGGTCTGCGCCGGTGCACGACCGCGCCCGGCTGCCACGCGAGTTCGATCATCTGCCGAACGGCCACGAGGGAAGCCACCACTTCCTGGTGGACGACTTCGTGACGGCGGTCAATACGCGCACCCTGCCGCCGGTGAACGCATGGGTGGCTGCCCGCTACACACTGCCAGGCATCATCGCCCACGACTCCGCGCGGCAGGGCGGCGTCCGGCTGGAGATCCCGGACTTCGGGGACGCGCCCGGGGCCGCCTAGGTTCTGTTGCGAAAGTGCTGGTCACAGCCACTCGATGATGGCGGCAACCTGCACGGTGGCTTCGTAGCGGACGGCTGGTTTGTCGTATCTCGTGGCCCCACGGCCCGGTGCCTTTTCGGCCGGTTGATGCCGCACTCCGCCGCGCGGCGGTCGGCCACCGCGGGAACCGAGCTTTTTGCGGTTGCGGACTTGATCGGCATTCTCCGGGATCGTGCGGCCGATGCCACGTCTGCGCAGGTAGGCGCGGTTCGCGCGGGAGCCGTAGGCCATATCCGCGCGGGCCTTGTCCGGCCTGGCTGCTCGTTACAGCAGGTCCACAGGTGAGGAGCCATCTTCGGATGGCCCCTTTCGCGCGTCCGGGCGCGGCTGCGGAGCCCTCTTCCGCTCCTTGCTCCCATCGCTCCCCAGCGCCGCGGTCGCGGTCAATCGGGGTACGCAGCCGTTGCGGCCAGTAGGTGGCTGGCTTCGGGCCGGGGGAGAAGGGGCGAGGGGCTATGGCCAGGGGCTGGCTGGTCAGTTGGGCGGCCATGGTGCCTGATCTACGCTGTCGCAGCGGACGCATCAGGCAGGCGTTCATCACCAAGTACCTGAGCACCGAGGGCGGCCAGGTCACGGCGAAGACGGAGGACAACAGCCAGTCAGCGCTGCTGTGGGTCCTCAAGCTCGGGTTCTACGAGACGGAAGCCCAGCGCCGCACGCTCGTCGCGCTGCTGGCCGACAACATCGGCAACGACGCGGCCTACAAGGCGACGCATCCGAACAGCAGCCGGGTCAAGTACGCCGAGAACACGCTGTCCGTAGGTTTCCTCGGCGTCAACGTCCTCGCTCTGGTCCTCGCGGATGAGGGCCGTGGGGACCTGGCGTACAAGCTGCTGCACCAGGACGCGCTGCCGTCCTGGCTGTACTCGGTGAAGAACGGTGCCACCACCGTCTGGGAGCGCTGGAACTCCTACTCCGAGGACGCCGGCCTCGGCCCGGTCAGCATGAACTCCTTCAACCACTACGCCTACGGCGCGATCATGGAGTGGATGTACGCGTACATGGCCGGCATCGCCCGCGACCCGGACAACCCCGGTTTCAAGCGCTTCCTGCTGCAACCCCACATCGATCCGACCGGCAGGATCACGCAGGTGTCGAGCTCGTACGAGTCGCCGTACGGCGAGATCAGAAGCGAATGGACGCTCGACCACGCGGGCCGGACCCTGGTGTACGACGCGGTCGTGCCCGCGAACAGCGAGGCGCCCCTGCGCCTTCCGGCGGCCTCCGCCGATTCCGTCCGCGAAGGACGGACGCCGTTGGCACGCGTGGACGGGGTGCGTTTCCTCGGTCACGCGGAGGGGGTGTCCTCGTACCGGCTCCCGTCCGGCCGGTACCACCTGACCGTACGGCTCCACTGAGCGGCGGACGCGGTACGGACGTGACGCCGAGAGCCACATCGCGTGGTCAGCCGGTCGTGCCGGTCACCGAGGTGCGGGACTTGGTGACGTGGTACGTCACCCCGGCGCACTCGATCGTGGTCGTGCGCGTGCACCACGGCCGCACCGTCAGTCGAGTACGGCCGTGGTGGGGAGCACCTGTCAGGCGGACCGCAACTCGAACCAGTCGAAAGCCGCGCTGCCCCGCGTGGCGTACATGCCGAAGACGCGACCGGTGAAGCCGCCGGCGACCTCGGTGGTGAGGTAGCGGCCGTCGAGTTCGGCGAGGATCTCGAAGTCACCTCCGTCCGTCTCGTAGCCCAGGCGAAGCGTGTCGGGGCCGCCGACGCGGAGGCCGGGCGGGGGAGTTGCCTCAGGGTCCGTGCCGCGGGAAGTGACCGTGGGCGGCAGGACGTCGGACGTCGTGACGTCGATCCGCAGGGTCACGGGGCCGGACGGCACGGCCCGTTCGGCGATGGCATGGCGCAGTGGGCCGATCCTGGCGACCGCGCGGACCATGCCGTCGCCCGCCTCCACCTCGTAGTGGTGCGCCTCGTCCAGCCGTACCGCGAGCCCGCCCCGGCCGCCTTCGGCGACATCGGCCAGTGTGCGCGCGGTGCAGTCGGCGTCGCGCTGGCGGCGTCCTACGAAGAGCGCGCCGGGCTTGTCCAGGCTGTCCGCGCGGGCGTGCAGCACAAGGTGACCCGGCTGCTCATCGAGACGCACGGCCTCGGGGTCACTCCGCCGGAGCGAAACCCAGCAGGGAGCGAGCGCGGGGGAGTCGAAGTCGTCCCGGTCCGGCTCCTGCGGCCAGGGATGCGGCGGCAGCGCCGGGGCCTGCGCACGCAGCTCCAGCGGGCCGGGCAGCGGCCATTCGTCCTCCCACCGCACCGGTGTCAGGAACGTCTCCCGGCCCATGCCGTGGTACATCGGTGTGTCGCCGCGAGGCCTGGTGCCGAGCAGCATCATCCACCACGTGCCGTCGTGCGCCTGCACCAGATCGCCGTGGCCGGTGTTCTGCACCGGATGGTTGGTACTGCGGTGGGAGAGCACCGGGTTGGCCGGGTGCGGTTCGAACGGTCCCGGCAGCGTGCGGGCTCGGGCCACCGACAGCGCGTGGCCGCGTTCCGTGCCGCCCTCCGACAGCAGCAGGTACCACCAGTCGCCGATCCGGTACAGGTGCGGGCCCTCGGGGTACTGCAGTCCGCTGCCCGACCACATCGGCACCGGCTCGCCCAGCAGTTCGCCGGACTTCGGATCGATGCGGACCCCGCGGATCCCGCCCGACGAGAACACGCACCAGCAGGTCCCGTCCTCCTCCCAGGCCAGGTCGGGGTCGATGCCCGGTACGGCGACCGGCACCGGGTCCGACCACGGTCCCGCGGGGTCCTCGGCGGTCACCAGGACGTTGCCCGCCCCGGCGACCACGGTCGTGATCAGCCAGAACCGGGCATCGTGGTACCGCAGTGTGGGCGCGTACACCCCCGTGGAGGACGGGGCCGTGTCGGGCAGCGCAAGCTGCGAGGGCCGGTCCAGCGCGTGCCCGATCAGCCGCCAGTGCACCAGGTCAC
The DNA here is from genome assembly GCF_044548015.1 of Streptomyces sp. NPDC052236. Taxonomy (NCBI): domain Bacteria; kingdom Bacillati; phylum Actinomycetota; class Actinomycetes; order Kitasatosporales; family Streptomycetaceae; genus Streptomyces; species Streptomyces sp. NPDC052236. Next base: position 83,464 of record NZ_JBIUBL010000018.1, on the reverse strand, counting down.
GGCTGTGCCAGAGCGGCACGCCCGGTACGTACTCGAAGCTGGACGTTGCCACGTAGTAGTCGTCGCCGGCCCGGCAGACGCTCGGGTCCGGGCTGAAGCCCGGAATCACGGGATTGTCGAAGAACGCCATGTCCATGAACGCCATGTCCATCCTGAGGAGTGTGGTCGGGGGAAGTGCGCCGCGCGGAATCGTCCGCGCGGGGTCAAGGGGTCCGGGCGGTGGCTATCGGAGCGTGAAGCCGAAGGCCGCCAGGCGGAGTTCACCGGTGAGCACCACGTACAGGTCGTGGACACCCGGGAGTCGGTCCGCCAGGTCGGCGGTGGTCGTGGTCCAGGCGTAACGGTCGCCGGTGCTCGGTACGGGCAGAGCGGCCAGCAGGGTGCCGCCGGGGCCGACCGCACGTGCCCACACCTTGAGCCGACCCTGGCCCGGCGCGGTACGGGACACCTCGGCGATGACGCCGCGGGCGTCGGTGGGCGCATCGGGGTCCGTCGGCGTCACGGGGTCGCCGGCCGCGCGGGTGGTGTCCACGAGGACGATGCCGGTGTAGTCGTGGCAGCCGGCGGCGTTCACCCGGCGCCCGACCGCCGTACGCGGTGCCGGCTCCGGGCCGGTGACCGTCAGCGGCGCGCTCAGCACCACGTTCCCGGCCGAGCGCGCGACGAGCACCGGGTACTCGCCGGGGCCGACGACGAAGGCATCCTCGGCGACCGACCAGTGGGCCGGCGCTTCGGACGCGTCCAAGGTGACCTCGACCTCCCGCGAGGCGCCGGACCCCGGGCTCACCTTGCGGAAGTCGGCCGGCTTCAGCAGCGGTGCCTCGTAACGCGTGCCGAGCGTGCGGACGTACAGCTGGACGGTTTCCCTGGTGACGGAGACGGTGACGCTGCCGTCCAGGGTGGTGCGCCGCGTGCTCAGCCGCAGTCCCGCGTGGTCGAAGTGGGTGTAGGACAGGCCGTGGCCGAAGGCATACAGCGGCTGTGCGCGGTGGTACTGGTAGGTCCAGCCGGCCTTGACGAGGTCGTAGTCGAGCCGGGCGGGCAACTCGTCGGCCCGGTACCAGTTCTGCGGCAGTCGGCCGGCCGGTTCGGCGTCGCCGAGCAGGACCGAGGCCGGCGCGTGGCCGCCTTCCTGGCCGCCGTGCGCGGTCCACGCCGCGGCTGTCGCGATCCGCTCGGCGAGGGTCAGCCGCGACGGCAGGTTCTCGACGCGTTCGGCGAGCGGGCGGGGCACGGAAGCGGGACTCACAGCGGGCAACCCCTTGGTAGCGAATGTCCCCCGGACGCGGTCGGCGATGACGCGCTCGCCGCTGAGCAGCTGCACCCGCTCGCCAACCGGGCCGCGGCACACGGCATCCGGATCGCGTACGAGGCACTGGCTTGGGGCCGCCATGTCAATGAAATCCGGCCGGACTGGCACTCCCCGGTCGAGAACGCGACTGTGCCCGCACACCGGATGTGCAGCCCACCACCTGGTCAAAGCCGCTCGAACCGGAACGCGGCCAGGGCTTCGCCCAGCTTCTCGCCGAGCGCCTCGGCCGCGACCAGGTCGCCGGCGTGGACGCTCAGGGTCGCACCGCTGTGCGAGACGGCGAAATGGAAGTTGGGCAGCTCGACCGCCCGTCCCAGGACCGGGAGGCCGTCGCTGGGGATGGGCCGTTCACCCACCCGAACGCTTTCCACGGTCGCGGCTCGGATCCCGGGGTACAGCGCACGGCCCGCCTCAAGCACTCTTGTCACCGCTGATCGCTCAACGCTGATCTCACCGGTGTCGGACACGTAGGCCGCACTGTCGGTCTCAGGGGTGTGCAGAAGGAGCCGTCCGGCGCCGTCCGGGCGTAGATGGACGTGCGGGGCGTGGATGACGCGCGACACCGAGACCGCGACCGGCGAGGTGTAGATGAGTACACCGCGGGTGTTGCGCATCGGCAGAACAAGGCCGGCGAGCTCGGCGATCCTGGCAGCCTGCGGCCCCGCACAGTTGACGACCGCGTCCGCGGAGAGCTGCCGCCCCGAGGCGAGCCGGACAGCGCGCACGAGACCGGCGGTCGACTCCAGGCCGGTGACAGGGTCGTCGCGTACCAGCTCGGCACCACGGGAGACCGCGTTGGAGAGCAGGTGGCCGATGAGGCGGGTCGGCTCGACCCAGCCCTCGCGCGGGAAGTAGGCGATCCCATCCGCCGGCAGTCCGGCGGGGTCGATGTCGGGTTCGAGGCGCAGCGCCTCCGCCCGGCTGAGCCAACACGCCTCGTATCCGTAGTCCAGGACGCCGGCGACCTTCTTGCGCAGTTCCTCGCGCCCGGCGTCGTCGGCGGCCCATTCCAGGTTGCCGCCCTCGTGGTACCAGTCGCTGTTGGGTACTTCGGCCGCCAGCTGCCGGTGGGCCTGCATGCTCGCGACACTGAGGTCGTGGTAGGGCCGTGGCTGCTTACCGCAGGAGTTGGTCCACGAGAATGTCGCACCCGAGGTGCCGCCCGCCGGCGCACCGGCGTCCACGACGGTGACGCGGGCACCCCGCCGCGTCAGCGAGGCAGTCACCGCCGCTCCGTAGACGCCGGCGCCGATGACAACTACGTGCTCAACCACGCTGATCTGCCTCCCTTTTCTCTCGCGGGGCGGGTGGCCGGGTGGGTGGCGGGACGGTGCGCCCAGTTCGGCACCGCCCGGGCCCCTGTGCGATGGCCACGCAGGCTCTGGCCTCGGGCGTGGTAGCGCACCGCGACGATGCCCCGGTGCGTCGTCCGCGTTGGTTGATGTTCAGGCAGGGCAGCGGGGATGGCGGGCACGCGTGCCGCGCAGAGCGATTTCTCGTGTCGGCCACCCCTTTGAGATGTAAGTGGTTACAAGCCGAGCATGCTCGGTCGCGTGCAGTCAACAGTCCCGGACCGCGATCGTCTCCGGCAACATCGGGCGCCCCGGCCGGCAGAGCGAGCACACCGAACAGCCAGTCGGCTGCGGGCGTCTGCCATCAGCAGGCCGTGGCTCGCGGCCACGGTGATGTCCGCGGCAGCGGGCGAGGAGGACCTGGACGGCTGCTTCCACCGTCGCGCCAGTCCTGATCATGTCGTCCACGACGACCCCGACCTGGGCGCCCACCGGCTCGCCGGCCTGCGTTCTACGGTCCTGCCGGGCGTAACCGAAATACGGTAGGACGGCGGTGATCTTGTGCGCGCCACCTCGGCGGTATGTATTCAGCAGCAGAAGCAAAAGCCATCATCGCCTCCACAGGTCACCACACGTGCGTTGGCGCTCACGCCGATGGTTCGGGGCTTTCGTAGCCTCGGCCCGCATGGTCCTCGCGTGCGAGGGCCGGAATGATGCCTCCGGCGAGGACGGTGCGGCGGCGGCTGTCGGAGAGTCTGTGGCGGACCTGATAGGTCTCGTCCTTGGTGGTGTTGTGCAGCCGTAGGTGGGGTTTGGCTCCGGGGGCCAGTGCGGCGTGCAGGTTCTCCAGTCGCAGCCGGTCGCCGGGGTCGATGTGGTCGTAGTCGGCCGGGTCGGCGAATTCCAGGGGCAGGACGCCGAAGTTGGCCAGGTTCTGCCAGTGGATGCGGGCGTAGGACTTGGCGATGACCGCGCGCAGCCCCAGGTGACGCGGGGTGATTGCGGCGTGCTCGCGGGAGGAGCCCTGGCCGTAGTTCTCGCCGCCGACAACCATGTGCTGGCCGGGCCTGCCCTCGGTGGCCAACTCGGCGGCGCGTCGCGGGTAGTCCGGGTCGATCCGGGTGAAGGTGAACTCGGCCAGCTTGGGGATGTTGGAGCGGTACGGCAGCGCCTTCGCCCCGGCCGGTGAGATCTCGTCGGTGGAGGCGTTGTCGCCGCACTTGAGCAGGACCGGGCCCGCCAGCACGTCGGGCAGCGGATCGAAGTGAGGCAGGCCGGAGATGTTCGGGCCCCGTTCGAGCTCGATACGGGCGGCCTGCTCGGGCGGCAGCGGAGGCTCGAGCATCGCGCGGTTGACCGACGCGTGCCCGGGAAGGCGGAGCCGCGGGTAGGGCACGCCCTCCTTGGCTGCCCAGTCCCGGGGGTCTGTGATCTTGCCGGTGAGGGCGGCGACGGCGGCCGTCTCCGGGGAGCAGAGCCAGACCGCGTCCTGTTCGGTGCCGGAGCGGCCGGGGAAGTTGCGCGGGAAGGTGCGCAGGCTGTTGCGGCCCACTGCCGGGGCCTGGCCCATGCCGATGCAGCCGAGACATCCGGCCTGGTGGATGCGGGCACCGGCGGCGATCAGGGCGAAGGTGGAACCCATCTTGGTGAGGTCGGCGAGGATCTCGCGGGAGGTGGGATTGACGTCGAAGCTGACGGCGGGGTCGGTCTGGCGGCCGGTGACGATGGCCGCGGCGATGGCGAAGTCGCGCAGCCCCGGATTGGCGGAGGAGCCGATGACTGCCTGCCCGACGGGCTCGCCCGTGACCTCGCGTACCGGGACGACATTGCCGGGCGAGGTGGGGCGGGCGATGAGCGGTTCGAGGGTGGAGAGATCGATCTCGTCGGTGAGGTCGTAGACGGCGTCCGGCTCGGAGGTGAGCCAGTGGAAGTCCGTCTCGCGGTCCTCGGCGCGCAGGAAGTCGCGCACCGGGGAGTCAGAGGGGAAGACGGAGGTGGTCGCGCCGAGCTCGGCGCCCATGTTCGCGATGACGTGCCGGTCCATGGCGGTCAGACCCGCCAGGCCCGGGCCGTGGTACTCCAGGATCCGGTTGACCGCCCCCTTGACGCCGTGCCGTCGCAACATCTCCAGCACCACGTCCTTGGCACTCACCCACTCCGGCAGATGGCCGGTCAGGCGGACGCCCCAGATCTCCGGCATGGTCACGTGCAGGGGCCGTCCGGCCATGGAGAGCGCGACCTCCAGGCCACCGGTGCCCAACGCGAGCATCCCGAGCGACCCCGCAGCGCAGGTATGCGAGTCCGATCCGGCCAGTGTCTTGCCGGGAACGCCGAAGCGTTGCATATGGGTGGGGTGGGAGACACCGTTGCCGGGCTTGGAGTACCAGATGCCGAAGCGGCGGCAGGCGGAGCGCAGGAAGGCGTGGTCCTCGGCGTTGCGCTCGTCTGCCTGGAGCAGGTTGTGGTCGACGTACTGGACGCTGACCTCGGTACGGACCAGGTCCAGGCCGAGGGCCTCCAGTTCCTGCATCACCAGGGTGCCGGTGGCGTCCTGGGTGAGGGTCTGGTCGATCCGCAGCCCGATCTCGTGTCCTGGTTCCATCCGCCCGTCGACGAGATGATCGACGATGAGCCGGTGCGCCAGCGTGCCGTGAGACCGCGTCACAAGGCCAGGGTGCGCGTGCTGCATCCGGGCGGCAAGCTGAAGGGCATGGCCCAGCGGTCGCCGGTAGTCGTACGCGCCTTGATGTACGGATCGCGTGTACGCATCGCATCCCGTGCGGCTGCTCGCGCACCAGCAGGCCGTCGGCCCACCGCGGGATCCGTCCGTCAGGCATGATCCACGAGTTGCGCGAAACCTTTCTGGCGGGCGCAGTGCGCACAGCAGAAGTACTGCCCGTCCGCTTGTAGGCCGTGGCCGAGGATGCGGCACTGGCAGTTGTCGCAGACCGGTGCCATCTTCTGGGCGGCGCACTCGATGCTGTCGAAGGTGTGGACCGCACCTGCGGCGTGCACTTCGAACGAGCTCTCGTAGTCGTTTTGGCAAACCTCGCACACGGCCATGAATGGTCAACTCCTCGTTGTTGCATGGACAAGCCGGAGTGCCTGCGTCGGCGTCACTGGAAGGTAGCGACAAGCCGCACAGCACTCGGGGCGGCACGTCGGCCCGCGCCCGAGCGGCATACCTGAAATCACTCTGCTGGGCGCGGGAAGACGCTATGGGTGTGGGCGGCCGCCCCGCCTCGGCCCGGCAGCCCGTCGTCCATCCATGACCCGGCGTATCTGCTGACTCCGGGTCTCTCCGGCGCGGAGCTCACTCTCTCGTCCGGACGTCGTCCGCCCGCTCGCCCTCCGCTTGAGATGGTTCGGTCCTGGGCACGTCCGGGTGCTGTTCCAGGGTGCTGCGCTCGTCCGGCTCGTTGCGCTCCCCCTCGGCCTGCGATGGGGTATGCGCGTACAGCCAGCGGTCGTAATCCGAGGCTCCGGATTGCATGACGGGCCTCCTTCGCTCGCTAACCCCATGTTTCACCTTCGGCCGTGACACGGCGAGAGGAGCGCGAGGGCTGTCCTGGGCGGCAGCCCAGGCTGTTTTGGTGCAGCCTGCGGGAAACTCGGGGGTGTGGCAGGGGTCCGCATCTCAGAGGAGATGACTGTGATGACGGCAAAAGCCGGCGAGAAGGCCCAGAAAACAGGGGACTTCTACTGCGCCCAATGTGACGGGAAAGTCCATGTGACGCAAGGCGACAAGATACCGAAATGCCCCAACGGCCACACTGAATTCGAAACCCGTCGACACGAACCGGATACGAAGTCATAGCGTGCCGCTCGCCGACGGCGCCCCCTTTGCGGTGACCTCGCACCCGGACGCTGAGGACCCGTGGCCCGGTCGGCTGGATGGGCTGTAGAGGACTGACCGACGGAAGAGACGTTCAGGGCGGGGTCCCGGTGGGTACCCGCTCACTTGCCCTGCCCCCTCGGGGCCGTGGAGCACGGAAGCCGCAGGGGCGACACGACGGGCACGACGGCATCGTGAACGGTGTGGTGGGACCGGTGCGTGAGACGTTTCGGCTCGGACACATCGCCGGCATCCGTGTCGGCGTCCACTGGAGCGTCCTGGTCATCTTCCTGATCATCGCGGTGGGCCTGTCGGAGGGGCGGCTGCCCGAGGCCCACCCAGGACGGTCCCTGTGGCAGTACTGGCTGGTGGGCATCCTCACGGCCCTGGTCTTCTTCGGGTCTCTGCTGGCCCATGAGGTCGCCCACGCGGTCGTCGCCCGCCGCAACGGCATGGAGGCGGACAGCATCACGCTGTGGCTGCTCGGCGGCGCCGCCCGACTGAAGGACGAGGCGCCCAGCCCGGGTGCGGAGCTGCGGGTTGCAGGCGTAGGCCCGCTGGTCAGCCTGGTCCTGGGCATCATGTTCGCGGCGCTGGCGGCCGTGCTGGTGGCACTGGGGCTGTCCGGCCTCCCCGTCGAGGCGGTGGCGTGGCTGGCCGGGATCAATGTGCTGCTCGCCGTGTTCAACGCCCTCCCGGCCGCTCCGCTCGACGGCGGCCGGCTGCTGCGGGCGTTTGTGTGGTGGCGTACCGGAAACCGGCTGCGGGCCACGTCGGTCGCCACCATCGCCGGCCGTGTCCTGGGCTGGTTCCTCGTACTGTTGGGCCTCTATCAGTTCCTCCTGGGTGGACTGGGCGGGCTCTGGCTGGCGCTCATCGGCTGGTTCCTCATCGCCGCCGCGACGGCCGAAGGAGGGCACGCGCAGATGAAGGAAGCGCTGAACCGGGTCTCCGTACGCCAGGCCATGACACCCGATCCGGTGTCAGCCCACGCCGGGTTGACCATCGAGGAACTGCTGCGGGGCCCCGCGTTTCGCTACCGGCACTCGGCCTTCCCCGTGATGTCCGACGACGACGCGGCGCCGGTGGGACTGGTGACCGTCCACCGTGCCCAGGAGAGCGCGGGACGGGACGGGATGGACACCACCGTCGCGGATGTCATGTTCCCCATGGACGAGGTCGTCACCACCGGTCCCGACGAACCCTTGGGCGGTCTGCTGCTCAGACTGGAGGCCTCGCCCGCGCGCCGCGCACTGGTGATGGAGCAGGGCCGACTGGTGGGGATCGTGTCCTCGTCCGACATCAACCGAGTGCTCAGCTGGCTCACCTCGACACCCTGGAACCGTGGCATCGGCGAGAGGCGCGGGTACCCGTTGTGACGACGGTGCGAGAGCGGCCCACTGTGCGGCACCAGCATCACCGAAGCGATGCCCGGCCCGACCGTGCCCCCCACCTATTGCCGCTGATGACGGCAGGGCCCACCAGCGCGTAGCGGCTCCTATCCTGGACGTGAGCCGGATCCGCGCCGAAGCGCGGCAGGTGATCCTGCGCGGCGATCGCGAGGTCGTCGCCCGCGGTGCCGACGCGGGCCAAAAGTACCGCCTGGCGCGGCGGCGCCGCGGCACGGTCGTGGACCGTGCGCCGCTGCACGACGTCCGTTTCCCACCGCGCCGCCCGCAGCCCGGCGCCTCGGCCGGCGGGTGCACATCGACCTCGCGCTACCGGGCACCCACCCGTCGTCGACACGTGGGGCGGCGAGTGACCATGCCGCATAACGTCATCGAGGACGTTCAGCGCCTCATCGGGCGCAAGCACTTGCCGCAGCCGGACGAACACGAGCGGTTCTGGGGCTTCCGGGCTGCTGGTCGTCCCGGATGAGGCTGAGCCGGCAGGCATCAGACGGTCCGGGCCGGAGATCCAGGCCCGGCGGTTGCACCGCGTGGCGTCGGGTACCGGCTGAGCTGAGGGTTCGGCTTCGCACCCCTACGCCGGTCATCCCTGAGGAGGCGGCATGATGCGAGTGCGCGATTCGGTAGTGGTGGTAACGGGGGCGTCGAGCGGCATCGGACGGGCCACCGCGGAGGCGTTCGCCCGCAAGGGCTGTGCCGTGGTGCTGGCCGCCCGGGGTGAGGAGGCGCTGGAAGCCGCCGCACGAGACTGCGAGCGGCACCGGGGCGCTCGGGCGCTCGTCGTTCCGACCGACGTCACGGACGTCGCGGCGGTTGACGATCTCGCCCAGCGCGCCGTGGAGCGGTTCGGACGGATCGACGTTTGGGTCAATGCGGCGGCCGTCACGGTCTTCGGACCGTTCGAGGAGGTGCCGCTGGAGGACTTCCGCAAGGTCATCGACGTCAATGTCATGGGTTACGTGTACGGAGCGCGGGCAGCGCTGCGCACCATGCGCAAGCAGGGCAGCGGCACGCTGGTCGACGTCTCCTCGGTCGTCGGGGTGGTCAGCCAGCCCTACACCCACGCGTACGTCATGTCGAAGCACGCCGTCCGGGCGCTCGGAGCGAGCCTGCGGCAGGAACTGCGGATCGAGGGGGCCAAGAAGATCCATGTGTGCACGGTGCTGCCGGCCAGCATCGACACCCCGCTGTTCCAGCACGCGGCCAACTACACGGGCCGGAAGGTCGTGGCCATGCCCCCGGTCTACAGTGCCCGGCGTGTCGCCCACGCCATCGTGGACGTCGTCCGCGTGCCGCGGCGCGAGGTGGTGGTCGGCCCGATGGGGCGGGCCATTGCGCTGCAGTCGCGGACGGCTCCCGGGCTGCTGGAGCGGGCGGCGGCGCGGCAGGTGGACCGGGCCCATCTCTCCCGCGAGGAGCCGGCCCCCGCGGTAGGACGACTCGGCGGTGAACTGCAGCCAGAAGGGTACGGCGCCCAGCCGTAGCGTCCAGTGCGGCTCCCACTGGTTGTACGTCTCGACGAGCAGCCGGTCGGCCGGCAGGCCCCGCCGGCGGTACCACCAGCGGTACAGGTCGGCCACGAGCGGGCTGAGGTGCTCCGGCTCGCCGATGGTGATGCGGCGCACCTGGTAGCCGCAGCGGGCCGCCAGTGCCGTGATGTCGGGCGTGAGGCTGTCGTCGTACCCCCACTCGGCCTCCGGGTACCGCTCGTCCGGCGGTGGGGCGTCCCACTGGCGTACCGGAGCGTTCTGCTCGGCGAGGTGCCGGGCGATGCGGTCGCTGCCGCCCGCGTACTCGTCGGCCGGCATACCGCCGAGGGCGCCGAACTGGAAGCGGTGCCGGTCGCCCAGTACCGACATGGCCCAGGTGAGGGTGCAGTCGACGATGAAGAGGGTCGCGCCCGGAGCGAGCCGCTGCTCCAGGAACCGTTCCAGCACCGCACCGAGCCGCAGCCGCTTGAACCGGAAGTACATGAAACGCACGAGCATCGCCCGGTCCTGGCTCGGGTCGTGCATATGACACAGGGCGAGGTCGGGGTTGGCCTCCACCAGCTGCCGGCCGAACTCCCGGCCCGCTTTCAGTGCCGCGCGCGGCTGGTCGGGGTCGAGCCGGGCCCGCACCGGTACCAGGTAGGTCTGGGGCAGGACGGGAGCGTGCAGGGCGGCTGCGAGGTGGACGGCGGCCCCGCTGCCGGATCCGATGAAGGCCGCGGGGTACGGGCCGGGGCCGTACTGAGCGGCGGTCCAGGCCGCGAGGTCCTCGCCGCCCACTCGGCGTACCCGCGTCAGCGGTGCGCCCTGCAGATAGGCGGCGAACACGAACAATCGCCGTCGCGCGGGGGAGGGCAGATGCGATACGAGGTCGGCCGGCCGCGCGGATCCGGGACCGACGCCGAGTCCTCTGAAATCCTTGCCGCGAAGGAACCGGCTCACCGCCCGCACCGCCGCCACCGAGGAGTCGAAGTCGCACAGGCAACGGGCCGTCCGCAGGCGCCGGCGCCAGAAGGTCGGCGGCCAGAAGAACGACTCACGAGCGGCGACAGCAGGCCGACAGCAGGCTCTTCCTCGATCCGCAGCGAGTACCCCGCGGCCGCGCTTCCTACCTCAGGCGTCGGTCAGGGCCAACCCGGTCGCGGTCCTGTGATAACCGGTTCCCACCGGTCACCCCACATGAGGAATATCCTCCGTATCATGCACCTTATCCGCACCAATACCGCAATATGGTCGAAGATCGGGCCATTGGGGGAATCAGCGAGGTGAAGCATGGACCGACCCGGTGAGGAACCTGTTCGGATGGGTCTTGAGGCGGGCGGCGCAGGGCCCGCACAACCCCGTGAGCGGTTCCTGCAGGGTGAGCCGGTTGAGACAGGCGTGAGAAGCCCGATCCTGCACTCGTGGCAGCGCTGTCTGTCTCTGGGCTTGTCACCGGACCAGTCCGACCCTCCCTACCGGGAGGATTTCGACCCGGACAGCCGCCTCGTCCGCGCGGCTGGTCCTACGCTCGACCGGCTGCAGGCCAGGTTCGCGGGCAGCCCGATGAACATCTCCCTCGCCGACGGGAACGGGACGGTGCTCCAGCGCCGTTTCGGAGAGCAATCCCTGGCCGGCGCTCTCCCGGCGTTCCAGCGTGTGCCGGGATTCGTGTTCGCCGAGCAGGTCGCCGGTACCAATGGCATCGGTCTGGCGCTCGCGGAAAGGCATCTCATTCAGGTCCACGGTGCCGAGCACTTCGCCGAGCGCTCCCAAGCGAACGGCTGCCGCGCGATTCCCGTCCGCGACCCGCTCAGCGGGCGCATCGAAGGCATCTTGTGCCTCGGCTATCCGCGGAGCGCCGCGGACCCGGTGCTGGACACGGTGATACGCGCGGCGGCCCAGGCCATCGAACGGCGGCTGCTGGACCAGAGTTCGGTGCGGGAACGCGGCCTGCTGCGCGCGTACCGCAAAGCCGGCAGCGCGCGGACCGGCGAGCCGTCGGGAACCGGGCACGCCATCGAGGTGGACGGACTGGCCCAGGCACTGCACCCCCGTGATCGGGCGATCATCGAAGAGAAGGCCACCGAGCTGATCTCCGCCGCGCAGCGGGCTGCCGTCGAGGTGCCCCTGTCCGGCGGTCGGCGGGTCACCCTCCTGAGCCGCCCGATGAGGAGCGCCTCGGGGGTGGAGGGCATCGCCATCGAGGCCGTCCTCCCTCCTCACTCACCGCTCTTCGCCCGCACACCACGACAGCACCACGCCATCCCGCACCCGGCCGGCCAGCCGCTCAGTCTCCAAGCGGACGAGCCGCTCAGCCTCAGTGTTGCCGCTGTCGCCCCGTCGTCCAGGCGGCCCGACGCCGTACGCGGCCGGGCCGCCACGACGGCCGACGTGAGCGGCAAGCCCGACGACACCACCACCACCGACACCACCACCACCGACGACACCACCAACGGGCCGGTTGGCGAGCTGGTGCTGGTGGGCGAGCCGGGGGTGGGGAAGCACGCTCTCGCGGCGCGCCGCCGCCTGGAGCTGCTGTCCGAGGCCAGCGCCCGCATAGGCACCACCCTGGATGTGTGCCATACCGGCCAGGAACTCGCCGATACGGCCGTCCCGCGACTGGCCGACTTCGTCACGATCGACCTGCCCGAGACCGTACTGCGCGGCGAGGAGCCCACCGACCCCCGCACCGACCTGCGCCGTGCGGTGGTCCACGGCATCCGCGACGACGGCCTCTTCCGTCCCGTCGGCAAGCGGGTCGACTTCCCGCCGACCACGCCCCAGCTGCGGTCCCTGACCAGCGGACAGGCACTGCTGGAACCCGACCTGGAGACCGCCGCGAGCTGGCTTGCCCAGGACCAGGACCCCGAGTACACAGAGTGGCTCCTCGCCCACGTCCGCTCCCTCATCGTCGTCCCCCTGGTCGCCCGCGGTGTCATCCTGGGCATCGCCAGCTTCTATCGCGCGCAGGACTCCGCCCCCTTCGGGGACGACGACCTTTCGCTGGCCCAGGAACTCGCCACCCGCGCCGCGCTTTCCATGGACAACGCCCGGCGCTACACCCGCGAACACACCATGGTGCTGGCCCTGCAGCGCAGCCTGCTCCCACACGGAGTGCCCGATCAGGACGCCGTCGAGGTCGCCCATCGCTATCTGCCCGCCGAGTCGGACGTGGGCGGAGACTGGTACGACGTCATCCCGCTCTCCGGCAACCGCATCGGCCTCGTCGTCGGCGATGTCGTCGGCCACGGAATGCACGCCGCCGCCACCATGGGCCGACTGCGCACCGCCGCACGCAACTTCGCCGAACTCGACTTCAGCCCCGACGAGGTCCTCACCCACCTCGACAATCTCGTGGTGCGCCTGGACCGGGAGGAGGGCAGGGACGACCCCGCATCCCATGGCGTCGGCATCATCGGCGCGACATGTCTGTACGTCATCTATGACCCCACCTCGCAACAGTGCACCATGGCCCGCGCCGGGCACCTGCCGCCCGCGCTGGTCCGCACCGACGGCACGGTGTCATTCCCCGACCTGCCTGCCGGGCCCCCTCTCGGCCTGGGCGGCCTTCCCTTCGAAGCCGCCGAGATCCACGTACCCGCCCACAGCCAGCTGGTCCTTTACACCGACGGACTCATCGAGGACCGCCGCCGCGACATCGACGTGGCCCTCGAGGACCTGCGCGGAGCCCTGGCCCACCATCCGAACCGGTCACCGGAGGACACCTGCCAAGCGATCCTGGACGCCGTGGCGCCCACCCACCCCGGCGACGACGTCGCACTGCTGGTCGCCCGCACCCACGCCCTGGACCCCCGACGGATCGCCACCTGGGACCTGCCCGCCGACCCGGCCCGCGTCAGCGAGGTACGTGCCGCCGCGACCCGGCAGCTGACGGACTGGGGGCTGGACGAGGTCGCGTTCGCCGCGGAACTGCTGCTCAGTGAGCTGGTCACCAACGCGATCCGGCACGGCGCCGGGCCCATCCAGGTACGGCTGCTCCACGCCCGCACCCTCATCTGCGAGGTCCACGACACCAGCAGCACCGCCCCGCATCTGCGCCGGGCGGCCACCACCGACGAAGGCGGCCGTGGCCTGTTTCTCGTCGCACAACTGGCCCAGGCATGGGGCACGCGCTACACACCGGGCGGCAAGGTCATCTGGGCCGAATGCGCGCTCGACGCGGCTTGAGCGACCCGTTGGCGTCACAACGGACCGCAGGGTGTCGGAAATGGGATATTAGATCCCATTGGTACCCCTGATACAAGCCGGGGTGAACTCGCCAGGCCGACCCTCGGAGAAGTCCGTGCATGACGCTCCCGACACTTCGGTGAACGCACCCGCGCCCGTCGAAGCGGAACCGCTCGTCCGCATACGCGGTCTCAGCAAGCGATTCGGCGGGACTCTGGCGCTGGCCGGGGTCGACCTCGACATCCACGGCGGCAGCGTTCTCGCTCTCCTCGGCCCCAATGGCGCCGGAAAATCCACGCTCATCAAAGTGCTCGCGGGCGTCCACCACGCCGACGAGGGAGAGGTGATGGTGGCCGGGCACCGGCTCGGGACCGATGCCGCCTCGCGGGCCATGTCCTTCATCCACCAGGACCTCGGTCTCGTGGAGTGGATGACGGTCGCCGAGAACATCGCCCTGAGCATCGGGTATACACGCCGCGCCGGACTGATCTCCTGGCCACGGACCCGGGAGCGCTGCGCCGAGGCCCTGCGGATCATCGCCGGACATCTCGAAGCCGACGCCCGGATCGCCGACCTCGCACCCGCCGAGCGCTCCCTGGTCGCCATCGCCCGTGCCCTGGCGACGCGCGCGAAACTCATCGTCCTCGACGAGCCGACCGCCAGCCTCCCCGCCGCGGACTGCGCCCGGCTCTTCGGCGTACTGCACACCCTGCGCGACCGAGGGCACGGCATCCTCTACGTCAGCCACCGCCTGGACGAGGTGTACGAGGTCGCCGACACCTTTGCCGTCCTGCGCGACGGCCGCCTCGTCGGCCAGGGCCCGCTGGCGGGCTACAGCCCCACCCATCTGGTGCACGACATCGTCGGCGAGGAACTGCCCAGCCACCCGCCGGCCGATGTCCCCGTCGGCGGCCCGGCCGTCCTGACCCTCGACAGCGTACGGACCAGGGAAGCCGGACCCGTCAGCCTGGAAGTGCGTGCCGGTGAAATCCTCGGCCTGGTGGGCCTCACAGGCGCCGGGCACAGGGACCTGGGCCGCGCCCTCGCCGGCTCCCGGCCTGTCCTCGGCGGGCGGGTACTTCTGGGCGGCCGGCCGTACGGCCCGCGTACGGTCGCCGCCGCCGTCGGCCTCGGTGTCGGCTTCGTGACCGGCAACAGGCAGGACGAGGGCTGCGCCGCCGAACTGACCGTACGGGAGAACCTCCTGGCCAACCCCCGAGCGGGCGGCCTGCCGGCGTTGCGCTGGATCAGCCCCCGCCGCGAGCGCGCCGAGGCCACCGGCCTGATCGAACGGTTCTCGGTGGTTCCCCACGACAGCGAGGCCCCGATCGCCACCCTGTCCGGCGGCAATCAGCAGAAGATCATGGTCGGCAGGTGGCTCCGAGTGGGCCTGCGCCTGCTCATCCTCGAGGAGCCCACCGCAAGCGTGGACGTCGGTGCCAAGGCCGCGATCTACCGCCTGCTCGACGACGCGCTGGCCACCGGCCTCGCGGTACTGCTCATCTCCACCGACTTCGAGGAGGTCGCGGGCGTGTGCCGGCGCGCCCTGGTGTTCGTCCGCGGGGCCGTGACGGCCGAACTGAGCGGCGCGGCACTCACCGTCTCCGGACTCACCCGGACAGCCTCGGCCATGCCCTCTCCCGGAACCCCGACGAACCGATGACCACTTCCCCCTCGCCCGGATCCCGACGGGGGTGGTCGGGCCGGTCGGGTCAGCCGCGCGGGCCCGGTCGATGGGGCGGACCGGGCGGGCACCTCATCGGCACCTACGGCCTTCTGGCCCTCACCGCCCTGCTGTTCCTGGTCTTCTCCGTCGCTCTCCCGCGCACATTCCCCACCCTGGACAACATCTCCTCGATCCTGTCCAGCCAGTCGATTCCAGCCATCCTCGCGCTCGGCGCGATGGTCCCCATCGTGACCGGCAAATTCGACCTCTCCATCGGCTACGGTCTCGGCCTGGCGCACGTCATGGTGATGCGGCTCATCGTCAACGACGGGTGGCCCTGGCCGCTCGCCTGCCTCGCGGTGATCCTCGGGGGGACGGTCGTCGGCATCCTCAACGGTGTCGTGGTCGAGTTCGCCAGGATCGACTCCCTCATCGCCACGCTCGGGACCGGCAGCATGCTGTACGCCTGCAGCGGCTGGATCACCGACGGCGGACGGATCATCCCCGGACCGCAAGGCCTGCCGGCGGATTTCACCCACCTCTACGACTCCACGTTCCTCGGCCTTCCGGTATCCGCCTTCTACGCGCTCGCCCTCGCGGTCGCCCTCTGGCTGCTGCTGGAGCGACTGCCACTCGGCCGGTACCTGTATGTCGTCGGCTCCAACCCCCGCGCCGCCGACCTCGTGGGCGTCCCCACCCGCAAGTACTCCATCTACGCCTTCGCCGGATCGGGCCTGATCGTCGGCTTCGCCGGTGTGCTGCTCGCGGCACAGCAGCAGATCGGCAACCCGAGCGTCGGCATCGACTACCTGCTGCCCGCCTTCGTCGGCGCCCTGCTCGGCTCCACCGCCATCAAACCCGGCCGCCCCAACGCCATGGGCACCCTCGTCGCCGTCGCCGTCCTCGCCGTAGGCCTCGCCGGTATCGGCCAGCTCGGCGCCCAGTTCTGGGCAACCCCGCTGTTCAACGGTGGCACGCTGCTCATCGCCGTCGGGCTGGCCGGATACGCGGCCCGCCGCCGGCTGCGTACCGGCGCCACCAGCGCCACCGTGGCCCGCGAGTCGCCCACCAACCCGCCGGCGCCTCCGGCCGCGCCGACGCAGGACGGCACACCCGGGAGCACTCCATGACTCACCGGCACCGCCTCCATTGGCGCCGACAACGGGCTGCCGAGGCAAGCACGTCCGACCGCACCCCGCTCATCCCTCCGCGAGGAGCTCCCGTGCACTCCCACCGCAAGACCCCCCTCACCGCCGCCGTACTGCTGGCAGCGACAGCCGTCCTCGCCGGCTGCGAGCGCGGCGCGTCGACCGGTCCCAGGGATTCCACCGAGGGCCCGAGCGGTTGCCCCGCCGTCGTCGCCAGGGCCGAGGCGGCCGTCAGGCAGGCCGAGCAGGCCAACGTCTCCTGGAACGGCCCGACCAGCGGCCCCGCGGCGGTATCCGGCAAGACCATCGTCTACGTCGCGCAGACCATGACCAACCCCGGCATCGCGGGCGCCGCGAACGGTGTGAGGGAAGCCGCGAAGGTCATCGGCTGGAACGTCCGGGTGATCGACGGAGGAGGCACCCCGGCCGGCCTCCAGGCCGCACTGAGCCAAGCCGTGGCCCTCAAGCCCTCGGGCATCGTCATCGGCGGCTTCGACCCCAACTCGACCTCACGGCAAATCGCGCGGGCCAACGCGGCGGGCATCCCGCTCGTCGGCTGGCACGCGGTCGATGCCCCCGGCCCCAGCAGGAAGCCCGAGCTCTTCACCAACGTCACCACCAAGGTCGAGGACGTGGCCAGGATCAGCGCGGACTGGGTCATCTCGCGGTCCAACGGCAACGCCGGGGTCGTCATTTTCACCGACGCCTCGATTCCCTTCGCCAAGAACAAGTCCGAGCTGATCAGGAAGGAGCTCGCCACCTGCCGAGGCGTGAAGCTGCTGGCGTACGAGAACATCCCGATCCCGGACGCGAGCAGCCGCACCCCCCGGGAGGTCTCCTCCCTCCTCGCGCGCTTCCAGAGCAAGTGGACCTACTCCGTCGCCATCAACGACCTGTACTTCGCCGATGCCGCCCCCGCCCTCCGCGCGGCCGGCGAACCGGGCTCCGGCCCTCCCTTCAACATCGGCGCGGGAGACGGCGATCCCTCTGCCTTCCAGCGCATCAACAGTGAGCAGTACCAGGCCGCCACCGTTCCCGAGCCGCTGTACCAGCAGGGCTGGCAGATCATCGACGAGTTCAACCGCGCCTTCGCCGGCCGACCCGCCAGCGGATACGTAGCGCCCGTCCACATCACCACGGCCGCCAACAGCGACGGGGCCACGACCTGGAATCCGGCGGGCTACCGGGAGGCGTACCGGGAGATCTGGGGCAAGTAGCACAAGGCGCGATACACGTGTGCGGCGTGCCGTCGGCTGAGAAAAACGCTTGGACTCCGCGGACGCTGTCGCGGGACACTGCGATGGTTTCGGCATCTTCCCGGAGAAGTTCTGACGGGCTGCCGCACGACAACACAGGGGTGGGATGGGATCGCCTGAATCGCGCGAGGTTTCGCCGGGCAAGGGCTCGGTGCTCCTCGCGCTTCGTTATTACGGACGGGAGTTGGCCCGGCTCCGGCGGCTGACGGTGCCCGCGATGCTGCTGCCGGCGCTGGGCAACATCGGCATCAACTACATCGCGCCGCTGGTCGTCGCGAAGCTCGTCGGCAGAATCGCCGGCGACGCCGATATCACCATCGGCTCGACGCTGCCCTACGTCCTCGGCTTCGCCGGCGTCCTGCTGCTCGCGGAGATACTGTGGCGCATCGGCCTGCATTTCCTGAACCGCGTTGACGCCCTGGGCATTGAGCATCTGTATGTGAAGGGCATGGACGAGTTGTTCGCCAAGGACGCCGCGTTCTTCCACGACAACTTCGCCGGGTCGCTGACCAAGCGGGTCCTGAGCTTCGCCTCCCGCTACGAGGAGTTCGTCGACACGCTGACGTTCTCGGTCGTCGGCAGCTTGGTGCCGCTGGTGTTCGGGTCGGTGGTGCTGTGGCGGTATGAACCGCTGCTCGTTGTCGGGCTCTTGGCGATGATCGCGCTGACGGCGCTGTGCGTGGCACCCCTCATCCGTCGCCGCCAGGCGCTTGTTGATCAGCGTGAGGAGGCGATCGCCCGGGTGTCGGGCCACGTCGCCGACAGCCTGATGAACATGGACACGGTCCGGGCGTTCGCCGCCGAGGAACGCGAGGCCGCGGAGCATCGCCGGCGCGTCGCGGAGTCGCGGCGGCTCACGCTGAGGTCGTGGGACTACGGCAACCTGCGCATCGACACGCTGGTCGCGCCGATGTCCGTGCTGACCAACGCGCTGGGCCTGCTGCTCGCGGTCGCTCTCGGCGGGGGCAGGCTCGGTGTGGAGGCGGTCGTGGTTGCCTTCACGTACTACACCAACGCGACGCGGATCATGTTCGAGTTCAACCAGATCTACCGCCGCTTGGAGAGCTCGATGACGGAGGCCGCGCAGTTCACCGAACTGCTGCTGACGCCGCCGACCGTGCTCGACCCGGCGTTGCCGGAGCCGCTGCTGTCCCGGGGCGCCGATGTCCGCTTCGAGCAGGTGACCTTCGCCCACGCGGGCGCGGAGGCGCTCTTCGAGGGTCTCGACCTGGCTGTGCCCAGCGGGGCGAAGATCGGTCTTGTCGGCCGGTCGGGCGGGGGCAAGACCACGCTCGCCCGGCTGCTGCTGCGGATGACGGACATCGGCGCGGGCCGGATCCTGATCGGGGGCCAGGACATCAGCAGGCTGCGCCAGGCCGACCTGCGCAAGCTGATCGCCTATGTCCCACAGGACCCGGCGATGTTCCACCGCACGCTGCGGGACAACATCGCGTTCGCCCGGCCGGACGCCACCGAGGCCGAGATCCGCCGCGCGGCTGAGGCGGCGCACGTCACGGAGTTTGCCGACGCGCTGCCGGACGGCTTCGACACCATGGTGGGCGAGCGCGGTGTCAAGCTGTCCGGCGGACAGCGCCAGCGGGTCGCTCTCGCCAGGGCGATCCTGCGCGACGCGCCGATCCTGCTGCTCGACGAGGCGACCAGCGCCCTGGACTCCGAGAGCGAGATCCTCGTCCAGGAGGCGCTGTGGCGGCTCATGGAGGGGCGGACGGCGCTCGTGGTGGCGCACCGGCTGAGCACGGTCGCCACCATGGACCAGCTCGTCGTTCTGGACCGCGGGCGGATCGTCGAGCAGGGCAGGCACCAGGAGCTGCTCGCGTCGGACGGCGCCTATGCGAAGCTGTGGCAGCACCAGTCGGGCGGCTTCCTCGACGACAGCCCCGCGCAGGCCGACCTGAACTGAAGGCGAGCCGACAGGTGTGGCCCTCCGCCTGCCGACAACCTCGTCCGCGCAGCTCATGCGGGCCTATTCGTACTCGTGGAGGACAGATGACGGACACTGCCGTCGGCGCCCCGCCTGCGGCCGACCTACGTCGGCCGAGCGGCCGGCGCGGCCGGATGTTCGGACTGCTGGGCTGTGGCGTCATGCTCGCCGGACCGTTCGCCCTGCTCGTCGTACGGCTGACGGGGCTGGACGCGGGAACACCGCTCGCTGTGCCCATCGTGCTCTTCCCCTACGCGGCCGTGCTCAGCGTGCTCGTGCTGAGCGCCATGCTCGCCGTTCCCGCTCTGCGCTCGCGATGGGCGGTGACCGTCGTCGCAATCCTCACGACGGCTCAAGTCGCACTGCTGGTACCGCGCTTCATACCGGACCAGCGACAGGTTCCGGCACGCGCGGCCGAGTTGCGCGTGGCCACCATCAACGCTGACGTCGGCAGAGCGGATCCGCGGATGCTGGTGCGGCTGGTCCAGACCGAGCGGATCGACGTACTGGCCGTGCAACAGCTGCCGTCCGCCGGCGTTGCCGCGCTCGCCAAGGCCGGCCTGGACACGCTGCTGCCCCACCACGAACTCCACCCCGAGTACGACTCCTCGATCTACTCACGCCTCCCGCTGACCCGCGGCGGCCCGCTGCGCGCCGACACCGCCTGGCCGCAGACCACCGCGGACGTGACGGTCGGCGGACGCACCGTACGGCTGGTGGCCGTCCACACGTACTACCCGCTCGGCGACGCGAAACGCTGGACACGGGACATGACCGCCCTCACTTCCGTCGCCCGGGACAGCGGCCCGGACACCGTCCTCCTGGGGGACTTCAACGCCTCGCTCGACCACGCGCCGATGCGCAAGCTGCTCGGGTCCGGCCTCACGGACACCCACGCCGAACTCGGCCACGGATGGGTGCGCACCTGGCCCGTCGGCATGACCCTCGTACCGCCTCTGGTCCAGCTCGACCACGTCCTGCACGGCTCCGGCCTGGCGGGCGTCTCCGTCGGCGAACGGACCGTGCCGGGCACGGATCACCGGGCAGTCGTCGCCGTGCTGGCGCTGCTGCCCGCGAGGGGGCGTGCGCCGACGGGTGTTCGCGCAGGATCGTGGTGAGCAGCGTGCCGTCGCCACCGCCCACGTCCACGACCGTTTTGAACCGGCCGAAGTCGTAGCGCGACGGCACCACAGCGGCAGTCGCACGCGGCCGGCAAAAAGCCGCCTACGGGAGGAGCTGGCGTACGAGTGCGTCCGCGGCCCACCGTTCCCAGCGTGACGGTGGCCAGCCCCGGCCGGTGACCAGCAGAGCGTAGGTTTCCGGACCGAGCACGGTCAGGGCGATGTCGGCGGCCGACGCGGCGTCGTGGCCGTCTCGCAGTGGGCCGTCGACCTTGGTCACCAGGGCCTCGGCGAAGCGCAGTTGCACGGTGTGCCGCTGGTGCTGGCTGGTTCGCCACAGCTCGGCCAGTTCGGGGTCGGCGGCGGCAGCGCCGCGTACGACCTCCAGGACGGGCGCGGCGCGCTGCAGGATCTGGCGGGCGCCGGCGGCCTGTTGGGCGAGCTGGGCCGCGGCTTCGGGTTCCTCGATCACTGCGCGGGCCCACGGGCGGTCGAGCGTCGCGAGGGAGGTGGTGTCCCCGGCGATCACTGTGTCCAGGAGTTCCTTGAGGAGGGCGCGCTTGTTGCCGAACGTGAAGTACACGGTCTGCACGCCGACTTCGGCCGTACGCGCGATGTCCTCGATGGTCGCGCCGGCCCAGCCGCGCTCGGTGAACAGCTGGGCGGCGGCGTCGAGCATGCGCCGCCGGGTGCGGCGGGCCTTCTCTGCGCGGGTCATGGGCGCGGCCACGGGGTCTCCTCGGGACACAAGCTTTGACTGTAGTGGGACTACAGTGTAATTCATTGGAGTATGACTACAGCGAAGTGCGATGGCCCGGCCGGCCGGATCCTCGTCGTCGGCGGCTACGGAGCCGTGGGGGCGACGGTGACGTCCACGCTCGCCGAGTGGTTCCCCGGGCGAGTGGTTCCCGGCGGGCGTGACGAGGCCCGGGCCCGCCGGCATGGAGGCGTACGGATCGATGTGAGCGACCCGGTCGGCTTCCGGCAGGTGCTGGACGGGCTGGGTGACGTAACGGCAGTGGTGCTGTGCGTCGAGCCGCCGGACGCCGTCATCGCACGGGCCTGTCTAGAGCGCGGCATCCACATGGTCGACATCGGCGCCACCCGGCGGCTGCTCGACGCCGTGGCGGAACTGCACGGCCTGGCCGTCGGCGCCGGGGCCACGGCCGTGCTCAGTGTCGGCGTCGCACCCGGGCTGACGAATCTGCTGGCTCGCCGGGCCCATGACGCCGTCGGCGGTGCGCAGCGCCTCGATCTCACCGTGCTGCTCGGTTCCGGCGAGCGGCACGGCGTCGATGCGGTCCGCTGGACCGTCGCCGGTCTGGCCGAACCCGTCACGGCCCGTCCGGAGCGGACCGTGCTGCCGGGATACGGGACGAGGACCGCCCATCCGTTCCCGTTCTCCGACCAGCACTCGCTCTCCCGCACGCTCTCAGTCCCGGAGGTGACCACACGGCTGTGCCTGGACTCCCGTCCGCTGACCGCCGCGCTCTTCGCGCTGCGCCGTACCGGATTACTGCGGACGGGAACGGCGAGGCCGGGTGTACAGCGGATGCTGACCGCGGCCTTCAGCCGGGTCCACCTCGGCGGCGACGGCTTCGCGGTACGGGCCGACGCCCGCCGCGGCGACCGGCACGCTGCCTACGCCCTGACCGGACGGGAGCAGAGCCGCGTTTCCGGCCTGGTGGCCGCGTACGTCACCCGAGCGCTGCTCACCGCGGCACTGCCCGCGGGGGTCCACCACATCGAGCAGCTGCGGGCACTGGCCGACCTGCCCGAGACGCTGGCCGCTCACGGTGTCACGCTGCTGCGCCGCCTCGACCCACAGCCTCAGCGGTGAGCGGCGACTGGCGCGGCGGCGACTACACCGCCGTCGGCGATGCCTGGGCTCATGCCGCCCACGACGTGATCGCCCTGGCGCTGGCCGACCTCGGACACCCGGCGGACACGCCCGTACCGCGGGTACTGGACGTGGCCACCGGCTCCGGACCGGCGGCTCTCGCCGCCGCTCGGGCCGGTTCCGGGGTCGTGGGAGTGGACCTGGAGCCGGGCCTGCTGCGGGTCGCTGCGGAACGGGCGCGGCGGGCAGGGCTCGCGGGGAGGGCGCGGTTCGTCGTGGGGGACGCGCTGGCTCTGCCGTTCCCGGCGGGCACGTTCGACGCCGTCCTGTCCACCTTCGGCGTGATGTTCGCGCCCGACCCCGGCCGTGCCGCCGCCGAACTGGCCCGGGTCTGCCGACCCGGGGGAGTGCTCGCCATCGCCTCCTGGACACCGGACGGGGTGATGGGCCGGATCGCCCCGACCGTCACCGAGCACCTCAGCCACCACCCACCTGACGACTCGCCCCTGACCGTGCGCCCGACCCTCTGGGGGGACCCTGGACACGTCCGCACCTGGTTCGCGCCGCTCCCGGTCGCCGTGCGGACGCGCGTGCTGTACGTCCGGGTCGCCTACCCGTCGGTGGCGGACGCCGTCCGCTTCTTCGAGAACAAGCCAGGACCGCTACGTGCGCACCGTACGGCTCTGGAAGCCGCCGGGCGCTGGGAGAGGGCCCGAGCCGCCCTGGCCGCGCTGTTCCAGACGCACAATCAGGCGGCCGACGGCAGCCTCCTGATGGACGTCCCCTACCTCCTGACCCTCGGGCGGGTCGCCGATCCGACCGACCAAGCCGATCCAGGACATCAGTAACGTCAGTCCGTGAGCGCGACGAGAACATGGCTGTCGCCGAATTGCCAGACAGGGGTGATGCGGTGGAAGCCCGCTTGCCGCAGCAGCTCGATGTGCCGGGTCAGCGTCAGGTCGTTGTCGTTCCCTCCGTTGTTGCCGAGTGCCGCCTGCCGCCGCTGGCGCTCGGTGAACAGGTCGGTCAGCTCGGGGTCCTGTGCCGCCGCGTTCCACCAGGACGTCCAGTCCTCGTGGAGGCAGGTGTGTGAACGCTCGGCCCGGCGGCGGCCCACGTGTGCGGTGAGTGCGGCGCAGTAGGGGTCGGCCTGGGCGAAGTGGTCGCCGTTGATCAGGGCGCCGCCGGGGCGCAGCAGTGAGGCGAGCTGCTCGTAGGTGCGCAGCAGAACCGCTTCGGGGAGGTAATGGAGGGCCGTGGTGGAGACGGCCGCGTCGAGGGGGCGGTCCAGGCCGAGGGCGTCGGTCCATCCGTCGTCCCCGATCACGGTGTCCACAAAGCGTCCGGTGTTCGCGTGATGGCTACGGCCGAGTTCCAGGAGGAGGGGGTCCATGTCGACGGCGACGATTTCCGCCCGCGGCAGCCTCGCGGCGAGCCTGGCGGCCAGGGAGCCGGGGCCGCAGCCCAGGTCGAGGAGCAGCGGATGGGTGCGGTCGGTCGTCACATGCTCCACGACGTCGGCGATCACCGTGAACCGTTCTTCGCGGTCGGTGGCGTAGTGCTCCTGCTGGGCTTCCCAGCGTTCCACCCACAGCTTGGCCGTCGCCATACTCACGCCCATCGGTCCCTGCCGCCTCTTCCGTCTCTCACCCCTCAGCTGCGTTCGACTCTACAGGTGGAAACGGTTTCCATTACATTTTCAAAGCGTCGCCAGTACGGTCAGCAGACGGTCGATCTCCTCCGCCGTGTTGTACACATGCACACTGACCCGCACCGAACCGTCGTGGTGATCCGCGCCAGCCTGGCACAGGCTGTCCGCACGCACCATGAATCCGTGACTGAACAGGATGAAGCCGAGGTCGTCGGAGGGGATGCGGCGGTGCCGGAAGGTGACGATGCCGTGGCGCCGTTGCGCGGTGGAGTCGGCGGCCAGACTGGCCTGGCAGCCCAGGATCTCGTACGGAGCCAGCCGGCGGAGCCGGTCGGTGATCCGGGCTGTGAGGGCGGTGGTCCAGCGTGCGATCCGGTCCGTGCCCGCCGCGTGCAGCCAGTCCAGAGCGGCCTCCAGGGCGGCGATGGCCACGGTGTTGGGGGTGCCGTACCAGCCGCCGGGACGGAACTGAGCGCCGCGGGCGTTGCGGGCCCAGACGGCTCCGGAGCCGGGCAGGGCCAGCGCCTTGTGTCCGGAGAAGACCACGAAGTCCACGTCGAGTTCGGTCACGGACACGGGCAGATGACCGATGCTCTGGGCAGCGTCGAGACAGATCGGCACGTCCGGGCCGACTGCCTCCCTGATGCGGTGGACGTTCATGTCGCCGCCGTAGACGTGGTGGATGTGTGTGGCGGCGACGAAGCGGGTGCGAGGGCCGACCGTCCCGGCGAGGGCCCGGTGGTCGTAGTCTCCGGACGCCGCCTGGTACGGCAGGGCGCGCAGGTGCGCGGTGATGCCCCGCTGTCCCAGCAGCCGCTGGGCCTCCAGCCAGGGTTCCAGGTTCGCCCGGTGATCGGCGAAGGGGACGAGGATCTCGTCGCCGTCACTCAGCTGGTCGGTGAGCCAGTCGCGGGCGACGCTCCGCAGCCCTTCGGTGGTGCCGCTGGCGAAGTGGACGCCCGAACGCTCCCGGTCGGAGTCGCCGAGGAAGTCCTTGACGCGCTGCCGGGTGCGTTCCACCATTGCCGTCGTCCGGTTGGCCCACGGGTAGGCGCCCCGCCCCGCGTTGGCGTTGGACGTCGTCAGATAGGCAGACGTGGCGTCGAGGACGGCTTGCGGCTTCTGTGAGGTGGCCGCGCTGTCGAGATAGACCAGCTCCGGGTGGCCGGTGATGATGGGGAACTGCTCCCGCAGCTCCCGCTGCCAGTCGGCCAGCTCCTTCAGGTCGTCGTGCGGTCCCTTGTCGAACATGGGCAGCTTGTCCACCGCGTCAGTCCCGGACCAGTGGGGCGCCCGCGTCCCGCCACGCGACGATGCCGCCGGACAGGCTGTGCACGTCCGGATGGCCCATGCGGGTCAGCAGCGCGGCGTAGCGGGCGGACTTCTCGCCGACCGGGCAGGCCAGCAGCACCGGCCGGCGTTTACTGAACGGCAGGCCGCCCCGTACGAGTTCGCCGAAGATCTCGTCCACGATGTTGACCGATCCGTCGATGTGCAGCGCGGCATACGCCTGCGGTCCGCGCAGGTCGATCACCAGCGGCTGCGGCTGACCGTCCGCGATCCATCGCTGAGCGTCGCCGGTGTCGATGACCTGGGCCTCCGTCCGTACCTCGGCCTCGGTGAGGGCCGCCGGCGAGTTCTTCCGGGGCGGCCGGCCGAGGAGTTCGGGGCGGCGTTGCCGTACGTAGCTCAGATAGCTCTCGGCCCGGTCGCAGACGATGAAGACCGCAGTCCGGCGCTCGGTCAACGCGTTGTCGACGGTGCGGAGATGACGTACAGCGCCGTGATAAGCGGCGCCGCCGGTGGGGCCGGCCAGCAGTCCGCAGCGGCGGATCAGGGTCAGCATGCCGTCGATGGCCTCGTCCGCGGTCACCGACTCGATCGTGTCGTACGTCGCCGGGTCGAAGAGTCCCACCTGGTGCACCTCGTCAATGGTGCGGATGCCGGGGATGAAGTCCGACTTGTGGGCGACCAGCCCGACCACCCGTACCCCAGGGTCCTGCTCGCGCAGCACCCTGGCCACCCCGGTCGAGGAACCGGCGGTGCCCACGCAGGCGATGAACCAGTCCGGGGCCCGTCCGTCCAGGTCCTTGACGATCTCCGGTCCGGTACCCGCCGCATGCGACTCCGTGTTGCGCGGGTTGAAGTACTGGTCGGTGTGCAGATAGGCGTTCCCGGACCCGGCAAGGGCCTGGTGGAACCGGGTCAGCGGGTCCTCGGTGTCGGTCGGGTCGAGGCACTCGCTCTGTCCCGGCAGCTCCTCTATCTCCGCGCCCAGCAGCAGAAGCAGCTCCTTGATCTCCGGCACCCGCATCCGGTTGGTGACGCTCTTGAAGCGCAGCCCGTGCATCCCCGCGAGCAGAGCCAGGGCCTTCGCCGTGTTGCCGCTCGACAGTTCCACGACCGTCGCGCCGCGCTCCGCCGCCGCGGCCAGGCCGTGCCGCGCCATGTTCCATGCGGCACGGTCCTTGACCGAGCCGAAGGGATTGAGCATCTCCAGCTTGGCGTACAAGTCGATGTGGCGCAGGCCGTGCACGGCCGGATCGATCCGCACCAGCGGCGTGTTGCCGATGGCCTCGGTGATGCTGTCGTACCTCATGACACCGGTCCCTCAACTCGCGTGATCGGCCAATACTCCTCGTCCAGGCACCAGCGCCATGAGCCCCCGTCGCGTACGACGGCGACCGTGCGGGCGACCGGCTGCCGCTGCGCGTGGTGGGCGTGGAAGTCCATCGCGTAGCCCGCCGTGTTGGCGAACGCCAGCAGATCGCCGACACGTGGCAGCCGGGGCAGGAATACCTTGCGACGTGTGATCAGATCGGCCTCCAAACACAGGTTGCCGACCAGGTAGACCCCCACCGGCCCGTCGTCGCCCTTCTCTCCCACCTCGGGCGTTCTGTTACGGGGGAGACAGACGGGATCGACCAGGACCCCGTGCTCCTCCAGGCTCACGTCCCCGGCGTTCATGGCGAGGCGCACCAGGAGATCCCCGGGGTCCGGGCCGGTTCGGCGCACGTCGAGCACCCGCGCCAGCGACAGCCCGCACTGGTCCACGAGGGCTCTGCCCGGTTCGGCGTACAGGTCGTAGAGGTGTTCCAGGAGCAGGGTGGCCAGTGGGCGGCCCGAGAGGGGGGCGGGATGGGCGAGGAGTTCGTTGAGATATCCGGGCCCGGCCGTGGCGCGGTGCGCCGGATAGAGCGCCGGTGTCCCGCGTAGCGTGCCGCCCTCGTTACGCAGGCCGTAGCCGTGTCCGCGCCAGGTCAGGGCGGGGCGGGTGCCCAGCACCGCGTTGGCGAGTTCGGTGGTGTAGTGCTCCCATTGGGCGGCGTCCGCGACATAGCCGACCCCGAAGCCGCCACCGATGTCGATGACGCGCGGCTCCAGTCCACGGGCGCGGCACTCGTCCATGACTGTGACGCACTGCTCCAGTGCAGCGGCCTTCTCCGCGAGTCCGGTCGTGTCCAGGTGGTAGGCGACACCGGTCAGCCGGACGGTGTCGCGGTGCCGTTCGACCGTGTCGAGGAGAGCGCCCACCTCGCGCAACGGTGAGCCGAAGCGGCTGCGCCGGGAGAGCATCTTCACACCGGACGCACCGGGTCCGGTGGCCGTTTCGAACTCCGAGAGCCGCAGCAGGACATCGGCCTGCGGGAGTTTGAACTTGCCTATCAGCGCGATTAGTTGATCCAGCTCGGCGCGTGAGTCGATGTTCACGGTGACGCCGGTCCGGGCGGCGAGCCACAAGAACTCCGGGTCCTTCGGGCCGGTGGCCATGATGCGGTCGGGGGTGATGCCGCATCCCAGGACGTGTTGGAGCTCGCCCAGCGACGCGACATCGACACCGACCGCCGCGGGGCCGGCCGTCGCCAGCCGGCGCACCAGGGAGCCGGCCCGGTTCGCCTTGTGCGCGAAGTACACCCGGCCGGTGAGGTGGTGCTTGCGGTAGACGCTGAGGAAGCGGCCGGTGTTCTCGGCGATCCGGTCGGGCAGCAGCACATCGAGCGGGGAGCCGAGGGCGTCGACGAGGGAGTGCAGAAAAGGCGCGTCCTCCAGCAAGGAGCTGAGCGGCGGTTCCAGTCGTGGCTGCAGGTACAAGGGCACACGCACGACAGGACCCCTCCCCGTGCACCGGCGGCTTCCGGTGGTCGGGCGACACCGCAGTGGGGCACCGCCGGCCATCGGACAACCATTCGGGGATCATCATTTCCCGTAACAACTCCATTTAAGCCATGGCTTGCCCGGTACGTCGGCCACGACGTGAGGCTTCTGTGCTGCCGCCAGTTCAAAGGCATCCAGCCGCAAGGGGCTTGGCTTCGGCGCGGCAAGCGCAGGGGCGAGTGCCGGGCCACAGGCCGGGCCACAGGCCGGGCCACAGCAAGGGCCCCGGCGGTGTGACCGACAGGGCCCTTCTGTACTGCTGGTGTCAGCGAGGCGCTATGCGTGGGCGGTCTCGTCGGCGACGAGCCGCTGGGGGAGGGGAAGGGGCGAAGGCGCCGGACTTGAGGCCGCCTGGCGTCAGTTCGTGGCGAGTCCAAGCCGGCACTCGCCCCCCGGCAGGGCCCCGTAGTGACCGACGCGGCTATTGCCAGGACGTCACGTCGACATTCTCACGGATGGCTACCGGGCGGCCGGCCTCGGTCACGTATCCACGCCGCCTACTACGCCGACTCCTCAACGACACCGAGGTACAGTCCGTCGTCGACGACGTGGACGATCTGAGCCCGGACGAACAGGCGCTGCTGCTGGCCTGGCTGCGCGCATTGGGGCTGCCGGAAGACCCGCCCGAGGGCAGGCATGGGGCACGATGCCCGTCCGTCAGGCACTGGCGTGGTTCGCCCAGCGGCGCTCGGCGTCGGCCGAGCGTATGGCCCGGGTGGCCGTCGCCCTGCTTCCCGAGATGTACGGCTATCCGGCCTCCCCGGCCCGCAGGAAGAGTGCCCGCCGCGTGGTCGCGGACGCGGTGGTGGCATCGGGCGCGAAGGTCGTCATCGCCCACTCACTGGGCTCGGTCGTCGCCTACGAGGCGTTGCACGCCCACGCGCTGCCACAGGTCCAGCTGCTGGTGACCGTCGGTTCGCCGCTCGGGCCGCCCGGCGGCGCATTCGAGATGCTGGATCCGGCGCCGACGGGTGGCCGGGGTAGCCGCCCGCCCGGTCTGGCCCGCTGGGTGAACTTCGCGGACCCCGGTGACCTGGTGGCCGTACCCCGGCGCCTGGGCGACCGGTTCGACGTCGACGGCCATGGCGAGGAACACATCGCGGCCGTCGACTTCCACAAGCTGGACCACTACCTCGCCTGCGGTCTGGTCGCCATGGCCGTGGTGCCGTACCTCTCCTGACGCACCCGGCGGGCGCCGCCCGGGCTTCTCGGTCCCGCTGGGCAGGCGAGGACTGGACAGTTGGGCACCACTGCCACACCCTCGGAAGCAAGGAGCGCAACTCGTCCGCGCAGTGGGCAAGTTCCCTACGGAAGGTGGCACCTGTGAAATTCAGCTACGCCATGCTCCCCGACTACCCTCTCCAGGAGTCACTGGCCTCGATCAGACTCGCTGACGAACTCGGCTTCCACGCCTGCTATGCCGCCGACGAGACCTGGCACAAAGATCTGTGGCTGCTCTTCGCCGCAGCCGCCGGCCAGACGCACCGCATCCGCTTGGGACGACTACGCGGTGCGGCACATCCGGGCCGGAGCCGAACGGGCGGGCAAAGACTGGCGGTCACTCGACATCGGCGCCTGGGCCGTCTTCGCCACCGGACCCGACTCCGCGGCCGCCAAGGACGCGGCCCGCAGCATGGTCGGCATCTACGCCTCCTCGATGCCCGAGGAACAACTGCGGCGCAACGGAGTGGACCCGGGCGAACTCAAGCCGGTCATCGACGCCATCGCCGCCGGTGACCTCGCTCGCGGCATCGAACTGACCACCCCTGAGATCGCCGAACGCCTCTCCATTGCCGGCACCCCCGAGGAGTGCCTGGACAAGATCCAGCGGGAGATCGCTCCGAGCGGTGTCAACCACATGATCTGCGCTCTCACCGACCGCACTCTGGTCAAGGCCTTCACGGGCCGTGAACTTGAGGACGTGGCCGATGTGAACACACAGCTCCGCCTCATCCACGACACGATCATGCCTGCCTTCGGCTGACGACCTCTTGACCGAGCCTTGTGGACCGCAGGCCGGTGAACCACCGGCCTGCGGTCCGGGTTTGCGGACGGACCTCAGTCGAGCTGTATGTGGTCCAGTTCCGCGTACCCCGTGCCGCCGGCGAAGTACGGTGCCCCCTTGGCGAGGCGGATGACGTTGTAGCCGGCGTTGAGGGACACGGTCTGGGACACGGTGGCTCCGAAGGTCCCCCATCCCGCGGTTGGCGGGTAGTTCACGGTGGACCAGGCACCGCCGTTGTAGGCCAGGCCTTGGGTGGCGGCCGCGCCGGTGCCGTTGGCGTAGCCGATGGTCATCTGGTAGGCACGTGCGGTGGGCACATTGACGATGAAGTCGACGTAGGAGTCGGTGCGGGCGTCACCGCTGTTGTCGATGCGGCCGACATAGCCGCCGTTGGAGGCGGTGGAGGAGGACAGGCTCTGTCCACGGAAGACGGACGCGTTCTCCGCCTCGTAGCGGTGCTGGTAGTCGGCCGCGGCCCCGGCGGGCGTGATGGTCAACTGGTAGGCGGCGCCGGCGTTCATGTTGGGGACACTGACACTGATCGATCCGCCGGAGACCTGCTGGGTGGTGGTGGAGATGGTGGTGGGGGCGGTGACGGCGGTGCCGCGCCCTGGCAGCTCTGCCTCGTGGGTTTCGGTGGCCACGTCCGTGGCGCCGGCGAGCAGATAGAGCTGGCGGACCGCGTGACCTTCTACGTGCTGCGCCTCACGCAGAGGGACTCGGTCCTGGCAGTACGTCGGTCCCGGCTTGATGCCGTGCCTGTCTCCCACGTTGAGCAGCCCGTATCCTCGATCGATGAAGTAACCGGCCAGATCCGGATAGCGCCGCTCTCCTGTCTCCCGGTACAGCTCGACCAGGGCGGTCTCGATTTCAGCGTGCCCGCAGATGCCGTCGATGGGCTTGCCGGGGCCGAAGGTGGCGTCGATGTGGTCGGCGAACCGGACAGCGATGTCGAGCAGACTTCTCGCGCCGGTGCTGCGGTGGTGGGCCACGGCAGCCTGGATGAGGTGACCGGCGCAGTACAGCTCGTGGCCCCAGCGCAGGTCCGCGAAACGCTGACCCGTTTTCACCACCTGGAACCAGGAGTTGAGGTAGCCGCTGTCTTCCTGGGCGGCGGCCAGCAGGGCGGTGAGTTCTTCGACCCGGGCAGCCAGGCCGGCGGCGTCCTCTGTCGCGGGGTCAGCCAGCTGCCAGGCTGCCGCCTCCAGCCATTTGGTCACGTCCGAGTCGAGAAACGGCAGATCCCCGCGGTACTCGCCGGTGGTCGTCCCCGCGGCCAGGGCAAGGTTGTGCAGGTTGCCCGCCGACTCCAGCAGGGCCGGCCCTTGAGGGATTCCGACCCGCGCGTTGATGCGGCGCGCCGCTCGGCCCAGAAGCCACCGGTGACAGTGGTCGTCGCCTCGGGGCGCAAGAGCGCCGACGCCTCCGGTGTCGGGCGCGCGGGCCCGACGGCATGGCGATGAGAAAGGGGCGAAGGCATGCAAAACCGCCTCATGGACCGGAGTGAACCGGTCGCGCGGCACAAGACGAGAAAGGGCGCGGCGAAGCGAGAAAGGGCAGGTCACACGCTCACCGAAGAGTGGTTCTACCCTGGCCGTTCGACCTGTCGCACCGAATGGCATCCGGTGGCTGGCGTGCCCGACTAGGAAACCCTTTTCCCAGCGCCGAACGTAGGGGCCGCCCTTTGCTGCGTCAAGGTTTCGGGCAGTAAAACTAAGGCCCTGAGCGGCCTGGTGACGGAGGGCGGCAGGCAGTGGCAAGATAAAGCCGTCTGCACACTTGAGAAAAGGGTTTCCCATGACAGCTGCCGACCACCGGACTGCGAGACGCCCCACCATCACGGACGTCGCGGCGCTGGCGGGCGTAGCACCGGGAACCGCGTCGAAAGCCCTCAACGGCAGAGGCAGGCTGCGGCCGGAGACCCGGCAACGCGTGCTGGACGCCGCCCGGCAGCTGAACTTTCAGCCCAATCAGCTCGCCCAGGGCCTGCTCAGCGGCAGGACCTGGACTGTCGGCCTGATCACCACTGACGGCATCGGACGGTTCGCCACACCCGTTCTACTGGGAGCGGAGGACGCCCTGGGCATGGGAGAGATCTCCGTCCTGCTGTGCGACACCCGTGGTGACGCGATCCGCGAACAGCACTACCTGCGTACGCTGACCGCCCGCCGCATCGACGGCCTCATCGTCACCGGCCGCCGTACCGATCCACGGCCGCCGCTGGCGGGCCCGCTCGAGGTGCCCACCGTCTACGCCTTCGCGCCTTCCACCGACCCGGCCGGTATCAGCGTGGTCTCGGACGATCGCCACGGCACGCAACTGGCCATCGGGCACCTGACCGGTCTGGGCCGCGGCCGCATCGCTCACGTGACTGGTCCCGCACATCACGCCGCGGCCGCTGACCGCGCCACCCATGCCGTCAGCTGCCTCGAGGCGGCCGGACTGCCTTTGGCGACAGGCCGGGTCCATTACGGCGAATGGAGCGAAGCGTGGGGGCGGCAGGCCGCCCGCGGGATCATCGCGACCGCGCCCGACACCGACGCGGTCTTCTGCGGCAATGACCAAATCGCCCGTGGTGTCACCGACGGTCTGCGTGAGAGCGGCCTGCGGGTCCCTGACGACCTCGCGGTTGTCGGCTACGACAACTGGGACACCATGGCGCTCGCCGCACGCCCCCCGCTGACAAGCGTCGACATGAACCTCACGGAGGTCGGCCGCCTGGCGGCACTCAAGCTCCTGGAGGCGATCGACGGCCGGCCGGATCCCGGCATCCACCGCATCCCGTGCCAACTGGTCGTCCGGGACTCGACCTGAGTCAGTGGTTTGTCATACGGCCTTGGCCGCACGGCTGTTGAACCGGGTATCTGCCCCATCGGGCAGCAACGGCTGCCCCTGCCCACGCCGCCCCGCTCCTGTACCGGAGCCGCCCCCGTACGGCAGTGTCAGGCTGAGAGAGGTCTGCCGCTGGACGCCCCAGGGAGCCGAAGATGCGTGACCACGTACACGATCAGGATCACGAAAACGGCGATGCCGCCGTCAGCAGGCCGCACCAGGCGGACGACGCACGGCTGTTCAAAGCCGCCGCCGGCGGCCGCACCGACGTCGTAGGTATGTCCGGCATGGGCATCCTGCAACGGGCCGTCGGCAACAGCGCGGTCGGCGCGATGGTGCAGCGCGAGCGCGACGAGGAGGCCGCGCCGGAGCAGCGCTCTCCCGTCCACGACGTCGTCAGCTCCGGATCGGGGCAGGCGCTGGACACCGACACCCGCACCGATCTGGAGGCCAGGCTCGGGTCGGACTTCTCCGATGTGCGGGTGCACACCGGAGACGCGGCACACCAGTCCGCGAAGTCCGTCGGCGCGCACGCCTACACCGTCGGCAACAACGTCGTCTTCCAGCGGGACGCCTACGATCCGTCGTCCCAGTCCGGCCGGACCACGCTGGCCCATGAGCTGACCCATGTGATGCAGCAGCGCAGCGGGCCGGTGGAGGGAACCGACGCCCCCGGCGGCATCCGGGTCAGCGACCCCTCGGACCGCTACGAGCAGGAGGCCACCGCCAACGCCGCGCGCGCGATGTCCGCCCCGGCGCCCCAGGCCGCTCCGGAGCCTGTCGTCGCACCAGGGCCGGCCGCAGCCGTCCAGCGACAGTCCGAGGGCGAGGACGAAGAACCCGCAGACGTCCAGGGCATGTTCGTGCAGCGGGCCGAGGAGCAGCAGGAAGAGCAGCAGGAGGAGCCGGCTGCCTCGTGACGGTGGCTGGTCCGGCACGGCTGACCGGCAAGGGGGCGGGGGACGGGCTCACAGCCCGTCCCCCGCCCCCTTGCCGTCAAGTCCGCCTACGAGCTCGGGCTCGGGCTCGGGGCGGGAGCGGCCCGCAGCGTCCCGCCGACCAGAAGCGACTCGGCGCACTGGGCCGGGGCCGGGGTGCCCACCGGCCGTCCCACTTCGCGGCAGGTCACCGTCATGGTGATCTTGCCGTTGGCGGGCACCACGATCGGGGTGACGAAGTGGTAATCCTGGTCGCGGAAATTCTGCAGGGCGAGCCTCAGGAGCGTCCGGCCCTCGGCGGCGATGACGACGGTGCCCGAGTCACCCTGCGGGTTCTGCACCACCAGGTCGGTCAGTTCGAACATCTGACCCTCCGGGACCGCGTACACGGTTTTGGCCGTCGCGTCCCCGCCCACCGAGTCCTGGACCTCGGTCTGGGCGCTCTTCGGGTCTCCGACACCACCGCCACCACCCGACCCACCGCCACCGCCGGAGCCACCGCCCGTCGCTCCGCCCGGCTGCTGCGCGCCGCCGCCCCCGCCGCCGCCCCCGTCAGCACCGGCACCGGCACCTGCGTCCGCTCCGCCGGCACCCGCGGCGCCCGGGGAGGCACCGGGCGCGTCGCCGCCACCGGCGGGCGTGGACGGGCCCGGGCTGGAGGGCAGCACCTCGGCCACTTGTTTCTGGGTCTCCTCCCGCGCCGCCGACTTCACCACCGGCCGCAGCAGCGTGAACCACAGGCCGACCAGGGCCAACACCGCTACCAGCGCCAGGATCAGGGCCCGGGGCAGCCAGCTCGGCAGAATCGCGTCCTGCTGGTAGGTGCCGTCCAGCAGGACCGGCTCGTGCGGATGCTCGCCTTCCGATGTCGCCACCACCTGAAAGGGGTGTACGACCGGGGCCCCGCGCCACAGCCGTTTGGCCGGCCGGGCCGTCAGCTTCGACAGTTCCGTCGTACCCAGCGGGAGCTGGACGTCCTCCCGGGAGAAGCCGAGCCGCACCCGGGAGCTGTCCCCCTGTGCCGTCAGCCGCACCGTCATCGGGACATTGCCCCGGTTGTCGATGGCGACGTCCGTACGACCGCGCCACACGCCGTCGAACCCGCGCGGTACCAGCTCCCCGGTGAGCTCGGCGAACGGCAGGACGGTGACCACGCCCTCGGGCACCACCGTCCCCTCGGGGTTGCTGGTGGGCACCACCCGTACCCCGAACGGGAGGTCCCCGGCCGGCACTTCGGAACTGCGCGGCGGACTGAGCGCGAGGAGCACGGCGGCCGAGGTATCGGGATACAGCGACAGGCTCGCCGGTTCGACGTTTGCCCAGGCCGCGGCCGGGCCCACCACTTCGAAGCGGTACTCCTCCACAGTGCTGCCGGAGTTGCGCACCTGAAGGGGGACTTCGGTCCGGCCACCGGGCTGCGCGGTGACAGCGGTTGTGTCCAGACTCGCCGCAGTTGTCATGATCGGCACCGTAGGCCCTGAGGCTCCAGGGAACAGGGGCCCCACAGGAAGACTTCAGGGCAGTTGAGGTGCCCATTGAGACCGCCCATTGAGACCTTGTTGACTGTACGTGGAGTGCACTCGCGCATACTGCGGCGAAGCATTCGACCCAGGGGTGGGGAGGCCGGTGTGGACCGGATAGTCGTGTGCCTGCGTGCGGATGACCCGATTTCCAGGGCGGGGGTCGCCAGCCAGCTGCGGTCCCGTCCGGAGGTCCGGCTGGTGGAGAACGAGGAAGAAGAACCGGCGGCCGTGGCCGTGGTCGTCGTCGACACGATCGACGAGGCCGCGCTGCGGACCCTGCGCAACGTCCAGCGTACGGTGTCGGCGCGGGTGGCGCTGATCGCCACGCACATCGACGATCAGCAGCTGGTCGGGGCGGCCGAGTGCGGGGTGGCCGGCGTCCTGCGGCGGTCCGAAGCAACGCCGGAGCAGCTGGTACAGGTGATCGGTGCGGTGGCCCGGGGCGAGGGGAGTGTCCCCGCGGACCTGCTCGGCCGGCTGCTGGAGCAGGTCGGCCGACTACAGAGTCAGGTCCTGGCGCCGCGCGGCCTGAACTTCAGCGGGCTCACCGCCCGTGAGATCGAGGTGGTCCGCCTCGTCGCCGAGGGCTACGACACCGGGGACATCGCCGCGAAGCTCTCGTACTCGGAACGCACCATCAAGAACGTCCTGCATGAGCTGGTCATCCGGCTGCACCTGCGCAACCGCTCCCATGTCGTCGCCTATGCGCTGCGGCAGGGGCTGATCTGACGCGCCGCCGGGCCGGCGCCACTCGGCCCGGCCCGGCGGCCTGTGCGGCCCGTCCGGCCCGTCCCGTCTGTGCGGACTGTCCGGAGGGGCAACTTGTTTTCCCCTATACGTGTCCCGGGCTCCGCTGCCCCCGCAGCACCGCCCGGGAAGGGTAGGGCCAACGCCGATCTTGGAGGATGTCGTGCGGCGGTTCCGACTGCGGGCGGGCCTGATGGCCGCGCTTCTCACATTCGGCGGGGTAGGGGTCGGTGTCGGCGACGCTGCAGTCACGGCCGCAGCCCCGTCCCCGTCCATGGTCACGCCGTCGGTGGTGGAGCAATCGCTCAACCCCGGCGGGTCCCTGACCGTCACCAAGCAGGTGCGGACGCCGGCCGTGCCGCCCAAGCCGGACGTGGTGCTGCTGGTCGACAACACCGGCAGCATGGGTGAGGCCATCGCGAACGTGAAGCGGAATCTGCCGACGATCGTCGACCGCGTGTTCGCCGCGCAGCCCGACTCCCGGTTCGCCGTGGCCAGCTACGGTGACCAGCGCGAACCGCGCAGGCTCTTCCTCCTCCACCAGGCGTTCACCAACGACCGCGCGGCCATCCAGCGTGGCGTCAACGCGCTGAGCGCCGCCGACGGCGACGACACCCCCGAGGACTGGGGCAACGCGCTGTGGGAGGTCGCGACCGGCGCCGGCGGCCGGAACCCGTTCCGGTCCGGGGCCAGCCCCATCGTCGTCCTGGTCGGTGACGCCTCCAGCCACGACCCGAGCAACGGCCACCCCTTCAACGCCATTGTCCCCACCCTCAAGACGAACAACGTCAAGGTGCTGGCGGTGGACGTGGAGAGTCGCAGCGACGGCCTCAACGGCCAGCGCGCCAATTTCAAGAAGGGCCAGGCCACGCGGGTCACCGGGGAGACCGGAGGCACATACCTGCAGGGTATCGATGCGAACGGGGTGGCCAACGCGATCGTCAGCGGACTGACCAACCTGCCCATCAACGTCACCCACCGGCCCGTGAACTGCGACCCGTCGCTGTCCGTCTCCCTCACCCCGGCCGGCAGTCAGGTGACCAGCGGCCAGACCGCCACCTTCACCGAGACGGTCACGGTGGCCGGTAACGCCCCCCAGGGCTCCACGCTGACCTGCACCGTCCAGTTCTACCTCGGCCCCGCCGGGGCCGACCCCAGCTACCAACAGCAGATCCGGATCACCGTCAACGACGTGACCGCGCCCGTCGTGACCGTGGACGACCGCACGGTGGAGGCGACGGGCCCGGACGGCGCCGTCATCGACTACACAGCCACCGCCCGCGACAACGTCGACGGGAACGTGGGCGTGACGTGCACCCCGCCGTCGGGATCCCGCTTCCCGATCGGCCGGACGACGGTCACCTGCACGGCCAGGGACAGGGCCGGCAATACCGGCCGGGACACCGCCGTGTTCACCGTCGTCGACGGGACCGCGCCGGTGGTGCGCGTGGACGACCGTACGGCGGAGGCGACCGGCCCGGACGGTGCCGTGATCACGTACACCGCGACGGCCGAGGACAACATCGACGGCGAGGTCTACGTAACGTGCACCCCGCCGTCGGGAGCCGGCTTCCCCGTCGGCCGTACGATCGTGACCTGCACGGCCACGGACAGGGCGGGCAACACCGGCCGTGACACGGCGGTGTTCACCGTCACCGACACCACCGCGCCCGTCGTGACCGTGGAGGACCGCACGGCGGAGGCCACCGGGCCCGACGGCGCCGTGATCGAGTACCCGACGACGGCCAAGGACATTGTGGACGGCGACGTCCCCGTGACCTGCCAACCGCCATCCGGCGCGACGTTCCCGCTCGGGAAGACCAGCGTGACCTGCACCGCGACCGACAAGGCGGGCAACACCGGCAAGGACACCGCCGAGTTCACGGTCACCGACACGACCGGCCCCGTCGTGACCGTCGAGGACCGCACCGCGGAGGCGACCGGCCCGGACGGCATCGTCGTCGAGTACCCGGCATCCGCCGTGGACGCTGTGGACGGCGAAGTACCGGTGACGTGCGAGCCGCCGTCCGGCTCCCGCTTCCCCCTCGGCGAGACGACCGTGACCTGCACCGCGACCGACAAACAGGGCAACACGGGCCGCGACACCGCCGTCATCAAGGTGGTCGACACGACCGCGCCCGTCGTGACCGTGGAGGACCGTACGGCGGAGGCGACGGGCCCGGACGGTGCCGTGATCGAGTACACGGCGACCGCTGTGGACACCGTCGACGGCCCGGTCTCCGTGACCTGTGAACCGGTCTCCGGCTTCCGCTTCCCGATCGGGAAGACGACCGTGACGTGCACCGCGACTGACAAGGCCGGTAACACCGGCCGGGACACGGCGGTGTTCACCGTCGTGGACACGACCGCGCCCGTCGTGACCGTGGAGGACCGTACGGCGGAGGCGACGGGCCCGGACGGTGCCGTGATCGAGTACACGGCCACCGCTGTGGACACCGTCGACGGCCCGGTCTCCGTGACCTGTGAACCGGTCTCCGGCTTCCGCTTCCCGATCGGGAAGACGACCGTGACGTGCACCGCGACCGACAAGGCCGGTAACACCGGCCGGGACACGGCGGTGTTCACCGTCGTGGACACGACCGCGCCCGTCGTGACCGTGGACGACCGTACGGCGAAGGCCACCGGCCACGACGGCGCCACCATCGACTACACAGCCACCGCGGTGGACGGCATCGACGGCCCCCTGCCTGTCATCTGCACCCCGCTGTCCGGCTCGACGTTCCCCGTCGGGAAAACGACGGTCACCTGCACCGCGACAGACAAGGCCGGTAACACCGGCACCGACACGGCCGTCTTCACGGTGATAGACGTGGGCGCGCCGGTCGTCCGGGTCGACGACCGGACCGTCGAGATCACCGGTGGCACCAGTGCGGTCATTCGGTACGCCGCCTTCGCCAGGGACCTGATCGACGGCATTGTCTCCGTCACCTGCGCCCCGCGCAGCGGCTCGTCCTTCCCGCTGGGCAGGACGACAGTGACGTGCACGGCCAGGGACAAGGCGGGTAACACCGGCAAGGACACCGCCGTGTTCACCGTCGTCCTGCGCCCGCCGACACCACGCCCGCCCGCCGCCGACCTCGCCGTGACCGCCGCGGCCACCCCGCTGCCCGCATTCACCGGCGGCGAGATCACGACCACGTTCACCCTCACCAACGCCGGCCCCGACACGGCGACCGGCATCGTGCTGGCGGCCACCGTCCCCCAGCCCGTTCGCGTACTGAACGCCCAGAGCGGCTGCACCAGCGCCGCCCGCTGCACCCTGCCTGCCGGCGGCCGGATCGAGGTCACCGCCCGGATCTCGTACGAGAAGGCGACCACCGGCGCCCTGAGCGCCCGCGTCACCGGCGCGACGCAGGACCCGCGCACCGCCAACAACACCGCCACTCTCCAAATCCGGGTCCTCCAGCCCGTACTGACCGCAGGGCCCCTCGTCGCCCGGCTCGGCGACGTCGTCCTCGCCGAGGGCCGCGACTTCCCGGCCGGCACCATCGTCAAACTGGAGTGGAGCGAGGGCATCACCGCCGCGACGACGCCCGTGCGGGTGCGCGCCGACGGGACGTTCCGCACCCAGATGCTCGTCCTGCGCAAGGACAAGACCGGCCCGCGACTGCTAGGTGCCTCAGGGCCCGGCTACAACCCGCTCGACACGGGAATCCTGGTCGTGCCACGCAGCCTCCAGCCGCCCAAGTTCGCGGGACGCGGATGAGCGGGGCGAGCGTCGGCGGAGCGCCGCTGAGGAGGGGTGAGGTGAAGTCGTGATCCACGAGGTGGACGAATCCCTGCGCTCCCTCGTCCGGAGGGAGGCGCTGGGCGGCACCCAGGTCAGCGTCGTCTTCGACGCGCCGAACCGCGAGTGGGCGGCCAAGGTCAACGCCCCCACCGTCAACCTGTACCTCTACGACATCCGCGAGGACCTGCGCCGCCGCTCCCGCGGTCTGTCCAACGAGTACGGCGAGCGCGGCACCGTCGTTGCCCGCCACCGCCCGCCCCGCTACTTCAAGCTCTCCTACCTGATCACGGCCTGGACCCGGCGGCCCGAGGACGAGCACCGGCTGCTGTCGTCCCTGTTGTTGTGTCTACTGCGCCACGACGCGGTGCCCAGGGCGCACCTGACCGGCTCGCTGGCCGAGTTGCCGCTGACCGTCCCGATGACGATCGCGCTGCCGCCGCCCGAGGACCGGTCGTTCGCGGACGTGTGGAGTGCGCTCGGCGGCGAGTTGAAACCCTCGCTCGACCTTGTGGTGAGTGTCCCGCTCATCGATGCCGGCTCGTTCGCGGTGGGGCCGCCGGTCACCGAGGAGGGTGGCCTGCGACTGGGCATGGAGGAGATCGACCGGCCGGGCGACGAAGCATCCGCGAACGGCGCGGCGAACGGTTCCGGCGGCGGACCGGGGGGTGCCGACGGGGAGGCCGGTTCCAGACGTCGCCCGCACCCCGGCCTGTCCCGCCGTATCCGCGAACCATGAGCATCCACCCGCCGCCGGAGCCGCCGCTCGTCCCGTCCGCGTCCGCGTCCCCGTCCTCGCCGTCGCAGGAGCACCCCATCACCGCGACCCCCATCACCGCGACCCCCGTCCCCGCGACCCCCACCACAGAGAACCCCAGCCTGCGCCACGTCCTGGACCGGGTGATCCTCGTCGAGGAACGTGTCCGCCGTGCAGTCGCCGCCCGCCGGCAGACCGACCCCGACCCCGACGACGCCTTCCGCGGCCTCTACCTCACCGACGAGGCCGTCAACCGCCTCCTGGACGCCCGGCCCCAGGCACCCGCCCCCGACCACACCGACGCTGCCCGGCACGCCGAGGCCGAGGCCCGAGCCGACACCGCCGACCCACCCACCCGGCTGCGCCGCCTGACCACCGACCTCCACCTCACCGACCTCGATGTGGAGATCCTGCTCATCACCCTCCTCCCCGACCTCGATGACCGGTTCGAGTCGTTCTACGGCTACCTCAACGACGACGTCACCCGGCGCCGCCCTTCCATCGGCCTCACTCTGGCCCTGTGCGGCCTGTCCCCGGCGGACGCGTCCGCCCGCGCCCGCCTCGGCGCGACCGCCCCCCTGCTGTCCGCCGGCCTCCTGCTCACCGAGGACCTGGACCGCCCCTTCCTCGGCCGCGCCCTGCGCGTCCCGGACCGGGTCACCGCACATCTCCTCGGCGACGACACCGCCGACCCCCGCGTCGCCGATCTGCTCACCCCTTGCCCGCCCGTCCCCGGCGCCGGCGACGCGGCCCCCCTCGCCCGCGCGCTGGCCGCCGGGATCCCGCTCGCCTACCTGAGCGAGGACCAGGGCGGCGCGGGCCCCGCCCTCGCCGCCACCGCGCTCACCCTCGCCGGCCGCCCCGCCCTCGCCCTGGACCTGGCCCGCCTCGCGCACGACCCGGCCCCCGCCGAGGCCATCCGTATCGCCGTCCGGGAGGCCCGGCTGACCGGCGCGGGCCTGGTCTGCACCCCCGTAGACGCCCTGGACCGCGAACACGTCGCACTACTGCGGCAGTTGACCGACACGCCCGTACCCGTCGTCCTCATCGGCCGGGCCCCCTGGGACGCCCGCTGGTCCACCCGCCCCCCGCTCCTGCTGCGCGCCCCGCGGGTCGAGCCCACAGCGCGGGCGTTCCTGTGGCAGGAGGCGTACGGGCAGCCCGTCCCCGCCACCGTCAACCTCCCGAACATCCTCTCCCCGTTCCTCCTCACCCCCGGCCAGCTCACCCAGGCCGCCCGCAGCGCCGCCCAGAACGCCGTCCTGGACGGGGGAGAGCTGCGCCCCGAGCACGTCCGTCTGGGCGCCCGCGCCCAGAACGCCGCCGGACTCGACCGGCTCGCCCGACGCGTCGAACCCGGCGTCGGCTGGGACGACCTCGTCCTGCCCCCGGACGCCCTCACCCAACTGCGGGAACTCGGCGCGCGAGCCCGCCACCGGGACCGGGTCCTGGGGGAGTGGGGGATGCGCCCCGGCGGCGCCCGAGGCCGGGGCGTCGTCGCGCTGTTCGCGGGCGACTCCGGGACCGGCAAGACGATGTCCGCCGAGGTCATCGCCGCGGACCTGGGCCTGGACCTCTACACCGTCGACCTGTCCACCGTGATCGACAAATACGTCGGCGAAACCGAGAAGAACCTGGAACGGATCTTCACGGAGGCCGCGGGGGTGAACGGCGTCCTCCTCTTCGACGAGGCGGACGCGATCTTCGGCAAGCGCTCCGAGGTCAAGGACGCCCATGACCGTTATGCCAACGTGGAGAGCGCGTACCTCCTCCAGCGCATGGAGTCCTTCGACGGCCTGGCGATCCTCGCAACCAACCTGCGCGCCAACCTGGACGACGCCTTCACCCGCCGCCTGGACCTGGTCATCGACTTCCCCGTCCCCGACGCCGACCAGCGCCTGGCTCTGTGGGAACGCTGCCTGGCGCCGCTCCTGTCCGGCAGCCAGGATCAGGACCTGGACCTGCGCTTCTGTGCCGATTCCTTCGAACTCGCAGGTGGCAACATCCGCTCCATCGCCATCACGTCCGCCTACTTGGCCGCCGAGTCCGGCTCCCCGGTCACGATGCATCAGGTGATCCACGCGGTCCTGCGCGAGTACCAGAAGCTGGGCCGCCTCACCCTGGCCAGCGAATTCGGACCGTACATGGACCTGCTCGTCCCCTGACCTGACCAGAGGAGAACCGCTGTGCGTGCTCACGACGAACGGCTGGAGGGGCAGGAGCCGGAGCAAACGCGGCGTGACGCAGCGGGGGTGCGCGGAGGCGAGCCGGACGCCTCGCCGGCCGCGGCGCTCATCGCACTCCAGCGGACGGCCGGGAACGAGGCGGTCGTGCAGGTGCTGGCGCAGCGGGGTGCCGTCGTTCAGCGGATGCCGGCCGATCGCGCACCGCGGCGGCAGGCGGCGAACAACTCCCCGTACTCGGGCAGACCGCAGTCGGCGCGACAGCAGGCGCAGCAGGGCTTCGACCCGGCCGCTCCCCGGCCACCAGAGCTGCCGAGCAGGGGACCTAACGACGAGTACATCTGGAGCGGCACCAGGGACGACATCGGGTTCACCCCGGCTACCGTGGACACGGTGCTGGGCACCACGGAAAGCCAGGTCGCGAACGGGCGGACCGAGTACCAGTGCGCGAAGTGCGGCATGTTCATCCCCCGCGAGAGCGATAGCACGCCGACGGACGGCAACCGCTACGTCACGATCGACCACATCGTGGAAATCATCCCCTACGTCCAGAGCAAGGCCGCGGAGCTGAGCTGGGTGGTCGGCGGCCGTCCGGTCCGTGCGATCAGCCGCAGCGAGGCGAAGAGGTGGGCCAACGACACGGACAACTTGCGGGTGCTTTGTGCTCAGCCGTGCAACGGCGGGATGCGGGCGGCCCAGAGCGCGAGCCGCAACTACGACACGGACAAGGCGGTGTGGTGGGCGGTGTAGCCCCCTCCCGGCCCCGGCCAGCAGTTGCCTGCGCGTTTGCGCACGATCACCGCCACGCCAACCCGCCGGGGTGCGGTTCCGCCGAGTCCCGTGCAGGTCGGCGTCCGCCAACAGCGATATCGCCATGCGGCCGGAGGCCCCGTCTGAGCTGTCAGGCCGCGTTTCCCACACTCTCGGCATCGCCGCTAGCAGGGCTCAGGCCGTGTCGATCTCAGATGTCCGAGGTAGGCCGGATTCCGGTCCGAAGCCCAAACGCCTCACGTAGGAGCCCTACTGGCAGGTGCGGGCCCCGGTCACCGAGCAGGAACCCAGTGCCTCGAAATACTTCGTCCGGCCCGGTGTCTCACAGGCCGGTCACAGCTTGCCGGACACTACTCCGCGCCATGTCCATCCCGCCCCAAGGACCGCGTCTTGCAGGGGACCCTTCAGCGCCGAATTGTCGAAGCGGAATGTCTCCGTCGCCTCAAGACCGCCCTCGGCATCCCGCCCGACCGTCCAGCGCCGGGACACCGTGTTCACTTGCCCACGGGAGTACTCAGCCGACAGCGCCAGCCTGGCCGTGCCCCCCACCCACGTGACCTCCCACTGCCGGTCGAGGGCACGGACCTCGTGGCCCGCCGGGACCAAGCGCATCCGGATCTGAAGGGCCCGGCTTACCTGGGTCCGAACGAAGAAGGTCTGCCAGGCCGGCTCCAGGATCCGCCACTCCGCCACCAAGTCGGCACCCTCCGGGGTGCCATCGCGCACGACGTAAGGCACGTCCGGCTGGTTGAGCCTGAGCAGCGCCGCCCGGACTTCCTCAGTGGAATGCGGTGCGACACCACTGCTGGGGCGCTTGGTGCCGGTCAGTTTGTCGAAAAGGCCCATCGAGTCAACCTAGGAGTAGCCGGGTCTCGGTACAAGATCTCCCACGTCAGTGTGGCGCGCTAGGACGCAGCTCCGGTGTCCGGGCGAACCGTGCGCAGGAAGTTCTGGAAGTCTCCCAGGACGCTGTCGTGCTGTGTCGCGGTGGCGGTCAGAACCATTCGGATCACCGCACGCTTGTGCGGATCCTCGACGTCCAGCATGGACAGATAGACGTGGGACTGGATGAGGTCGCGGCGCACGCCGCCGGCGACGGCCGAGAAGGTCAACCTCTGTGTCAGGCCGGGCGCGGCTGCGGAGCCGATCTC
This sequence comes from Streptomyces sp. NPDC052236, assembly GCF_044548015.1. NCBI lineage: Bacteria > Bacillati > Actinomycetota > Actinomycetes > Kitasatosporales > Streptomycetaceae > Streptomyces > Streptomyces sp. NPDC052236. Next base: position 38,522 of record NZ_JBIUBL010000018.1, on the reverse strand, counting down.
GCGGCGGCTGGTCACCACCACGGACTCGGCGATCTCACGCAAGCGCTGCACCGACTCATCTGCGAGCTCGTCCAGCGTCGCCGCGTCCGGCCGGTACTCGCCGTCGATGGTGATATTGGCAGTGAACCCCGCATCTGGCTGCGGATGCAGCGCGATGAAGGCCACGCCCGGAGCGCCAACCTCGTCCGGAGAGGCCGCTCGCCAGCCCTCCGGGAGTCGAAATTCGATCGGCACCGGCAGTGTCGTGGGCATCTCGGGCCCTCCTTCCATGGGAATAGTGCATTAGAACCAGCTGGTGACGGTGTCCTTGACCGAGCCGGTGGCGTCGCCGACCGCATCGACCGTATCCCCCACCGCGTCGGCCGCATCGCCGGCGGCGTCGGCCACCTTTCCTGGGTCGACCGTGAACTCCGCGCCCACAGAGCCGCCGAGCCCGAGGGCGAGGCCAACCTTGCCGCCGATATGGAACTTGCCGTCGTCACCCTTGCCGAAGGTCACCTGGGCTTCCGCGCCCGCACCGGCCCACCCCTCGGCCGTCCCGCCGGCACCGATCCCGGCGACCTCTGCGCCCCCGGCGACGGTGCCCTTCGCCCCGGCAAACGCCTTTGCGCCCGCGTTGACGCCCTCCAGGCCCACCCCGGTACTGACCTGGGCCTCGCCACCGGCGAATCCCTCAGCCCGTCCGTAGGCACCGACATGCCCGTACCCGGCGCGCCCCTCAGCCAGGGCCCGTCCTCCTGCGGACACCTCGGCCTTGCCGGCAACGCCCTTGTCGGTGATTCCGACGTTCGCGGTGGCCCTGGCCCCGGCATAGGCGTCAGCAATCCCGGAGAGCTTCATCGACCCGTTGGCCAGCGATCCTTCCGCGGTCGCGTGACCGAGGTCGGCGTACGCCCTGACCGAGCCCTCCTTGCCGTACTTGGGGCCGGTGGCGGAGAAGCCGGCATCGGGCCCACTTGCCGTGGCCTTGCCGTCAGCGGTCCACCCGTTGGTCTTCGTGGCGGTATTTGAGGCCTCATCCGCCTCGTACTTCTCGATGTCGCCCAAGGCTTGGCCGTTGAAGCCGTTGATCGTGCCGTCCTTGACCTCCGAGTCGATGACCACGGCCGTGAAGGCGATCTCGACGCCCTTGTCGGCGTCCCCAACGTCCTTCACTACCTGGTCGATACGCTCTTGCCAGGAGCTGACGCTCTTGCGAATGCTCTCCTGGTAGTCGGGGTCGTGAGCCACGGCGGTGCGGTCGCTCTGGCTCAGCTTCTCGGTGTTGTACGAGACCACGCCCTGGTCCGAAACCTTCATTCCGGCGTCGATGGCGTCGTCGTGGGCCGCCTTGACCTTGCCACGCAGATCGACGAACTGCGTGTGCGCGTCACGCAGCAGCGAGGCGACCGCCTTGGCCTCGACCTGGGCGTTCTGGAACTCCTTGAGGGTGACGCTGAAGCGTCTTTGGGCGGCATCCGCACTCAGGCCCGTCCACGACGGGTGCAAGGCGATGCCGTGTACGTCGCGCTGGTACGCCCTCTCCAGCTCCTTGAATCTCTTCGCCATGCCGTCCCAGCGGTCGGCCGCTGTGGTGAGCGTGCCCAGGTCGGTCGTCATGATTTCGTGATACGTCGGCATGGGTCCCCGTTATCCATGTTGCGTGCGAACTGGCTGGCGACTGGTGGTGAATCCGAATCGCGAGTTGATCAGTACTCGCGGAACGGTGATGTCTTGAGTACCGCAGTCCCGACTCCGGGATCTGTGCTCTCCAGCTCGACTTGGGATCGCTCAGACTCCGCTTGTCCGCTGCGAGCCGGTGCAGCAGGTTCCGAACCTGTTCACCCCACGTCTTGTGTGCCTTCTTGAGGACCCTCGACGGGATCCATCCGTGGCCGTCCCTGGCGTCGAATGCCTTGACGGCAGCGTTGGTCTCCTCATCTGCCCAGGCACCGTCCCTGCGAGTGTCGGGCTCGACCTTTCCTGATGGCTTCTGCTGCGGCACCCTTCTCGGAAGGACTTGAAACGAAGTCCTTCTGGCCGCCAGTGGCACCTCCCGGATCGACCGGAAGTTGATTCAGCCGCATACCGACCGCAGGCGCGGCCGCGCCGCCATCTGTGTGGTGCTCTCCGGCCGCCCGTGACATGAATCCCTGCCCCCGTGTGCCTGTTGGCGTGCGCCTGCAGGCTAGCAACCAGCCTGTGCACCCAGACTCACGCAGGCCTGGGTGTACCCGCTGCACTCTGGGCCCTCCCACCCGACGGGACTTAGACCGTCAGGCGTTCAATCCGCGGACTCCGAGTCTCCGGGTGCCGGTCAGTACGCGCCTCTGTCCGCCACGATGACTCCGCCTGCCTGCGCAAGGTTCGGTGGAGCTCCGTCCCGAAGAGCTGGATAAGGCCACGGAGGCGTACCGTGACGGTCTGGAGGTCGCGGTCACGGGAGACGTCAAGCCGAGCGATGCGGGTGTGCGGCCGCGGAGGGTGACGGGATTCGTGATGGGCTGGGTACGACGGCACGGCCGTTGCGCGGTCTCGATGGCACGAGGTCACGTACACGGCCTCGCCGCAGGGATGGCCTGCGAATCGGCGGCGCTGTTGCAATCCCGTTTCCGCTTGGTGAACCGCGTTCCGTAGGTTGAGCAGGAAGCGATCACGTCTATGCAGGGGGTCCCATGGTCTGGGAAGAGTGGGCACAGATCAAAGCTGAAGGAACCGACCGGCACGCTGTCCAGATGCAGCTGAACCAGCTCGCCCCGGCAGGGGGAGGCGGTAACAGTGCCCCTGATCTGGCCTCAAGCCCTGCGAAGCAGCAGGCAGCGGTGAAGGCGATCACCAACGACCTGGAGCCCGGTGTGGCGAACGACGGCAAGCGCACCGCCGAGAGCGTGAACGCGGCAGTCAAGGAGTTCGGTGCCCGAGACGGTTACGGCTGGGACACGTCAGGCGCCCTGAAGAAGGCACAGGAGACGTGGGCGAAACAGGTCAAGAGCCTCCTTGACCGGTTGGCAACAGAGAAGAGCCTCCTGAGCACGACAGCCATCAACTTCCAGAACAACGAGCTCGATATCGCCGCGCAGATGGCCCGGCATTCCCGGATCGACAACTACTGACCCCGCCGTTTCGGTTGGGGTGATGAGGCGTCGAGCGCCATTTGCAGCGGCACCAGTTCGGTGTGTTTGGCCGCCGACGACCAGCCCACGATGCGCGGGAGAAGGTTCCACGACGATTCGGGTGGTCGCTGGTTACGATGTCAGCCGCCGACCGAGCAGGTCATACCGGACCGATTCCGTTACGACACGGACAAGGCGGTGTGGTGGGCGGCGTAGGCACCTGCCCGGGCCGCCTTTGCCCGTTGCCTGCGCACTTGCGCGCCATCACCGCCATGTCCGCGTACACCGCTGGCGCGCCGGCGAGCGCCGGGGGCATGGCGCAGGGCTCTGCCAGATGGTCTGCCGAACTGTTCACCAGCGACGCGGAGGTCACCCGCCCATAGCCGGGCTCCCTGCAGGGAGACAGCATTCCGCGCTGCGCGGCTACACTCGCCCGCATGGCCGTCGAGTGCGACCCCGTCTCCACTCGGGCTTGGAATCCGTCAGTTGACAGAGGCAACCCAGACCAGATGGCCGGTCAGGCCCTTGGTACGGGAGAAGCGACGGACCGCCTGCTCGGGCGACGAAGCAGTGACGCGCAGTGCACCGCCAGGGGTGACGACTTCGGCGCGGTCGTCGAAGGCAAGCCCCCAGGCGGCGACCCAGCCGTCATCCTCCTGCCCCTCTTCGTGGAACACCGCGAACAGCCGCGGTGCGGTGTCGGTCACGATCTCCCCCATGATCTCGCTGAACTCCTTGGTCATCTATGCCTCCAAGCTTGAGCCGATGTCTGTGTAGATTCTAAATTTGAGATCTACAGCCTGCTAGTCGCTCAAATGAATGAACTCCTTCGTCGGACTTGCGGAGCAGCGCCCAAGTGCGGCAAGCAGGTGCTGACGACATGTGAGGAGAAGTAGGAATGACCGAGGCATGCAGCCCCACGGTGTGGCGGCGCTGGCTGGCGTTTGAGCTGGCCCGGCTACGGAAGGAGGCAGCGCTGGACCAGAAGGACGTGGCCAAGGCCCTGCGGTGCACGGTGGGCAAGGTCTCGTACTACGAGACTGCAGAGCGTCCTGTGGTGGTGCGGGACCTGGACGAGGTGCTGCTCCCGCTGTACAACGTGCCGCAAGAGCGTTGGCCGTTGTACCTTCGCGCGGCTGCCGACTCCAGGAAGAAGGGGTGGTGGGAAAGCTACGGTGAGGATCCGTTGCCGAGCTGGTTCTCGCTGTTCGTCGGCCTGGAGCAAGGTGCTTCGCAGATCCGTGCGTATGAGAGTGAGGCAATGCCCGGTTTGTTGCAGACCAAGGCATACACGGACGCGATCACCCGCCGGGGGACAGCTGAGCAGTTGGATGCCCACGTCGATCGCCGCGTGGAGCTGAGGATGACCCGGCAGTCCGTGTTGAGCCGGGAGGGCGGCCCGCTTCGACTGTGGACCGTGCTGAGCGAGGCCGTGCTACGACGGATGGTCGGAAGCCCGGCCGTGATGAGGGAACAGCTCGTGCACTTGACGGAGATGGCCCACAGCCCGAAGATCACCGTTCAGGTCATGCCCTTCACGCGCGGAGCCCATCCCGGAATGGCAGCAGGCCCGTTCCAGATCCTCGGCTTTCCATGGCCGACCGATCCGGGTGTGGTCTACGTACAGCACCAAGCGGGCGCGACTTACCTCGAAGCGGCCGACGAGATCCAAGCGCACACGGTGGCTTTCGAGCACCTGGTGGCGCTCGCGCTGAGCCCAGACGAATCGATCGACATGGTGCGAGAGATGGCAGAGGAGTACACGTGAAGGTGCGCAATCACATGGGCGTCGACCAGGAGCCGCACATCTGGTCATGGCGTAAGTCCAGCTACAGCGGACATGAAGGTGCCTGTGTCGAAATCGCCGATGGCGTCTCTGTCGCTGTCCCCGTGCGGGATAGCAAGGCGCCGGAGGGCCCGGTCCTCACGTTCCCCTCAGCGGCGTGGCGCGTGTTCATATCGGGACTCAGGAGCGGTGCTCTGCCGAGAGCGGTGCCGAAGACGGATCACCACCGCAATATATGATCTGCGGCTTACCCGACGGCCGCCCTGGCCTCGAAGTTCGGGCGGTACCACAGGCTGCTCGTCCGAAAGCTCACGCTGGCGGCCGCTTACTGTAGTCGCGGGCGGCGACAGTATCGGATTCGAATCTGATCGTGTACAACCGGACGGCGGTTCATCGGCTGGTTGACGAGTGGCTGACGATGCCGTTGGCTCAGGCCGTCTGCCGGCCGCGCCGCTATCAGTCGCTTGCGCGCCATCACCGCCATGTCTACGTACACCTCCGGCACGCGGGGGCTGTAGGCAGACATGGGTGGGAGGCGGCTCCCCGCCCTCGTGGCCGTCACCTGACGGCCGGGCGCTGCCACGAAAGAACCGGCCGGCGGGTTCCGATGACTTCATCGAAACTTTCATGCAGAGGCACCGCCCAGAGCCCTGGCGAGCCCTGGCACCAGTTCGTACTCACCATCTACATTGGCTCGATCAAAAAAATACTTAGCGCCTAGCAGCGAACGCAACTTGGCTTCGGTGTGAAGTCGGTCGCTCATTTCTTCCGGGACAACCGGAGAGTCCAGCAGTACCGCAGTCTGAGTAGAGCTGATGTTGATGGCATGAGTATTGGGAAGTGACTGTAGCTTGGAGCCGAAGTGGTTGACTAGGTCGGCACCAAAAATCGTAAGCCAGTACACTCCTGGAAGGAACCTTTGAAAATCTGCAGCAGAGACCCCAACAGTCCGGGTTGCGGTACCTTCTTCGTGCGCCTCGACCACTGTGTGTTTCGCATCGTATTCGTCAACGGAACAAGCGAATCCATAATATGGCGGTAGCTGCCTGCAGAGTCCGTAGAGCCACTGCAACCACTGAACGCGCCGATGGTTCTTCATGGCCTTCAGATCCCACCAGAAAGTCCACTTTGCGAGCCTGTCGGACAGGTGTGAGAACATGGCCTTGAACTTGTCATTCGATCCCCGCACCAAAAGCACACCCTCTGCAGAGTAGATATCGCATGCTGCGTCAAAGTTCTGTGGCTTGAACTCAACCTTGGCCCTCTCGACGGAATCGAACCGGCGAGGGGCTACAAGCGGATCGTTCAGCAACTGCCACAAGGTTTCCGTCGTGTGTAGATTTGAAATGTCTTGCGGCGTGTACACGGAGACTCGAAAGATACTTTCCATTTCTGCTGCCTCATTGGGTAAGATTTGGTCGACTCTGACTTCCAGGCGCCGAAGCTGTCTGATCTCCTTCAGTCCCTGCTCGCGTATCCTTCACAATATTTCGTAGATGGTTCCACCGTTATCAGCTATGGCCTCCTTCAGGGGGCCAGACACGTGCGTTCCCTTAGGGTATTCATCCGAAGGGGCGCGTACAAGCAAGTCGAATCGATTGGCTGCAGGTAGCAGTGTTTCACTGCCGCGAAGCCTTACGCGTGTACCCTTCGCGATCCTGGAATTATCTCTCATTTGTTCGTCGTAGCTTTGTTCCGCCACGTTCTTTATGTCCCCGACGACCCGTCCTTTGTTGAAGAAGTCGGGAATCCTCTCACGCTCCGCCTCTCCCTTCAGGTTCAATATTTCGATTGTCTGGTTATTTTTCTCGACACCCATTCCGGATATTCTATTGTAGGCCTCTATGCCAGGCTTCTCCTTGACGCGCCCAAGTTTGCGCGCGGCTCGACCCTCAACGTATTTGACGATGGTTTGCTTTCCTTCGTACTGCTTGAAATCATCCACGTATCTCTGGCTTGTTCCCGGTTGCTGCTGTTCCAGTCTGTCTAGAGTTGGGGTCTTCAGCAATTTAATCTCTATTGGTCTTACCGGTAGTATGTGACTGGGGGTGACCATCGCCTGGACGTGCACCTTTTCGCCCTGTGTGTCGGTGGACTCCACAACCAGTCGTAGTGGGACCCCATGGTTATGCGAGAGGGCTGGCAGTTTTGACCCAGCGTGCTGTCGTGTCGGTCGGGATGCCAGCAGGGCTTCGGCATCCCGAATTGCGGCTCGCTTGTCTGGCTGCTTTGTGCCTGCGTCTGCTGAACTCCCCTTGCCTTTCTCTCCGGGCTTCTGGGGTGGCCTCTGCTTGCCCTTGAGCTTCGCCCACAGGGCCTTGCCCTTCTTCGCGATGAAGTCGACGATTTTGTCGATGGCTTTGTTGACGGGGCGGGCCACCGCGTGGAAGACCTGCTTGACCTTGTTGGCCAGGCCGCCGACGCCCAGGAGCGCCGCGAGGAAGCCGATGAGGACAGGGATGCTCGCGGCCAGCGCGCCTTCGATGAGGGCGGGGACTCCCGCCTGGCCGCCGTTGGCGATGGCGATGACCGCGTCCAGGACCGAGTTGACGAAGGCGGCGATCTGCGCGCCCTGGGTCACGATGAAGGTGACGATGTCGATGATGCCCTTGACCGCGCGGATGAAGGCGGACGCGGGGTTGAGCAGCGAGACGATCCAGGTGATGCCGGCGATCAGGACCGTGGGGATCAGGTAGGAGGTGAGTTTCTGCAGGATCGTGGACTTCAGGTCGCCGACGGAGTTCTTGATGTGTTCGACGGCGCCGGCGGGGCCCTCCTTCTGGAGGGACTGGGCGACGGGGATGGATTGTTCGGCGGCGGCCATGGCTGGTTCGGGGACGCCCTTGCGGGTGATGCGGGCGCGGATGTTGTCCCAGGTCAGGCCCAGCATGGAGGCCAGGAGCTGGATGATGCCCTTGAGGTCGAACTTCGCGGGCAGGTTGATGCCCGCTTTGACGGCGGTGCCCAACAGCCAGGACATCAGGCCCTTTTTGAGGTGCTCGCCGATGTTGCCGATGAACTGCTGGAAGCCCGCGCCCACGGCGCTGACGAGGTTGCGGAGGAACCCGATGGGGTCCTTGATGATCTTCATCACCGCGCTGGCAGCCTTGGCAAGGATGCCGAGCAGCATGTTCTTGAGTTCAAGGATGGTCTTGATGACGCCGACCACGGCGTCCTTCGCCTTGGCGATGAGACCCTTGTTCTCGTCCTGGAGCTTCTTGATCTCCTCGTCGACCGCGTTGAGGGCCTGGGTGTACTTCTGGGCAAGGTCCTGTACGAGTTGGTCAGACTTGGCGTTGACGTCGGCTTCGAGGCCGTCGAACTTCTCGGTGAAGTCCGCGGCGGCTTCCTGGCCGAACTTCTTGAGGTCGGCGGGGAGTTTGTCGACCTCCGCTTTGAGTTCCGTGCGGCCCTTGGCGATGCGGTCCTTCGCCTTGCCCAGCTCGGTGCCGATGGTGTCGGCGATCGATGAGATGACCTGCTGCATCTGGGCGACGTAGAGCTTGCGGGACTCCTGGAAGAGCTGGTTTGCCTCCTCCGGCATGCCCGCGAACTTGTCCTTGACCCACTTCAGCTTTCCGGTGAAGCCGGAGTACCGCTTGTCCTTGTAGGCGTCCATCCGGCGTTTGTGGTCCGCCGTGAAGGCGTCGCGGGCGGTCTTTTCGCCTGCGGTGAATTTTTCGTCGACCAGTTTGTCCAGGCCGGTCAGGGTCTTTTCGACGTCCGTCTTGGTGGCGTCGAAGACCTTCTGGAGCTTGGAGGTGACCTCGGCGCGCTTCTTCTCGTCGGCGGACTTGGTGGCGCTCTTGCCGCCGTCGACCTGCTTGCCGGTGGCGGCGCGGGTGGCGGCGAGGCCGGTCATGGCCTGGGTGCCTGCGGTGGCCGCGCCCTGCTTCGCGGCGGCGAGTTGCTTCGCTTCTGCGCCGCGGGCTTCGCCGGGGGCCGTGGCGGAGTGCTGCTCGCCCTGCTTCTTGGCGGTCAGGGCGCCGGTGAACTCGGGCTCGTTGCTCTTGGCCAGTTGGTCTTCCGTCACCTCGGCGTCGGTCATCTGCTGGTTGACCTGGTCCGGGCCGCCGGAGAAGTCCGTCACCGCGTCCGGTTGCTTGGCGGGGACCGCGCCGGCCGGGTTGGGGGCACCGGGCGTGGGCGGGGGCGCGTCGGGGGTGAGGGGGGTGACCTGTTTGTCCTTGGCGGCGGACAGGTCCGGGGCCGCCTTGGTGGTGGTGTCGATGTCCTTGGCGGAGGTTTCTTTGCCTTGGGCAACTTGGCCGTTGACCTGGGACTTGACGGCCTCCGCCTTGCCGGACCCGGCGAACTTGTCGGCCTCGCTGAGGTTCTTCGGGGCCTGGGCGGTGATGGCCTGATTGACCGCCGCGATGAACCCGGCCTTGTCGAAGACGCCAGGTTTCGCGGCGTTCATCTTCTCCGCCTGGGCGGCCTTGCCCTGGGCCTGTTTGTCGTCCGGCGGGGCGAGGGCCGCATCCTGGGCCGACTTTGATTCCGCACCCGCTGGGCGGTGTTGGGAGGTTGCCGTCTTCTTCGCCTTCACCTCCGACTTGAGGCTGGTAAAAGCGGGGGAGGAGGACGGCGGGGGTTTGACCGGCGGGGCCGGGGCCTCGGCCAGACGCTGCGCCACCAGGCGGGAGACCGCCGTGTTCCCGGCACGGGACTGGAGCAGGCGGAAGTTGTTGCGGGCCAGGCCCACCGACACCGGCGCGGCGCTCTCGGGCCCGGCGGCCTCCGCCGTAGTGGGTGGGGTGGGCGTCTCCTGCGGGGACCGGGCCGGGGCAGCCGGACGTGCCGGCGCCGCGCTGGTCTTCTTGTCCGGCGCCGCCTTCATAGCCGTAAGTGTTCGGTTTCGTCTTACCGCGCACACCAGAGCGGTGGGTACGGCCGGGGGCAGGGCGAAGTGCCTGATCGGGCAGAAGGCTGTGCACCAGGCGTCGGACGCCGACACGTTCCGGATGATCGTCTCCCGGAGTCAGAATCTGCCTCGGCCCCTGGTCAAGGAGGAGTACGTATGCCGTCGTATCTGTCCCCGGGTGTGTATGTCGAAGAAGTGGAGGCCGGGGCACGACCGATTGAGGGAGTGGGCACCTCGGTCGCCGCGTTTCTCGGCTTCGCCCCACAGGGACCACTGAACGAGCCGACGCTGGTCACCAACTGGAGCCAGTATGTGAATGCCTTCGGCGATTTCGTCGAGGGCACGTACCTGGCGTCTGCCGTATATGGGTTCTTCGCCAACGGCGGAGGAATCTGTTACGTCGTACGTATCGGTGACGGGTCGTCCACCAGTCCCGGTGAACTGGAGGCCGGAGCGTCCGCCGAGACCCCAGAAGCACTGCTCGGCGGGTACCGGGTCCGGGCGCTGCCGGGCGTCACCGGTGAAGTCTCGGTCGAGGTCGGCCCCGTGGAGGGCGAGGACCCGCCGAACGACGTGTTCAAGCTCGTCGTGAAGGTGGACGGGGAGGTCAAGGAGTCCTACGCCTCGGTGTCTTTCCGCCGCAGCAAGGACAACGTCGTCACCAAGGTCCGTGAGAAGTCGCAGACCATCACCCTGGAGGAAGTGGCCCGGGGGTCCGCGGCCAAGCCCGATGCCCAGGCGGTGGTACTCGCGTCGAAACCGGGTACGCCCGCAACGCCCGGAGTGTCAGCGGTGCCGGCCTCGTTGTCGGCCGACGACTACGTGGGCGACGCGGACCAGCGGACCGGGTTCGGTGGGCTGGAGGCCGTCGAAGAGATCACGATGGTGGCGGTACCCGACCTGATGAGCGCGCACCAGCGCGGGATCATCGACGCCGAGACCGTCATCGCGGTGCAGCAGGCGCTGATCACCCACTGCGAGCTGATGGGTGACCGGGTGGCCATCCTCGACGCGCCGCCCGGGCTCTCCCCGCAGCAGATCAAGGGCTGGCGGCTGGACACGGCCGGCTTCGACTCCAAGTTCGCGACGCTCTACTACCCGTGGATCAAGGTGTTCGACCCGTCGATCGGCCGGGCCGCCTTGGTACCGCCGAGTGGGCACATCGCCGGGGTGTGGGCTCGCAGCGACGAGTCGCGCGGGGTCCACAAGGCACCGGCGAACGAGGTCCTCCGGGGCGCGGTCGGCCTCCAGACGCAGATCACCAAGGGGGAGCACGACCTGCTCAACCCTCTTGGCGTCAACTGCGTCCGGTCCTTCCCGGGCCGGGGCATCCGGGTGTGGGGTGCGCGCACGCTCGCCTCCGACGCCGCATGGCGCTATCTGAATGTGCGTCGGCTCTTCAACTACCTGGAGGAGTCGATCCTGACCGGCACGCAGTGGGTGGTCTTCGAGCCGAACGACGACGCTCTGTGGGCCCGTGTCCGGCGTACCATCTCCGCGTTCCTGGTCAATGAGTGGCGCAAGGGCGCGCTGTTCGGGCTCACGCCGGACGAGGCGTTCTACGTGAAATGCGACCGGGAGACGAATCCCGCCGAGAGCATCGACGCCGGAGTGGTCATCTGCGAGGTCGGGGTGGCTCCGGTCAAGCCCGCGGAATTCGTGGTGTTCCGGCTCTCCCAGTTGTCGGGCGGTACGGGATCGGTCGACGAGTAGCGGACGGCAAGAATCACGTTCGAGGAAATTTCGAAATGACGGATTGCCGGGCCGGAGGAATGCCGGGTCGCCTCAGGTGACCCGCACCCGTCTGTGCGGTTGAACGCCGTCGTCCGATCACAGAGAAGCAAAGGAGGCTGGAATGCCACTTCCCGATCTTGACAGCTCGGTGGGCCATTCCTTTGGGCTGGAGTTCGACGGCGTGGTGATCAAACAGATCACCGAGGTCAGCGGCCTGAAGATGGAACAGGACGTCATCGAACTGAAGCAGAACACCGCCGATGGGAAATACGCCATCAAGAAGCTGCCGGGACGGCCGAAGGCCGGCGAGGTCACCGTCACCCGGGGACTGACCGAGGACAACAGCTTCGAGTCGTGGATCAAGTCCTCCCGGTTCGGGAAAATGGGCGACGCCCGCAAGAACGGCGCCATCGTCGTCTACGACTACGAGGGCGTCGCGATCAAGCGCTATCAGCTGGTGAACGCCTGGCCGAAGTCCCTGGAGATCGGCACCTTGAAGGCGGGTGACACCTCCGTCCTGACCGAGAAACTCGCGATCACCTACGAGAGCATGGAAGTCGGCTGATGCGTCGGACGATGCCCGCGCCCTCGCGGCAGGCACCACAGGCGCGGGAGCCGGAGCAGGCGGGACAGTCCGGGGCCGGTGAGCGGGGTGCCGGTGCGGAGCGTGACACGCTCCGCACCGAGTTCTCCTTCGAACTGCCCCGGGGATACGTGGACGACTCCGGCACCGTGCACCGCCACGGTGTGATGCGGCTGGCCACCGCCCGTGACGAGCTCATCCCGTTGCGGGACGACCGGGTGCGAGAGAACTCCGCCTATCTCTCGGTAGTGCTGATCGCCCGGGTGATCACCCGGATCGGCACCATCGAGGACGTCCACGCGGGCATCGTGGAGAACCTGTTCGCCTCGGACCTCGCGTTCCTCCAGGACTTCTACCGGCGGATCAACGCGGAGGGACACACCCGCGCGGCGGTCACCTGCCCTTCCTGTCAGGAGCACTTCGCGGTGGACCTCGCCGGTGGTCGCCTGGGGGAATCGTGACGTACGCGACCGAGCGCCTCTACGAGGAGGTCGCGTACCTCGCCTATCACTTCCACTGGCCGCTCGACGAACTGCTCGATCTGGAACACCCCGAACGACAGAGGTACGTCGAGCAGATCGCCCGGCTCAACCAGCGGTGAGGGGGAATCGGAGATGGGACTGCTGTCCTGGCTGAGGGGGAGTGGAGGGGCGGACAGGGACAACCTGCCGGGGGCGGGGGGCCTCGGGTCGGAACCACGGGCTGATTCCGGGACGGACGACCACTACGGCGCAGCCGCGGAACCGGGGTGGCGGTCCGCGCCCCCCGTGCAGCGGACGCTGGGCGGGGCCATGGGGCTGGTGACCGATCCCGTGGGGTTCCGGCAGCGGCTGGGCAGTTGGCAGGACCCCACGATCACCGGGCCCCTCGGACACCTGGTCAGCGCGCAGGCGCCGGCCGGCACCGGACACGGTCTTGCGGCCCCCAGCGTGCAGCGGACCGGACCGCGGACCGGACCGCCGACCGGACCGCGGAGCTTCGACGCGCCGAAGGCCGTCGAGGGGCGGGCCCCCAGCGCTGTCGGCGCGCCGCGAAGTGCGGAGACCGGGGCGCAGGCGCACGAGTGGGGCGAGGCCTCGGTTCCGTCGGGCGGCGTTCCGGTTCAGGACGAGGGGCCGGTGCAGGCCGTGGCCGTCTCCTTCGCGGACCAGGACGGGGACGGCGGCGCGTTCACCGGGACAGGTGATTCCGGCGTGCCGACGGTCTCGCGGACGGTGTCCCTGGACCCAGGCCCGGACCTGGGCCGGGATCTGGGCCGGGATCTGGGCCGGGATCTGGGCCGGGATCTGGGCCCGGGCCCGGTGTCCGGTGCCGTACGGTCCACATCGCTTCCCCTCGCGCCGCTCCAGCGGACGCCCGTCTCTTCGCCCGTTTCTTCGCCCGCCTCAGCGACATCCGCTCCTGTGACGGTCATGCGGATGCCGTCCGTTCCGTCGGCGCCCGCACCCTCGCGACCCTTGACCGTCGCCGAACCGCCGGACGTACCGGCACGGGAACTGGCGGCGGTTCCGGCCCCCGTACCGGACGATGACCCCGGGCCGATGGCTCCCGCCGCCCCGGTCGAACCTGTGGCCGACCTGCTTGCCGCGCAGGTGACGGCGGGTGAAGGCGTCGTTGTCCAGCGGTCCGCGTTTCCGGCATCGCCCGGGGCCCAGGAGAGCACTTCGCTCCCACTCCCACTCTCCGAACCGGGGCGGGACGTGGGCCCGGCCTCGGGCACCAGCGTGCCTGTTGTGCCGGTGCCACCTCACGCTCCTGTCGTGCAGCGAGGCACCATGGCTCCGGGACGTCCGCCGCACCGTGGCTTGGGTGAGCCGTTGTCCGCACTGCCCCCCACCGCCCGGCCGCTGCTCGGCCCGACCGCTCCGTTGGCCGGAACGGCCGCTGCCTCCTCGACGGGTCCTCACCAGGCCACGTGGGATGGCGGCACGACGCCGGACGGCCCTGACGGGCATGGCGATCCGGGGGCTGAGCCGACGTCGGTGGCTTTGCCTGAGCACGGTGCGGTGCCGGTGTCCCGGGCCGTCGAGCAGCCGCTGCCCAAGTCGCCGTTGCTGCCGCAGGTGCCGGACCTGCCCGAAACATCCGGGACGCCTACGGTGTCCGGATCACCCGACGACGGCATGGCGCCGCTGCTCGGTGATGCCCAGCCGCTTACCACGGGCGGAGCTGACATCGGTACCGGGCCCGGTGTGGTGCAGCGGCTCGACGTTCCCGGCGGTGCGCCCGCACCGCGGGCCGTCGATCCGGGTATCTCCCCGATTGCCGGGGGTTCTCCCGGGAACGCTTCCGGCGCGGCGTCGGCTCACCCGTACGTCATACCGGCGCCAGCACCCGAGGGGCCGACCCGGGCTGACGCCCCGTCCGGTTCTGCTGGGGCGCCTGTGGTGGCGCGGTCCGTTGACGATGAGACGGCTCCGCTTCTCGGGGACGCCGAGTCGCTTGCGGTGAGTGGGGTGACTGGGGTGAGCGATACGACGGTGCCCGAGGCACCCCGCCCCGGGGAGATGGTGACGGCCGCGACACCGATGCCGTTGCGGCGGCTCGACGCGGTCGACGACCCCTCGCTTCCCGGACCCTCCTCCGTGGGGCCCGCTGCGGGGTCGGCCTCCCGGGGCGAAGGGCCGGTGGTACCACTCGTCACCCAGAGGTCATTGCGTCTCTACACGGTGCCGGAGCCATCCTCCTCGTTCTCCTCCGCCACGCCTGTCGGTGTCGAGCCTCCGGCTCCGGCTCCGGCCGCGGTTCCGATCCGGTGGGAGCGGGCCACGAGTGGGGGGTCCGGTGGTTCCGGCGGCGGTGCTTACGGCGGAAGTGCGTTCGACGGCGGTGGGTTTGACGGCGGTGGGTTTGACGGTGGTGGGTTTGACGGTGGCGGGGCTGGGGGTGTCGGCCTCGGCGGCGGTGATTCCGGTGGCGGGTACGGTGCCGAGGGCGGGAGTGCCGCCGTACAGCGGGCGGTGGACGTGGGCGCGGGGACGGTCGCTGCCGACCGACCGTCCTCGTACTCCTCGTACGCGGCGTACTCGGCTGATCCTGTTTCATCCTCCTCGCGCTCCTCGCGGCCGTCCCCGATGACGCCCGGGGCCTCTCTGGCGCCCTCTTCCCCGTTCCGGGTGCAGCGGCTGGCCACCCCGGCGACTGTCGCTTCGATGCCGCTCCGGCGCGCCCCAGCTGCGGGCCCCTCCCTGCCGTCCGCCGACGCCGGGGCCGTCGCCGTCGCCGCCGGGATCGCGCAGCGTTTGCCGGACGGGTCCGTGGTGTTCGCGCCGCCCGCGGTGCAGCGCGCCGACGGCGACCTGCCCGTTACCGAGCCGCCGCCCGGCGACCCCCCGGCGCCGCCCGAACCCACCGGGGGAGCAGGGGACGCGTCCGCCGGGACGTCCGACGGGGCCGGCGGCGCCCAGGGCACCGGCACCGGCGGGGGCAAGGGGGCGGGGGCGCCCAAAGTCACGGACGAGCTCGTTCGCGCGCTGCTCGCCCCGCTCAGCAGGCTGCTCAAGGCGGAGTTGCGGATCGAACGTGAACGCACCGGGTCGTTGATCAATACCCGGCACTGACAGGCATCAAGGCACCAAGGCATCAAGGCATCAAGGCACCAAGGGATCAAGACGGCAGCAGTGCAACAGAAAGGCGGGGCATCCGATGCCCATTACCCAGGACCCGGCAGTCTCCGTCTGCTTCGTCGTCACGATCGACGGTATCGAGCTGGGTTCGTTCAACACCTGTGAGGGCCTGGGCTGCGAGGTGGTGCTCGAACCACGTGAGGAGGGCGGCAACAACGGCCACGTCTGGCAGTTGCCGACCCGTCTCAAGTACTCGAACGTCAAGCTGTCCCGGCCGCTCACCAAGGACACCGAGAAGGTCGCCACGTGGTTCGCCAGCATGACCACCGGGTTCGCCCGCAAGACCGCCCACATCGAGGCGCGCACCGGCGACGGCATCATGGTCGCCCGCTGGGGACTGCTGGAGGTGGTGCCGGTGCGCTGGACCGGGCCGACGTTCAATCCGGAGTCGCCGAAGGTCGCCACCGAGACCATTGAGATCGCGCACCACGGCTTCACGACGGAGGTCGGGGCATGAGCGGACCCGTGGCGTTCAGCGCGGCCGGGGGCGGGAAGTCCGCTTCGGGGGGCCGCAGCGTACGGCCCAAGCTGGAGCACGCCTACCTCGAACTGCGCACCCCGCCGGCGGGCGGCAGTCTCACCCCCGGCGGCCCCTGCGGCCGGATCGACTTCCAGTTCAACCCCAAGGAGCTCAGCCTCAACAAGTCCGCGTCCTGGAAGCGCACCCCCGCCAAGGGAGCGAAGAGCGCCGGGCCGCCCGAGTATCAGGGGCCGCAGCCCAGCAAGCTCACCGTCGAGATGTTCTTCGACGCGAGTGACACCCAGGACACCAGCGTCGTCAAGGCTGTCGAGGAGCTGTTCGCCTGCTGCGTGCCGACCAGCGAGACCCGCCAGGCGCAACGGTCCTCGCCGCCGTGGGTGGTCTTCCACTGGGGCGGCATCACCGGGTTCCCTGGGTACGTGAGCCAGGTCCAGGTCAAGTACACCCTGTTCACCACCTCCGGGGTGCCGATCCGGGCCGTCTGCCAGGTGACGATGGAGGAGATCAGCGGCGAGACCGCCGGCCAGAACCCGACATCGGGGGCGCTCGCCGCCCGCCGCGTCCACCGGCTCCGCTCCGGCGACACGCTCCAGGCCCTGGCATGGTCCGAGTACGGCGATCCGGCGGCCTGGCGGGTCATCGCCGACGTCAACGGCATTGACGACCCGATGCGGTTGGCGGAGGGGCGGGAACTGCTGCTGCCCTCGGCCGACGAACTCGACACCGTGGCGGAAGCGGCAGCGGCAGCGGCAGTGGCCACGTACGGGTCTGGTAGCGGCACCGGCACCGGCACCGGCCGGAGTGATGCCTGATGGCAAACGACACCGTCGCCAAGGCCCTGGTCGTGGAGATCGGCGGGAAGAAGCTGCCTGCCGATCTCGCCAACACCCTGGTGGACGGGTACATCGACGACAGCCGCACCCTGCCCGACCTGTTCGTACTGCGCTTCCGTGACCCCAGCCGGGTCCTGCTGGACAAGGCCGGGATCAAGATCGGTGTCGAGGCGCGGCTGCTCGTCGGGTCCGGAGCGGGTGGCTCGCCGAAACCGGTGCTCAAGGGCGAGGTCACCGCTCTGGAGCTGGACTTCGACGAGACCGGGACGTTCACCATCGTCCGTGGCATGGACAAGTCGCACCGGCTCTTCCGTGGGCGCCGTGTCGCCGGCTACCAGAACATGACCGTTGCCGACATCTGCCGCCGGGTCGCCCAGCGCGCCAAGCTCTCCACGGGGAAGATCGACGTCACCGGCCCGGTCCTCGAACATGTTGCCCAGCCCAACGTCACCGACTGGGAGTTCGTGCGCGGGCTGGCCGAGGACGCCGGGGCGCAGGCGTACGTCATCGACGGCGCGCTGCACGTCACCAAGCCCACCCAGGCGTCCGGCGCGCCCGGCTCCTCGGCTCGCGCCGACCGCGATCCGCTCGTGCTCGAACTGGGAAAAAACCTGCTGCGCTGCCGGGTCGGGGTCACCGCCGCCGAGCAGGTCTCCCAGGTGGAGGTGCGCGGCTGGGACACCAAGACCAAGCGGGCACTGGTCGGCCGGGCCGATGCGGGCAAGGCCGACACGTTCCAGCTGGGCATCAGCCCGGCGGACGCGGTCAAGCCGTTCGGCAAGGCCGACTACGTGGTGGCCGACACCTCCTACGGGGAGCAGGCCCGCGTCGAGCAGGTCGCCAAGGCGCTGGCGCAGCGGATCGCCGGGTCCTTCGCCGAGATGGAGGCGGTGATCCAGGGCAATCCGGAGGTCCGGGCGGGCGGCGCGGTGGCGCTCTCCGGGGTCGGCGCACCGTTCGAGGGCCGGTACACCGTCACCACGTCCCGGCATGTCTTTGACGCGCTGCGCGGCTACGAGACGTGGGTGACGGTCTCGGGCCAGCAGGATCGTTCCCTGTCGGCCCTGGCCGGTGGCGCCACCGACCAAGGCCCCGAGGTGGACGGGATCGTCATCGGCCTCGTCACCGACACCAAGGACCCGGAGAAGCTGAGCCGGGTCAAGGTGAAGTTCCCCTGGCTGTCCGACGAGTACGTCAGCGACTGGGCCCGCACCGTGCAGTCCGGCGGCGGTGGGGGCAAGAACGGCAAGGGCACCTCGGCGTTCGTCCCGGAGGTCAACGACGAGGTGCTGGTCGGGTTCGAGCAGGGCCGACTCGACCGCCCCTACATCCTCGGCTGCCTCTTCAACGGGCAGGACAAGCCGTCCACGGGGAGCGGCGAGCTGATCGACGGCACCAGCGGCGCCGTCAACCGGCGGTCGTTCTCCTCCCGCAGTGGCAACCAGCTCGAACTGCTCGACAACGCCTCCGGCGCGCAGGGCGTGCGGATGGTCACCGGCGACGGCAAGCTCACCATCGACCTCGACCGCAAGGGCACCAAAATCGTTGTGCACAGCGACGGCACGGTGGAGATCGACGCCAAGGACAAGGTCACCGTCAAGGCGGGCAACGGCGCGCTGATGGACGCGGGCAGCGGCACGCTCGAACTGATCGGCAAGTCGGTGAAGGTGACGGCGCAGACCGGCGTCGAGGTGGACGGCGGCAGCGGCCAGGTCGGGCTGAAGACGAGCGGCGGGGTGGACGTGAAGGGCACCCAGGTCTCCGTCAACGGCACCTCCCGCACGGAGATCAAGGGCGGGGCGATGTGCTCGATCAACGCCGGTCTGGTCAAGATCAACTGACGGGTCGACCGACGGAACGGCCCATGGAACGAACGACGCGAACACAACGACGCGAACACAACGACACGAACGACACGACATGAACGACACGACACGCGCGTCACGACAGAAGGGAGTGCCCGTCATGCCACCCGCCGCCCGCGTGGGCGATGCCACTGGCCATCCGGGGGTGGTGGGCCCGCCCGGCGCGCCCACCGTCCTCATCGGCGGCATGCCCGCCGCCACCGTCGGCACCAGCCACACCTGCGCGTTCCCGCCGCCGGCCGTCCACCCGCCGTCCGTGATCATCCCGCCGGGCTGTCCCACCGTCCTGATCAACGGCAAGCCCGCCGCGCGCATGGGCGACACCGCCGCCTGCGGAGCCCCGATCATCGTGGGCTGCCCGACCGTCCTGATCGGCGGGTGACGCGCCGATGGGGCAGCAGTTCGTCGGAGCGGGCTGGGCGTTCCCGCCACGTACCGACGCGACCGGATCCATCGCCCTGGTACGCGGCGAGCGGGAACTGGAGGAGTCGATCCGGCTGGTGCTCGCCACCAGCCCCGGCGAGCGGCCCATGCGCCCGGAGTTCGGCTGCGCCGTTCACGACCACGTGTTCGCGCCCGCCGACGCCGGCACCGCCGGCCAACTCGCCTACGAGGTCCGGCTCGCGCTGGACCGCTGGGAGCCCAGAATCGAGGTCGCGGGCATCGACGTCCGGTTCGATGCCGTCGAGGACGGCGTGCTGTACATCGACATCAGCTACACCGTGCGCGGCACCAATGACCCCCGCAACCTCGTCTTCCCCTTCTATGTGATCCCTCCGCACGAGGAAGGCGCAGGTTCGTGACACTGCCCAGCCCCAATCTCGACGACCGCAGGTTCCAGGGGCTCGTCGACGACGCCAAGCGGTTCGTCCAGCAGCGCTGCCCCGAATGGACCGACCACAACGTCTCCGATCCGGGCGTCACCCTCATCGAGGCGTTCGCCACCATGGTCGACCAGCTGCTCTACCGGCTCAACCGCGTGCCCGAGAAGAACTACCTCTCCTTCCTCGACCTGATCGGCGTACGGCTGCACCCACCGACCGCCGCCCGCACCGACGTCACGTTCTGGCTGTCCGCGCCGCAGCCCGAGACCGTACGTGTCAAAACCGGCGCCGAGGTCGCCACGGTGCGGACCGAGAGCGACGAGGCGGTCGTCTTCACCACGTCCCGCGACCTGCCGATCGTGCCGTGCGCGCTGGCCCTGCTGGCCACCCGCCACAACGGGGGCGACGCCACCGACCGTACCCAGGAACTCGCGCTCGCCCGGGACGTCCCCTGCTTCGACACGAAGCCCGCCCCCGGCGACGCCGTGTACTTCGGCCTGACCAACCCCGTCCCCGCCGGCGTCGTCGTGCTGCGCCTGGACTGCCGCGTCGACGGGGTCGGCGTCGACCCCTTGCGCCCGCCGCTGCGCTGGGAGGCGTGGGACGGCAAGGCGTGGGCGCGCTGCGACGTCGAGGAGGACACGACAGGCGGCTTCAACCGCCCCGGCCAGGTCGTCCTGCACCTGCCGGGCACTCACACAGAGTCCACGATGGTGAAAAAGCCCGGCGGGTGGGTGCGCTGCCGACTGGTCCCCGCCGAGGCGGACCAGCCCACCTATCTGCAGTCGCCGACCGTTCGCGAAGCGGAAGCGTTCACCATCGGCGGGACGGTCGACGCCGTGCACGCCGAGACGGTGAGGGACGAGGTCCTGGGGCTGTCCGAGGGCGTGCCCGGCCAGTCGTTCCACGTCGCGAGGCCACCCGTCGTCCCCGGCGACGAGCCGTTCGTCGTCCAGGTCGCGGACGGCTCGGGCTGGTCGCCGTGGAGTCGCGTCGACGACTTCGCCCAGTCCGGCCCCGACGAACGGCACCTGACACTGGACCCGAACTCCGGTCGGGTCGACTTCGGCCCGGCCGTCCGTGAGCCCGACGGGACGATCCGCTCGTACGGCGCTGTTCCCCCCAAGGGCGCGCCCGTACAGATCCGCTCCTACCGCACGGGAGGGGGACGACAGGGCAACGTCGCCAAGGGGGCGCTGCGGGTGCTGCGCAGCTCGCTGCCCTTCGTCGCGCGGGCCGAGAACCGCCGGGCGGCCGTCGGCGGGATCGACGGGGAGAGCGTGGAGAACGCGAAGGTCCGTGGGCCGATGACGTTGCGCACCCTGTACCGGGCGGTCGTCCCGCGCGACTACGAGCAGCTGGCCCGGGAGGTCGCGCCGGACGCCGCGCGGGTCTGCTGCGTCCCGGCCGGGGAAGGCGAGGAGAGCGGCGTACGGCTGCTGGTGGTGCCCGCCGTCCAGGGCGACGAGCAGGGGCGGTTGCGGTTCGACGACATGGTGCCGCCCCAGGAGACGCTGCGTGGTCTCGCCGACTATCTGGACCAACGGCGCCCCATCGGCACCCGCTTGGTGGTGGAGCCGCCCTATTACCAGGGCGTCACCGTCGTGGCGTCCGTCCTGGCCGCCCGGGGCACGGTCGCCGACTTGATCCGTGCCGAGGCGCTGGCGGCCTTGTACGGGTACTTCAATCCGCTCACCGGCGGACCGGCAGGGCAGGGCTGGCCGTTCGGCAGGCCGATCCACGCGGGCGAGGTGTACGCGGTGCTGCAACGGGTGCCCGGCGTCGACCTCGTGGAGGACGTCAGGCTCTTCCCCGCCGACCCGCTGACCGGTCAGCGCGCCGAGCAGACCACCAGGATCGTGCTCGACCCGTACGCCCTGGTCTTTTCCTATGAGCACCAACTCAGAGTTCGGGAGGCCTGAATGCGCGGAACCATCCCGGGGCTGCCGACGCCCCACCCCCTGATGTACCAGCTCCCCGCCGTGTACCTGGGGGAGGATTTTCTCCAGCGGTTCCTGGAGGCGCTGGACGAGGTATTGGCGCCGGTACTGCTCACCCTCGACAACCTGCCCGCCCACCTGGATCCGCGTACCGCCCCGGAGGACTTCCTGTCGTGGCTCGCGACCTGGGTGGCCGCCGACACGGGCGCCGGGCCGGCTGCCGGGGCCGGTGACGAGCGGTCGGCCGAGCAGCGGCGGGCGGCGGTCACCGGGGCGATGGACCGGCACCGGCAGCGCGGCACGAGGGGCGGGCTCGCCGACGCCGTACGGCTGGAGTTCGGCGCGGAACCGGAGATCGACGAGACGGGCGGCGCGTCGTGGTCCGTGACCCCGCGCAGTCCGCTGCCCGGCCCGGCCGACGGGCGGCCCCGGGTCACCGTCAGGCTGCGGGTCGCCGACCCGGACGAGGCCGACGTGGACCGGCTGCGGCGGCTGGTGGGCGAGGAAGTGCCGGCGCATGTCGGCTACGACGTCGAACTGCTGCCCCTCGCGGACGCGTCATGAGCGGCGGCGCCGGGCTGATCTGCCCGGACTGCGGCCACCGCAACGCGCCGGGCACGGCGTTCTGCGGGTCCTGCGAGCTCTTCCTGGACTGGGAGCCGGACACGCAGGGCGGTAGCAGCGGGGACTCCGGGGCGGGAACGGTTCCGGCGGGAACGGTTCCGGCAGGAACGGCTCCGGGGGGAACGGTTCCGGACGCGGCGGTCTCCGGGGCGGCGGTTCAGGGGCCCGTGGTTTCCGGGGTCGCGGGGGTGGCCGGCGGGTTGGCCACTCCGCGGACCGGGGCGCCCGCGGAACCCTCCTCGTCACGTGGCGGGACGGGGACGGCCGTCCCCCCGGCGGGTCTTCCGCCGAAACCGGCGCACCCGCCGACCGCCCCCGCCGGGCCGCCGGTTCAGGCGCGGTCGGCCGAACCCCGAGCCGAAGGCCGGGCACCGGCCCAGGCGCTGCCCTCGGCCCCGGCGCCCGGGCCGGAAGCCGGGCCCGAAGCCCGGCCGGAACCAGCAGCGGCGCGGAAGCCGGCCGGCCCGGTCGCCCCGGTACGCCCCCGGACGCCGACGGGGATCCCCGGCACCGTCCGGCGCCCGGGGGAGCGGCCGGAGGACCCGGCGGACGACGACTCGACGTCGGCCACGGCCTCCGGCGGGTCGGACACCGGAGCTGCGGCTGCCTCCCGGACCGTGGTCCATGACCTGGTCTGTCCGGACTGCTCGGAGCCCAACCCGCGCACTCGCACCCTGTGCGTGCGCTGCGGCGCGGTCCTCGTCGCGCGAAGGGCGGACGAGGAGCGGCTGTCGTGGTGGGAGCGGCTGCTGCGGCGGATCTTCCGGCGGAACCGGAACCCCCGCAGGCTGGCAGCCGGCGAACGCCCTCCGGGCCGGGCCTGGCGCCGACCGAGCCTCGCGATCCCGCTCATGCTGGTGCTGCTGCTGGGCGGGGGATTCCTCGCCCGGTCCTATCTGAGCAGCGCCGTCAACTCCGTCCGGGACCGGACGGCCAAAACCACCCCCGTCAACCCGAAGTTCGCGGAGGCGTCCAGTGAACTCAAGGCCCATCCGGCGTCCGACGCCTTCGACGGGTCGAACAACGGGTACTGGGCGCCCGCGGCGACCGGGGCGGGTAAGGGCCAGTTCCTGGAGGCGCGGTTCGAACAGTCGGTCAGGCTGGAGAAGGTCATCATCCATGGCGGGATTTCCGCCAACAAGGACGACTTCCTCAAACAGGGCAGGCCCTCCGTACTCGACGTCGAGCTGAGCGGCCCCAACGGTGACGTCGAGAAAAGGGAGCTGAAGCTTGAGGACAAGCCGGGACCGCAGACCCTGGACCTCAAGGGGAAGGACGTCCGGGCGGTGCGGTTCGTCATCAGGTCAAGCTTCGGGGCCGGGGAGAAGAACCGGCATACGGCGATCGCGGAGGTGGAGTTCTTCGGCAGGCGCTGACCCCGGAGCTGCGCAGGGGCCAAAGATCCTCAGTGGAAGTCCCTCCCCCTGGACTTCGTCCGAAGGGGTGCCGCCCCCGGCGAAGCCAGAGGGAGTGCCCCCGCGCGATGTTGGCGGGGCGGAGTCGCCGAAGTACTCCCCGGAGCTTGGCCTGGGGGTGTGCCCCCCTTCGTACGAGGGCGATCTTCCCCTGGACTTCGTCCGGGTGTGCGTGCCCTGGGGGTCCCCCCGGCTTCGCGAAGCTACGGGGGAGAAGCCAGAGGTAGTACCCCCACCGCCTTGCGACTGCACGCCCCAGTCCGCCCGCAGGTCCCGCCCTGCGAGCGGACTGGGGGTCCCGGTCCCCCCGGACGAAGTCCAGGGACGCCGTCGTCCGCTACGCCGGGTGGGGAATGGAAGCGGATGGCGGGAGACCCAGGGAGGCAAGCATGTCGGCGTAGCCGCGACGCGCCCGGGCGCTGTCGGCGGCGAGGCCGGCCTGCTCGCACGCCCGGATGAGGACGCGCCACGCGGCGTCGCGGAATCCGTCGATCTCCAGACAGAGTTCGGCGGCCTCCACGGCGTCCGCCGGACGGCTCTGGCCGAGCCGGAGCTCGGCCAGAGCCACCGCCGAGCCGGCTGCCTCCCGGCGCAGCCGTTCCCGGTCGATGGCCAGCCACTCGGCCGGCCCCTCCTCAGGCAGCAGTTCGCCTGTGTACTGGTCCAGGGCGAGGCGGAACGCGTCGGCCGCGTCATCCGGCCGGTTCTGGGCGCGGGCGCGCCGGCCGTCGCGCACCGCGCGTTCGAACGCCGCGACGTCGCTGACGCTGCCGGGCGGCAGGGCCAGCCGGTAGGAGTCGCCCTGCCGCACGATCAGCCGCGATCCGCCCCTGGGCCGTTCCGGCTCCAGGAACGTACGCAGGCTGGAGACCGTCACCTGAAGGTTGTGCAGCGCCGACGCCGGTGGCAGCCCGTCCCAGAAGGCCGACAGCAGCTGGTTACGGTGGACGGGCCGGCCGGCGCGCACCGCGAGCAGCCGCAGCACCGCCCGCGCCTTGGGGCGCAGCTGCGGCCAGTCCGGCTCGCGCCCCGCCACGGTGAACTCGAAGCAACCGAAACAGAGCACCGTCACACCTGGCACCGGCTCCGCCGCTTCGGTTCCCGGTGCCGGGGACCGGGACGACCCGGCCCGGGGTCTGTCCGTTCCCGGCCCGTCGGCGGCCTGGCCGGACGACGGAGCGAGGGCTGCGAGCCAGCTCCCCAGTGCGGCCTCCGGCAGCCCTGCGGACCGGGCCGTCGACCGGGCGGCCTCCTGCAACTCGGCCCGGCCCGCTGCCTCCGGCACCGCCAGAGCCATCGCGCCCATGGCCAGCGCCCGCGCGCCCGGTACGTCGGCCGACCGTGCGAACGCCTCGGCCTGGGCGGCGCGCTGCGCCGCGTCCGGAAGGTCGCGGCCGGTCTCCACGACGGCGAGGGCCGCCCGGCACCACGCTTCTACGACGCCCCAGCCGAGCGCCCGGAACCGGCGGACGGCCTCCTCGAACCTGCCGACGCTCGGCCGGCCGGCCCGTACCGACCGCAGGCACTCGGCGAGCGCGGCGAGCGCGGCCCCCTCCCGGTCGCCGAGCCGGGTGCACTCGTCGAGGACGGCGGCCGACTGCCCGGGGTCCTCGGGGTGCGGGCCCAGACCCAGCAGGCAGCGGGCGACCCGGCTCAGCCGGGGATGATCCAGCCGCTCGGCGTCGTACGCGATCCGCTGGAGCTCCTGGTAGGGGACGGGGCCGGCGGGGCCGGCGGCCAGGACGGCCAGCGCAGCGCGGGTCAACCGTCGGGCGAGCCCGACCAGCGCGTCGTCTCCGGCCCCTGCCAGGGTGCGGCGCAGGGTGGCGTCGACGGCTACGCCGCCGGTGAGCGCGGCGGTGATGCCCTGGATGAGGAGCGTGGCCGGCTCGCCGAAACTGTCGTCGGCGCCGCCCCGTACGTCGGCGGCGGCCGGCGCGAGGGCTGCCGACAGTGTGTCGGGGCGGGGGCCGGGGCTGGGGCTCAGGCCGGGGCCGGTGGCGAGCACGGCCGGGTCGGTGGCGATGACGGCGCGCAACCGGGGGGCCCGGCCGGTCACCTCCGACGAGCCGGTGCCGGTGTGGGACGGCGGCTGCGAGTGGTCGGAGCTGTCCCGACGGCCGACGCCGCCGCCGCACGCCGCGGCCCGGCCGCGCAGCCGGGCCAGCTCGTCGCCGTCCATGGTCTCGGCGAGCCGGGCGCGCAGACAGTCCCGCAGGAGAGGTTCGGCGAGGTACGTGCGCCCGTCCGGATCGGCGCGCAGCACCCCGTGATCGTGAGTGAGGCTCCACAGGGCGTCGCGGCTGTCGGTCTGGCTGGTCAGTGCCTGGCAGGCGGTGACGGTCAGCCGGTCCAGCAGGCAGGTCGCCTCCAGGAAGTCGCGCAGCCGGCCGGGCAGCGGGGCGAGGACCTCCCGCTCCAGGTACTCGCGGCCGAACATCCCGTCCGCCAGGATCCGCTCCTGGCCCGCGTCGGGGCGGGCGGCGACGGCGCGGGCGAACAGCCGCAGCGCGGCCGCCCGGCCGTCGGCGGCCCGGACGAGCGGCAGAGCGATGCCGGGGATCAGCGCGGTGTCGTAGAGCTGGTCGAAGAGGCGTTCGGCCTCCCAGGAGCGGAAGCGCATCGCCTCGGCGTCGACGACGGTGGCGCCCGCCGCCTCCAGCGCGGTGACGGGCAGTCCGGCGGCGGGGCGGCTGCCGATCAGTATCCGGGGGTGGGGCGGGGCGAGTTGACCGAGGCGTACGACGAGTGCGCGAACGGCCGGGGCCAGCAGGTGCATGTCGTCAATGACGACCAGCCGCCGGGCCGTGCCGGTGCCGCCCCTGCGCCGCGCCGTTCGGACCTGGCCCGGCACCGCGAGGAGGCCGCCCCGGGAATCCGCCGGGTACCCGAGCGCGGTCAGCAACTCCTGCTCGTCGGTGCCGGGCCTGGCCCGATACCACGTCACCGGCCCCGGATGGCTCCGGGTTGCCTCGGCGAGCAGCGTGGTCTTGCCGAAGCCCGGCGGGGCGACCGCCAGGCCCAGCGCGCAGTCGGTGAACTGCTCCGTCAGACGTCCCCGGGACAGTGTCTCCAGCGTGGGTATCCGAAAGGAGGTCCACTGCTCCGCCGGTAATACGCTCGTCATGCCCTTGCCTCCGTGGCTCCCCGGACACTCGATGGCGGTGTCCTTGTTCTGTTACTGCTCCGCTGCTTTCGCCGGTTGTGCTGGATTGCCGGTACGACAAGGCTTCCTGGTCCCGGGCGGTGGATCGTACGTGGTTCGTCGGCCATGGTGGCCCTTCCTGGCGCTTTTCCTCATTCGGCGCGACCGGAAACGGCCAATCGCGAAGAGACGTTCCCTGGGCGACCCGGACGACAACCAGTCGTGGCGCAACCACGTTGGTGAATGACGCCCACGTAACGCCCGTGGCGTCCGACGGGACACGGGGGACCCGCACCCGCGTTGTCGTACTCCCGCAGCTGTTGGGCCAGTTGGCCGGGCTCCGCGTGCTGGAAAGCCCCGCCCGGCGAGCAGTGCTTTGGCATGGCCGCCCGGATCGTCCGGTGTCAGCTCGATCCCGGAACGGCGGAGCATGTCGGCGTAGTGCGGCAGCATAGTGTGGCCGGTGCTGCTCATCGCCGGCGGCTCGACCGGGTCACGGCCCGGCGCCGCCTGCGCCGCCTGCGCCGCCTGCGCCACCGGAACCGCCACCGGAACCGCCACCGCCACCCGCGGCGCGGGGCGGTCGGCCAGTTCCGGTGTCCGCTCACCACCGCGAGCAGGTGGGCCTGCATGGGCCAAGTCCTGGAAGGGGTCGCTGAGCACGGCTTGGTCCTGCCACAGCCGGCGCGCCGTGCTCCATTGTGCGAGGGCGGCGTAGGGCAGCAACTGCTCCGGGCGGTTCGCGACGAAGTGCTCGGTGAGCGCGCCGACCTCTTCCTGGATGGCCGGATACTTGCGGCGCGGCGCGGCGCCGACGACCGCCGGCGCGACGAGAAATGCCCCGAGTAGGGGCATACCTCGGTCATCGCTCGGCCGACGACAGTCAGCGCCCAACTCGGCTTTTACCTGGGTCGGTTGGGCGGACACTGATTTGACAGGGGCCAACGCCCCAGACAACCTAGCAACATGACATTCATTTTCACTAGGGGCGACTGACCGTGCGTGTCGCCTTCGTCGGAAAAGGCGGCAGCGGCAAGACCACGCTGTCCGCCCTCTTCGCCCGTCATCTGGCGCACTCGGGCGCGCCCGTCGTCGCCATCGACGGCGACATCAACCAGCATCTGGCCGAAGCCCTCGGCCTGGGCGACGATGAATCCTTCGCCGCCCCGCCCCTCAGCTCACGCCTGGGCGAGATCAAGGACTATCTGCGGGGCGAGAACCCGCGTATCGCTTCACGCGATGTGATGGTCAAGACCACACCGCCGGGCCGGGGTTCACGCCTGCTGCGCCTGCTCGGCGACGACGCCGTGCACCGCCTTCACGTGCAGAGCGTCGGCGAGGTTCCGCTGATGGTCACCGGCGCCTTCGACGAGAGTGATCTCGGAGTGGCGTGCTACCACTCCAAACTCGGTGCGGTGGAGCTGTATCTCAACCACCTCGTCGACGGGCCCGGTGAGTACGTCGTCGTCGACATGACCGCGGGCGCGGACGCCTTCGCCTCCGGCCTGTTCACCCGCTTCGACATGACCTTCCTGGTCGCCGAACCAACCCGTAAGGGAGTCTCGGTCTACCGCCAGTACCGCGACCACGCCCAGGAGTTCGACATCCCTCTTGCGGTGATCGGCAACAAGGTCACCGGTGAGGACGACCTGCTCTTCCTGAAGGAACATGTCGGCGACGACCTGCTGGCCTATTGCGAGCACTCTTCCTGGGTGCGCGCCCGGGAACAGGGACGCCCGCACGGGGAACTGGAACCGCACAACCTCCACACGCTGCGCCAGCTCAGGGCCGCCCTCGACGCTCGCACCAAGGACTGGGAGACATTCCAGAAGCAGGCCGTCGAGTTCCATCTGCGCAATGCCGCCGCCTGGGCCGGCCAAGCCACCGGTGCCGACCTCGCCAAGCAGGTCGATCCCGGATTCCGGCACGGGCCCGCCGCGCCGGAATCGACCATGTGAACGGGCTCTCCCGCCGCCCTCGTACCGTCACGCTTCACCGAACGACAGGAGCACCCTCCCCATGTCACTCGACGTCTCTCCCGAGCTGCTCGCAGATGCCGAACGCGGTGAGATCCGCGAAGAGAGCTTCGTGGAGACCGTGCGCACCTCGCTGCCGTACGCCTACACCCTGATCGCGGGTCTGGTCGGCGAACTGCGCGACGGTACGGCCGAGTTCGCCGACAACCACACGCCGCCGCCCTCCGAAAGGGAGCGCGGCCAGCTGCTGAGGGCACTGTCCAGCGATGCCATCCGCGGCAGCCTGGAGCGGCACTTCGGCGTCACGCTGGCCTTTATGAACTGTCACCGGGTCGCGGTCTTCCGCCCCGAGGCAGTCGGCGGCGAGACGCACACCCGGTTCACCTCGCTGCGCTCTCAGATCCTCAACCAGTCGCCCGAGTTCCGCGACTGCTGATCGCGTCATGTGGCGGGGCCTGCCGTCGGCGGGCCCCGCCATACGTGTGTGCCGGCCTCGGGCTATTTCGCCGTCCACGCCCAGCTGCCCGCCCGGCCGCTGAGGTGGCGCAGTGACCGTCCGGCTCAGCAGCGCGGGCGCTGAAGTCTGCGCGGCTAGGGTCTGGGCATGGCTGACATGGCGGTTGGGGTTGTCGATCACGATCCACGGTGGACAGAGCTGTTCGAGGAACAGCGCGACAGGGTCTCCAGGGTGCTCGCGCGGTGGCTGTTCGCACCGGTGGAGCACATCGGGTCGACGGCGGTCCCCGGGCTACGGGCGAAGCCCATCGTGGACATCCTCGCGCCCGTTGGCTCGCTCGGTGAGCGTGAGGCGATGGTGCGGGTTCTCTCTGCCGACGGGTGGCTCCACTGGCCGGACGACCCGAGAGGCGACAGTCGGTTGTGGTTCCTGCGACCACGACCCGAACTACGGACGCACCACCTCCACGTGGTCTCGCACGGCCATGCATACGCGCGTGCCCTGACCGTCTTCCGAGACGCGTTGCGGAGGGATCCCGCGTTGGCCACCGAGTACCAAGAGCTCAAGGAGCGTCTCGCTCGGGAGAGCCCCACCAACCGGGACGCCTATACCAACGGGAAGGCGGCGTTCGTCGCGCGAGTACTGCGGGACCGCTGACGGGGAGCGCTCTTCCGCTCTCCGTACCCCCATCGCTCTCCAGCGGCACCGTCGCCGTCAATCGTTGACCGCGGGCCGCCCGATCCGGTCGGGGTCCGATGGCCGGTTGTGTCGGCTTGCCGCGGCGGGTCCACAGCAGGGCTCCAGCCAGCAGCGCAGTGGCCCCGAGCAGCCAGGGCAGCGGGCCCGTCGGAAGGGTGCCGATGGCCAGGCCGGTGAGGGCTGCGGCCAGTTGCAGGGCGAGAGACTGTACGGACAGGGCGGTGGCGCGTCCCGAACTTGCGACACGGCGGTGCAGCAGGTCGTTCTCGCTGGGGCCTGCCGCGCCGAGACCGAGGTGGACCAGACCGTAACCGGCGGCGGCGAGGCCCAGGGAGACCGAGCTTGCGGATGTGACGGTGGCCGCGAGCAGGAGCAGGCCGCTCGCGCTGGTGCTCAGGCTCATCAGGACCGCGCGCTCGCCGCTGCCCGCGAGCCGGGCGACGAGTGGCGCGAGGTGGCTGCCGACACCCGAGCAGACGAAACCGGTGCAGGCCAGTCCCGCGTAGAGCACCGCGCCCGACTCCGATGTGCCCGTGAGGTCCGCGGCACGGCCTGGTGTCAGCAGTTCGATCGTGGTCAGGGCCGCCCCGGCGGCCCCTGCGCTGAGGAGTATGCGGCGGACCAGTACGTCGCGTCCGCCCAGGCGCAGTCCGCCCGCGACGGTGGCCGGGATGCCTTGGATGACGCCGCGCAGGGTGGCGGGTGGCCGGGGCGGCTCGGGCAGTGCGGTCAGGACGTACAGCACGAAGACGACCTCGATCCCCGCGCCCAGCAGCAGCGGGACCGAGAGGGGGAGCACCAGTCCCGAGGTGGCCTCGCTCAGCCGCGACCCGAGGT
Source organism: Streptomyces sp. NPDC052236 (assembly GCF_044548015.1). NCBI lineage: Bacteria > Bacillati > Actinomycetota > Actinomycetes > Kitasatosporales > Streptomycetaceae > Streptomyces > Streptomyces sp. NPDC052236. The sequence continues at coordinate 7,741 of NZ_JBIUBL010000018.1, read as the reverse complement.
CGGGGCCGAGCCCGAGAAGCCAGGGCAGACCGCCACCGAGAAGGGTCCCGGTCGCGAGCGCGGCGGATGTCGCGGAGCTGCCACGGGCCAGACCGGTGCGCAATTCGGCCCCGGGGCCCGAATGCGCCTGAACGGTGTCGACGAACCAGGCTTCGGCAGGCCCGCTGGACAGGGCACGGCCCGCGCCCATCAGGCTCATGCCGAAGGCGAGCACCCAAGCCGTGGTGCCCAGCCCCTGGAGGGTCAACGCAGCCAGGTTCACCAGGCCGGCGGTGGCCAGGACCGCACGGCGCCCGACAACGTCGGACAGCCCTCCGGTGGGCAGTTCCAGCGCGGCGGTGGTGAGGGAATGCGCGGCGAAGAAACCCGTGATGGCCACCATGGCCATGCCGCGCTCGGTGAAGAGCAGGATCAGGGGAGCGATGGTCAGGCCCAGCGGCAGCCAGAAGAGAGCACAGACCATGACATAGCGGCGGCGTGCGGTGCCTATGTCCAGCGGCCCGGTCGTCACGATGCGTCCGCGCCGTCCGCGCCGTCCGCGCCGTCCGTCTCCGCGGGGGCGGATGTGCCCGGCTCCGCGCCGGGGTTGTCGCGCGGCGCGAGGGGGAGTCCGGCCGTGAGGAGCACGACCTGCGCGGCGCGCGGATCTCCCTCATCGCGAGCGGTCAGTTCCGCCAGCTTCCTGTCGAGCACCTGCCACAGCTCGGTGAGCGACTCGGGAGTCAGACGAGGCATCAGGTCGCTGATTCCGGACGGCTCCACCCACTCCTGGCCCAGCCGTCCGTCGGTGATGTCCGCCTCGTGCCGGACGAGAGACACCTCCAAGTGCTCGATCTGGCGCCGGCGCGAGAAGCCGACGAAGGCTCGGCTGTCCGGTGAGGCCTCCATCGCCTTGTTGCTCCAGGACGTCACAGAGTGCACCGCCTGCCAGCGGCGCTCCCGCCCGTCACGATGCTCGGCCTCGGCGACGAACGCGTACTTCGCCAGAACCCGCAGGTGATAACTGGTGGAAGCGGACGACTCCCCGGTCCGGACCGCGAGTTCGCTCGCGGTGGCCGGACCGTCCTGCCGCAGCAGCCCGAGCAGCCGGATACGCAACGGGTGCGTGAGGGCCTTCAGGGCCGCAGTGTCCTGCTCGGGATCGAGGACCCGCCGGTGATCTTCGCCTGCCATGGCTGGAGCATAAGCAGCCTGAAGGCTTTCCAAAAGTATTTTTGCAGAATTTCTTTGGGGAAGTGCCGGCTGGTGCCGCGCGCCGCAGGCGGCGGGGAGGGTCAGATGGCGGGGGCTTCCTCTCGGGTGTGGGGGTGCAGCGGCAGTTCGGTGTCGACTTCGAAGCCGCCTTGCGGGCGGTGGCCCACGCGGAGGTGGCCGCCGACCGAGAGGGCGCGCTCGCGCATGCCGATGAGGCCGTATCCGCTGCTTTCCGGGGCTGGAGAGGGGGACGGTGTTCCGCCTCCGTCGTTGGTGACGGTGATGCCCAGCCGGTCGTGGGAGTACGTGAGCCGCACCTCGGCCGAGCCGGTGGCGGCGTGCTTGGTGACGTTGGTGAGTGCCTCCTGCACGATGCGGTACGCGGTGAGATCCGCTCCGGGTGACAGTGGTTGCGGCTTTCCCTCGGTGGTGACGGTGACGGTGAGTCCGGCGTTCTGGAACGAGGCGGTCAGGTGGGAGAGCTGCGCGAGCCCGGGTGCGGGTTCCAGGGACGTATCGGCGTCGTTCGTGTGGCGCAACAGGCCAACGGTGGCCTTGAGTTCGCGCAGGGCCGAGGAGGTGGTGCCGGCGAGGTCGGCGACCATTTTTGCAGCCTCGTCTGGACGGGTGCGTATGAGGTGGGCGACGGTGCCGGCCTGGGCGTTGGCGAGGGCGAGGTGGTGGGCGACGACGTCGTGCAGTTCGCGGGCGATGCGCATGCGGTCTTCGGTGACGCGGTGTCGCGCTTCGTTCTCCCGGGTTCGTTCCGCGTGCTCGGCGCGGGCCTGCACTGCCTCCAGGTAGGCCGCGCGCATCCGGGTCGCGGTGCCCAGGGCGGTGGGTACCAGCAGCCAGGCGGCAGGGCCGATCGTCCTGAGGACCAGCGGCTCATGGGCGGGGCCTGCGATGAGCGCCGTGCCGACCAGCAGTGCGATGACGGTGAAGGTGAAGGTGTTCGCGGTTCGCCGGTCGGTGCGGGCGGCCAGCGAGTAGAGCGTCACCATGAGCGACCCCAGCAGCAGGACGGTGAGTATGCAGCCGAGCGCGGCCATGGCCATGGCGCAGATGGTGGTCAGCACCACTGTGGTGCGGGGACGGCTGCGGCGCCACAGCAGGGCGGCGCAGGAGATACCCGCCAGCAGCACGCCCGGCCACCACGTGACACTCGGCTCCGAGCCGGGGAACGTGATGACGCTGCCGGGGAAGGAGCAGACGAAGAACACGGCGGCCACAGCCGCATCGACGATGCGGGGGTGGTTGCGTAGGTATCGCTGCAAGCTGTTGGCCATGAGGGCTGGGATTTCCTGTCCGATGGTGTGAGCGCGGTGACGTTCGTGCCGTCGGCCTCGGCCGAAGTCGGCGGCAGGTCCGGATGCCTGTAGCGGGCTCTACTACGGGCTCTGTTACGGGCTACGACCGGTCGTCGAAGGTGACAACGACCTTTTCGGCCGCTCCCGGGGTGCGGGTGAGTTCGAAGGCCCGCTCGGCCTCGGAGAAGGGGATGCGGTGGCTGATGAGTTTGGCGAAGCGCTCCTGGTGCTCGGCGAGTTCGGCGGTGACCTCGAAGATCTCGGTGGGGTAGCCCTGGGAGGCGATGAGGGTGAGTTCGCTGCGGAGCATGCCGCCGAGGTCGATGGTGTCGGACTTCTTCTGGACGGCGACCATGACCATCTTGGCGCCCCACTTGGCGGAGGCGATGGTGGCGTTGAAGACGGCGGGGGCGCCGGCGGCGTCGATGTAGATGTCGGTGCCGGCGCGGGGCTGGCCGAGGGCGTTGGCGGCCGGTCCGTGCAGTTCGGTGAGGCGTGCGGTGACGTCTTCGGTGGCGGAGTTGACGACGGCGTCGGCGCCGATGTCCAGGGCGGTCTGAAGGCGCTCCGGGATGATGTCGGCGACGACCACGTGCTCGACGCCGCGCAGCTTGAGCCAGATGGTGGCGCCCAGGCCGATGGGCCCGGCGCCGAAGACGACGACCTTGTCGGTGGGCCTCGCCTCGGAGCGGTTGACGCAGTGCCGGGCGACCGCCATGGGCTCATTCAGGGCGGCGACGTCGAAGGGGACGGTGTCGGGGAAGACGGCGAGGCTCTTGCCCACGACGGCGTCCTCGATGAGCAGGTATTCGCGCATGCCGCCGAGCTTGCCGCCGCAGCCGATGATCCCGGAGGGGGGCGCCCTGCGGGTTGACGACGACGCGGTCGCCGGTCTTCAGGCCGGTGACTTCGGAACCCACCGCGACGATCTCGCCGGCGGGTTCGTGGCCCAGCGGCAGCGAGATCATCGATCCGCCGGGGCCGAAAGGTATGCCGCCCATGTGCAGGAACTGGACGTCGGTGCCGCAGATTCCGCAGGCGCGGATCCGCACCAGGGCGTCCTTGGGGCCGGGGACGGGGAGTTCGATGTCCACCACGTCGATCTTGTTCTGCTCGCCGGTCTGGACGGACTTCATCGTGGCTATGGGGAAACTCTTTCTGGAGGTACGGGGGTGGGCGTTGCCGGCTCGCGCGAGCCCGTTCCCCGGCCCCACGGATTTGGCGCGCGTCGGGCCGTCTCCGCCTGAGGCTGCCCGGTGGCGGTCGGCATTGGATTGCTTGACTTAGGCAAGCATATGCGGGTTACTTAAGTCGAGCAATCTTTATGGCAGCGCCTGGCGCAGCAGACGGGCGACGACTTCCGATACGGCCTCGGCGGGACGTTTCCAGCGGCGGTACTGGGCCATTCGTGTTGTGATCGAGGGTAGAGGAGCCCGAGGAGACCAACGCGTCCAAAGCGGGAGGAATCATGGCTGAAGCCAAGCAGCTCAAGGCTCGCGACATCATGACCAGCGGAGTCCAGTGTGTCGGCGCGCACCAGTCGCTGGAGGAGGCGTCCAGGATGATGCGCGATTTGAACGTCGGTTGTCTGCCGATCTGCGGTGACGACAACAAGTTGAAGGGCCTGGTCACCGACCGGGACATTGTGGTCAAGTGCTGTGCCGAAGGGATAAACCCGGCGAACGTGGAGGCCGGAAGCCTGGGCGGAGAGCTGCACTGGATAGACGCCGACGCGCTCGCCGCCGAGGCCCTGCAGTCCATGGAGCAGCACCGGATCAAGCGGCTGCCGGTGATCGATGTCTCGATGGGCCACAGCCTGGTCGGCATGATCACGGAGGCCAATCTCGCAAAGAACCTCAGCGATGAACAGATCGCGGAGTTCGCGACGCGCGTGTACGCGGCGGCCGGCTAGCACGCCGCGCCCCGCCGGCAGCCACGTCCCGGCAGCCACGCCCCGGCAGTCACTGCTGCGCGGCCCATGCCGCGCGGCATGACGCGGCATGCCGTAGGCCGTTTGATTGCGCGCAGACCGGGCAGCTGTGCATCACCCGTTCGAGGCGGACGAATCGGAGGCGCCAGCGATGGACGAAGCCGGACTTTCCGATCACGAACGACGCATCCTCTCCGAGATGGAATCGGAGCTGAAGGGTGAACCGGAGCTGCAACGCCGGCTCCGCACGATGCGTGGGCAGCGCTCGACGCCACGCATCCTTTCCCTTGTGGCTCCAGGACTACGCAGGCCGAACGGTCCAGTGGTCTGTGTTCTGGCGCTGGCCTCGCTGATCCTTCTGATCGCCGCGTCGCTCACCGTCTCTCCCGCGCTCATTTGGGTCTTCGCGGCCACCTGGACTCTGACCTTCGCCACTGCGGTGCCGCTGATCGGCCGCTGGTGGCAGAAGAGGCGGAGCGGGCGGCCTCAGGGACGCGCAGACCGCGGAGACCGGCGAGACGGCGACTGACGTACCGCGACTGACATCCTGCCCGCCCGGAAGCTGGCTCGTACGATGAAAACTCCCCTGGAAGACCCGATTGGCGATACCCGTCACTTCGAGCTGCTGAGCGTGTCGCTGCATGCCGAAGGGCATCACGATCCCCTTGTGGCACTGCCGCTCCCCGGCAGCCCTTTCGCGCTGAAGGAAGGCGCGGAGATCCGCGTAACGCTCACCTTCCGCCTGGGGAAACCCGTCGAGGGGCTCAAATTCGTCGACGTACGGGAGCGGCAGGGCGTCGTGGTCGCCACCAACGAGGTGATGCTCGGCTGCTACCGCCCCGGCGGCCCGTACGAAGTGGTGCTGCCGCCGGAGCGGCTCCCGAGCGGGCACCTGGCACGCGATACGTACCAGGTGAAGGGGACCTTCGTCGACGCCGACGGACATGTGCTCGGCTACGGGAATCACTGCTTCCGGATCACCAAGGAGTGGCCTGAGCAGGCCTGCGGAGTGTGAGGAAAGATGGTAGCGGAGCGCCGACCGACCGTGGATGAGTCGTACTGGATAGCCACCACCCCCGGTACCGGCAGTCCGCCGCTCACCGCGGACGTGACCGCCGACGTCGCCGTGATCGGCGGCGGCATCGCCGGTCTGTGCACCGCCTGGGAGCTGGTCCGCGCGGGGCTGGACGTCGTCGTCCTGGAGGCGGACCGGATCGCAGCCGGCGTCACCGGGAACACCACGGCCAAGCTCACGTCCCTGCACAGCCTGACCTATGCGCGGCTGGAGGAGCGGCACGGCGCCGAGAGCGCCGAGCTGTACGCGCGCTCGCAGCAGGACGCGGTCGAGCACACGGCGGCGCTCTGCGTCGAACTGAAGATCGACGCCGAACTGGAGCGCGCCCCGGCCTTCACCTACGTCGAGAACGCGGACCGGGCGGACGAGATCAGGGCCGAGGCGGCGGCGGCCCTGAAGGCGGGCCTGGACGCGTCGTACGTGACCGAGACGGAACTGCCCTTCCCGGTGGCCGCCGCGGTACGCGTGGCGGACCAGCTGCAGTTCCACCCGCGCAAATTCCTGCTGGGGCTGGCCGAGAGGTTCACCGACGAGGGGGGCCGCATCCATGAACGCACCCGCGTCACGGGACTCCACGACGGCAGCCGCTGCCGCCTGACGACCGAGAACGGCGCGACCGTCGAGGCGTCCGACGTGGTGATCGCGACGCACTACCCGGTCTTCGACCGCGCACTGCTCTTCACGCGGCTCAAACCCCGGCGGGAACTGGTGATCGCCGCCCCCGTCCCGGCCGAGGCCGCCCCCACCGGTATGTACCTCAGCCCGGAGGACTCGGTGCGGTCCGTACGCAGCGCGCCCTACAGCGACGGACAGCGGCTGCTCATCGTCACCGGTGAAAAGTTCGAACCGGGAGCGGGCGGCGTACGGGGACGGTTCGCACGCCTCGACGCCTGGGCGGGCGAGCGGCTGCCGGGATTCGCGGACGCCGAGATGGCCTATCGGTGGGCGGCGCAGGACAACGATTCGAGTGACCACCTGCCGTACGTCGGACATGCCCATCCCGGGACGCAACACGTCTACGTGGCCACGGGCTTCGGCGGCTGGGGCATGAGCAACGGCGTGATGGCCGGCCGCTTGCTCGCCGCCCACATCGCGGGCGGCGGCCGACCGGCCTGGACCGAGCTGTACGACCCGCGACGGCTGCCCCCGGTAAGCGACACCGCGGAGCTCGTGAAGTTCCAGGCCGCGGTGGCGAAGCACTTCGTCGGCGACCGCCTGCGCACCGGCCACGTCGACTCGGTGACCGACATCGCGCCCGGTAGTGGAGCCGTCGTACGGCTGGCGGGGCAGCGCTGCGCCGTGTACCGCGACGAGATGGGGCACGCCCTCGTGCTCTCCGCGCGCTGTACGCACCTGGGCTGTCTGGTGCAGTTCAACGACGCGGAGCGGGTGTGGGAGTGCCCCTGCCACGGCTCGCGCTTCGCCACGGACGGATCGATCCTGCACGGTCCTGCCACACGCCCCCTGGAGCCCCTGGAGCACCGAGAGGTGCCGGGAGCTCCCGGCGGCGAAGCCGAGGACCAGGTCTGAGTCCAGCTCTGAGTCCAGGTCTGTCCTCGGCTGCCGTGTGGCCGGGGTGTGGCGGACGATTCGATGTCCAGGCCGCTGGTCGGTCACCGGAATACGGCGCCGGGCGCGAGCGGTCCTGTGAGGTGCGTCCTGCCGATGTCGCGGTTCCAGCCGGTCCAGCCGTCGATGTCGGTGGTCACGCGGCGTCGTCCGGGATCCACGAGCCGTGGATCCCGCCCGGCACGCGCCGGGGCCCCGGTCCGCGCGTCGTACTTCACGATCGCGTGCTCCTTGAGCCCGCCGCCGGGGAAGGCGATGGCATACGTGAAGCGGTTCGACGACCCCAGGGACGCTTCGTTGATCGTGGGGAACTCGGTGACCAGTGAGTCGAGGCTCTCCTCCGTGGCCCTGCCCGTGGCCGGGTCGAGGATCCGGCGAGGGCGGCCCAACGCCGGGGTCCGGCGGTGGGCTCGGTGAGCGGAGGCGCTTCTGTGGGACCGGCCGAGCAGCCATCGCGGGGGCCTTTCACACGAGAGGTAGCTGGAGGGGGACGCGAAGTCGAGTGGACCTCGTCTTCGTTATGACGCCGACCACACACGACAGCGCCGTGGGGGGGGGGGGCGGGGCGGCCCGGCGCCGCGCGGGGGTGGGGGGGGCCGCGGCCCCCCGCTGGGATGCCCGGGCACAAAAACCCCGCCGGGGGCGGGGCGCCCCCCCCCCCAA
>NZ_JBIUBL010000017.1:0-202015 GCF_044548015.1 Streptomyces sp. NPDC052236 | reverse complement strand
ACGTCGTGGTGGATGCGGTAGGCCACCGCCCGGCCGGCTGCGATCCGGTCGGCCCACTCCGCACCCCGGTGCCGGAAGGCCACGGTCGCGTCCAGGACGTACCGGCCGTGCGGGGCGTTGGCCAGATGGGCCAGCGGGCCCGGAAGCTTGATCGAAACCTGTCCGGTGTCGGTGACGCGGATGGTCTCGTTGCCGAACCGTTTACCGGACTCCCCATCGGCCGCCAGGAACATCCGCTCTGCTACCCACTGCTTGCGCCACTCCTGCTCACTCAGCCCGGCCGCCTGAAGGTGGTGACGAGCATGAGCAAGGCGTTTACCGCCGCACACCACCCGCACCCGACCCGCAGCCCAGTCCGCCTCCACCACCGCCAACCGGTCCTTCAAAGCGTGCAGGCGACGGGACTTGGCATGCCACTCCGCCCGGCTGCCGTACCCGCGCACGAGCCCTTCGCGCTTATTGGCCCTGGCCCCCAGCGGCCGGGCCAGCCTGGCCTCGATCGACGCGATCTGCCCCCGCAGCCACACCATGTGGGCGCCCTGGCCGCGCCGGGCCAGCGCCCACTGATCATGGGTGGCCTTGGTGATACTGCCCGCCCAGCGCGCCGAGGACGTGCCCGTCAGCTCCCGCTTGCGCACCGCCCACCCGGTGGCGTCGTGCGCCAGTCCCTGCCGGGACCGTTCCGCGAGATCACCACAGGCCAGCGAGCCGAGGAAGACGCCGACCTCCACCAGCACCGCCGCATCCACCCGCGACACCCGCAGCCGGTCCCGGACCGACACCCCACCAGGGCCGGGGACAACGAACGATGCCGCCAACTCGCGCAGCACGCCCACCCGTTCACCCCCGTCCGGCCAAAGAACCCCGTCACCGCAGTCAACGAGCACCACCCGCAAAGGTCACCCATTCGACCCAAGAACCCGCGTTCCCCTCCCGTGACGGGGCCCGGAGCACGCCGCACACAGAAGAAGACCGGCCCGTACGGCCAGACCCAAACCCGACCCAGCACTCACTCACGCTCACCAGAAGTCACCACCGCTCATTACTTCGGCAGCAGTCCACAACCCTCTGAGCTCAGACGGTGCTGCCCGCCCGTTGTGCGCCGAAGGAGTGCTCCCGCCCCGCCCGCCGTTCGACGCCGGGGGCGGTACGGGCTACAGCGCGTCCACGGCGCCCACCTTCCAGCCCTTGGAGGTGAGCGTGAGGGTTATCCGCACCCGGTTCAGGTCGACGCGAGAGCCCGAGACCTGGGTGCTCCTGGTGACCGGTTGACGAAGAGCAGCACGACCGCGCTGTCCGGTGAGGCGGACACCACCGAGGCGGCGGGGGCCTCGCCGCCTGGGGGCTTCGCCACCGTCGCCTTGACCACCCCCTGGTATTTCTTGGCGGTCGGCGCCACCACGGTCGCGGTCGTTCTCTGGTACTCGTCGCGGAAGGAGCCGGTGAGCCGGCTTCGTGCCGCGGCGAAGTCCCGGTCCAGCCGTCGGTAGTCGTACGACAGGATCACCGGTGCCGCCCTTTGCGCTGCCGCGAGCGCCTTCGTCCGCGCCCGGTCCGCCCGTCCCAGTACTCCTGCCCGAGTACCGCGAGCGCGACAAGTCCAGCCGCGACCACGACGGCGAGTACGCCACTTACCCACGCACGCCGCCGTCCACGCGACGGCCCGGTGGCGAGCCCGCCGCCTTCCTCGGCCTCGGCGGCGACCTGGACATCCGTATGCAGGGTGCGCCCGACGGCCACGCGCGGATCGTCGGCCACGCGCTCGGCGCGTCTGGCCGCCGCGCGGGCGGCGGCGGCCATGGAGCGGTGGCCAGGTGAGCCGGTGCCACGGCCCCGGGGAATTGCCGGCGAGGGCCTGGACGTGGGCTGCCGGAGCGGAACTCGCGTGGACAAGCCTCCGGGTGTGTGACCGGCTCGATCGCGCCGTGCGGTCGATGCGCTTTCCCGCCGGTCGGACGGGCGGATCAGCGCAGTCCGGCGAAGAGATCGTTCTCGGGTATGGCCGCGCCGGTGGCGTCCTGGACACGTACGAAGGTCTCCATGCCCATCAACTCGCCGAACCTCTCCTTGCCCATCTTGAGGAAGAAGATGTTCTCGCCCTGACTGGCGTGCGCGGCCAACGCGTCGAACTTCTGACCACTGAACCCGGTGGTGTCCACCCACGTGGTGATCTCATCGTCGGGGAGGCCGATCTCGGCCATCGCAGCGGCCTCGGCAGGATCCGGCTCCGGCATGTCCTCATGAAACTCGCGCATGATCTCGCCGAACCGCTGCATCATCGAGCGGGGCATCGTCGTCCAGTACACCTTCGGTGTCAGCGCGGTCATCTCCAGCGCCGCCATCGTGATGCGGTGGGCCTGGATGTGGTCGGGGTGGCCGTAGAAGCCGTTCTCGTCGTAGGTGACGACCACATCGGGTCGGTAGTGCCGCATGAGTTCCGCGAGTCGGGCCGCGCCTTCCTGCACGGGGGTCTGCCAGAAGGATCCAGGGGCGTCGTTGCTCGGCCAGCCCATCATCCCGGAGTCGGCATAGTCCAGCATCTCCAGATCGCTGACCTTCAGGACGTCACAGCTCGCTTCGAGTTCTTGACGGCGCATCAAGGCGACCGCTGCCGGATCGTGCCCGGGATCGCCCGGCTTGACACCTCCCGGTCCGTCACCGCAACCGCCGTCGGTACACGTCACGAGAACCGTGCGGATGCCTTCCGCCGCGTACCGCGCGAGGACCCCTCCGGTTCCGGTGGCCTCGTCGTCGGGGTGGGCGTGTACTGCCATGAGCGTCAACGGTCGGTCAGTCATGAAACAGTCCTCCTGCAGAAAAACGTCTTGGTCCGAGTATGCGGCGGGCGTACCGCGATCTTGGGGCCCGGATCCTGGTGGGGCGGACGACCTTGTGGTCTCCGTGTTCCCCGCCCGTGCGGCACCGGTCCCTCGTCGATGCAACCGTGCCGGCCGGACCGGCTGTTCCCGGCGCGGCGGCTTGGCCTTCCAGGCGTCGGCGTTCAACGCGAACGAGGTACAGGCGCGACCTGCTGTCCTGTCGTAGTACATCTGGCGGGTAGAGGGCTGCTGACCTGCTGGGGTGCCATGTCGTTTGTGAACGTTGCCCCTCGGTGTTCTCAAACGACATGGCTTTCGCGGAAGTCTGCTGACCGTAAGAAGGTCAGCTCAGCCGTCCTGCTCGTCGGCAAGGGTGCCCGTGGTCGCAGGGAGACGGTGCCGTGGCCCAATCAGCTCATCGCGCAGCCGAGCATCCAGAATCGGTGCTTGGTAGCAGTCGATGGTCCCTCGATAGAACAGCTCTCGACGACGGCCAAAAAGAGTTGCCGTCGTCGAGACCGTGGGGCGGCCCGGAGGCCGAGCGGGAGCAGAAGAAGTTCCCGCTCATCCTGACCACGACGTACGGCAACGCCATCCGCGCGAACATCTTCAACGTCGAGGTCTGGAAGCCCGCCATCGCGGTAGCCGGTGTCATCCCCACGCGGGAAAAGGGGGAGCGCCGGCAAGCCTCCCGCAAGGACGGCTTCCATGTGCTGCGGCACACCTATGCGTCGATCATCCTTGAGGCGGGTGAGTCCGTGGTCACGCTGGCACGCCGGCTCGGCCACTCCACCCCGACGATCACCCTGGATCACTACGCCCACTTCATGCCCGAAGCCGGCGACAAGGGACGCCACGCCATCGACGCGTTGCTCAGGCCGACCTCAGCAGCCGCAACGGTCACGTAGAAGTACCTCTCCCAAGGCCCCTGAAACGGGCGGGCGCAGCATTCGCTGCGCCCGCCCGTTTCGTCATGCTGCCCGGCAGGTCCCTTACTCTCCGTGACGCGCGGCCCTCGTCGGCCGAGCTCCCGCAGCGAGGTCAGGAGGGAAGCAACTTCGGGGAGGGCAAGAGGCGGCCGGGAGCCGGTCGCGTTTCATTCTCCCCAGATACTCCCCAGCGCCCCTGAGAGGCGGTCGTGACATCCGTTGACGGCCATCCTCGTGGCCTTCGCCTCGCGATGTACGCGTTCCCGCGCCGATTACTCAGAGCCAGTCCCGCCGCTTGAAGATGAAGTACAAACTGGTGCATACCGCCGCCATGAGGCCCACCGCAAAGGGGTATCCGAGCACCCAGTGCAACTCCGGCATGTGGTCGAAGTTCATGCCGTAGATCGTCCCGACCAGCGTCGGAGCGAAGAGAATGGCCGCCCACGAGGAGATCTTCTTGATCTCTTCGTTCTGCTCGAAGCCCGCCTCCGCCAACGCCCGCATCTCCGCGTTCTGCTGCTGCGTCACCAGCGTCGCGTTGACCGTCAGGATGTCCGCCAGCGCCTGGCGGAAGCCGTCCACGCGCTCGCTCGTGTGCGTCACATGGTCGGCAACGTCCCGCAGATGGCGCTGGAGCTCTTCGTCCGTCCCGTATTTGGCGAAGCCGGAGATCAGCCCGTGCAACATGCCCACCAGGGGGCGCGTCGCGCGCTGGAACTCCACCATCTCGCGTGACAGTTCGTAGATACGGCGGGACACGGCCGGGTCCCCGCCGAAGACCTCGGTCTCGATCTCGTCGATGTCGTTCTGCACACCCGCGACGACCGGTGCGTAGCCGTCGACCACCGCGTCCAGGATCGCGTACAGCACCGCCTCCGGACCCAGCGCCAGGAGCTCGGGGGTCTCCTCCATCCGGCGGCGTACGGCGGACAGGTCGGGGGCCGCGCCGTGGCGGACCGTGATCAGGAAGTCCCGGCCGACAAAAGCGTGCAGCTCGCCGAAGTCGACCTCCTCCTGCGCGTCCAGATAGCGCGCGGCGCGCAACACCACGAACAGGGTCTCGCCGTACCGCTCCAGCTTCGGGCGCTGATGGGCCTCCAGCGCGTCCTCGACGGCGAGTTCGTGGAGGTCGAACTCCTCGGCGAGCGAGAGGAGTTCCGTCTCGGTCGGGCGGTGCAGCCCGATCCAGGCCATGTCGCCGCGCTGCTCACGCAGCTGACGGAAGGTGTCGGCGAGCGAGTCGGGCGTCGAGACGCGGCGGCCTTCGCGGTAGAGCGCGGCCTGGACGACGCTGGCCTGGTCCTTCGTCGCGGGGGAGGGGGCGGCGGGCTCGGCGGTCGGTGCGGGGTTGTTCGACGGCGGAGCGGGTGCGGGCGCGGGGCGGCGGCGCCAGTGGTTCTTCCTCGGGGACAGTGGCATCGCGGATCTCGCCTCCTCCCGCCTCGGGTGCGTTCGGGTACGTCGGCCCTCGGGGCAGGATAACCGGGCCGCATCGCACCAGCATGACGGGCCCGGGGCTTGCGGACAGAAGCTGTCCGCAAGCCTGAGTAGCGTGGTGCGCATGGCCTCGAAGTCGACGAACCCCGTACTCGGCAACCTCGTACTCAGCAACCGCGCCCTGAACCGCGCCACCTTGGACCGTCAGCTCCTGCTGCGCCGGGTCCCCAGGTCCGAGCTGTCCGTCAAGGGCGCCGTCGAGCACCTCGTCGGCCTCCAGGCGCAGAACGTAAAACCTCCGTACTACGCGCTCGCCGCCCGACTGGAGGGCTTCGACCCCGAGGAGCTCTCCGCGCTGATGGCCGCCCGCGAGGTCGGGCGCCTGGTCACGATGCGCTCCACCATCCACCTGCACACCGCCGACGACTGCCTCACCCTGAGGCCGCTGGTGCAAGCGGCACGCGACCGGGAACTCAAGCAGTTCCGCAACGGCCTGGCGGGGGTCGACCTGGACCGGCTCGGCGCCATCTGCCGCGAGCTGGTCGAGGAGCGGCCCCGGACCATGAAGGAACTGCGCGAGGTGCTGCTGAAACAGTGGCCGGACGCCGATCCGCTTGCCCTCTCCCTCGCCGCCCGTTGCGTACTGCCACTGGTACAGGTCACCCCGCGCGGGCTGTGGGGCGGCAGCGGCCAGGTCGCGCTGACCACCGCCGAGCACTGGTTCGGCAGGCACAGCCGGCCCGCGCCCGCGCCCGCGCCCGACGGCACGGTGCTCCGCTATCTCGCCGCCTTCGGGCCCGCCTCCGTCAAGGACATGCAGACCTGGTCCGGACTGACCCGTATGCGGGAAGTCTTCGAGCGGCTGCGCCCTCGGCTGGCCGTCTTCCAGGACGAGTACGGCGTCGAGCTCTTCGACCTGCCCGACGCGCCCCGCCCCGACGCGGACACCCCCGCCCCGCCCCGCTTCCTGCCCGAGTTCGACAATCTGCTGCTCTCGCACGCCGACCGGCGCCGGGTCGTGCCCGAGGAGTACAGGTCGCGCATCTGGAGGGGCAACCAGGCCTACCGCACGCTCCTGGTCGACGGCTACGTGGCCGGTATCTGGCAGCTGACCGAGGCATCGGAGACCACGACGCTGACCGTGCAGGCCTTCGGGACGCTGACCGGCGCGCAGCGCGACGCGGTGGCCGCGGAGGGGGAGCGGGTGCTCGCCGCCCTGACCCCGGCCACGGCGCACGACATCCGCTTCGGGACGTTTGCCGAGTAAAGCCGAGTAAAGCCGAGTAAAACTGTCCCATGGCTGGGATATCGCGGACCGGCTCGCACAGTTGCGGCTGGAGCGCCGCTGGACGAGGCGGCGCGGCGGACCATGTCGCGGCTGCTCGTTGGTGTGGCGGGCCCGCCATTTGTCTCCGCGAGACCAGTTCGAGTACGGTCGATCGCATGCAGTTACGGTATAACTACCGTGTGTACCCGGATGGGTCTCAGTGCACCGCGCTGGCGCAGGCGTTCGGGTGTGCCCGGGTGGTGTGGAACGACTGCCTGCGCGAGCGGAAGCAAGTTCATGCGGCGGGGCTGCCCTACGTGACATCGGCCGAGCTGTCGCGGGTGTACATCACCCAGGCAAAGCGCACCACCGAGCGCGGGTGGCTGACCGGGGTATCGGCGGTGGTGCTCCAGCAGTCCCTGCGGGACCTGGACACCGCCTACAAGAACTTCTTCGACTCGACCAAGGGCAAGCGTAAGGGACCGAAGGTCGCCCCGCCCCGCTACAAGTCGAAGAAGGACACCCGCCAGTCGATCCGGCTCAACACCAACACCAACGCCTTCTGCCTCAACGACGACGGCACGGTGTATGTGGCCAAGGTCGGTGACCTCAAGGTCACCTGGTCCCGGCCCTTGCCCGCCGCGCCCACGTCCCTGACCCTCACCAAGGACTCCAGCGGCCGGTACTTCGCCAGTTTTGTCGTGGACACCGAGCCGGACATCCTGCCCGAGCTGGACGCCGAGGTGGGTATCGACCTCGGCCTGACCACCTTTGCTGTCCTGTCCAACGGCACCCGCATCCGCTCCCCGAAGTTCCTGCGCCGTGCGGAGAAGAAACTCAAAAGGTTGCGGAAGGACTTGTCCCGTAAGGCCAAGGCGTCGAAGAACCGGGCCAGGGCCCGTATCAAGGTCGCCCGGCAGCACGCCCGGGTGGCCGACCGCCGCCGGGGCTTCCACCACAAGGCATCCACCCGGATCATCCGCGACAACCAAGCGGTGTATGTGGAAGACCTCGCGGTGTCCGGTCTGGGCAGGGCCCGGCTGGCCAAGTCCGTGCACGACGCCGGATGGTCCACCTTCGTGAGCATGCTGGAGTACAAGGCCGCCAAACATGGCCGGTACTTCGGCAAGATCGGCCGGTTCGAGCCGACCTCCCAGGTCTGTTCCGTGTGCGGCCTCAAGGACGGACCGAAACCCCTGCACGTCCGGGAATGGACCTGCAAGGAGTGCGGGACCGTCCACGACCGCGACGACAACGCCTCCAAGAACACCCTGGCCGCCGGACGGGCGGACAGGCTAAACGCCTCGCAGAGCGCAGGTAAGACCAGGGCGAAAGTCCCGGCACAGCGCGTTGAAGCAGGAAGCCACCCAGACGGTCCGACGACCGTGGCAGGAATCCCCGGACTTCAGGCGGGGAGCACGTCAAACGATGTCTGTAGCCCGTCCCCGTCCCGCAATGAGGAGGACATATGACGTCAGGCAGCGCGACGGAACGGTTCCGGGCCGCCCGGGACTTCCTGCTGCAGCACAGGGAGGACTACGCGACCGCGTACGAAGGCTTCGCCTGGCCGCGGCCCGAGCGTTTCAACTGGGCGTTGGACTGGTTCGACGTCATCGCCGACGGCAACGACCGTACGGCGCTCCAGATCGTCGAAGAGGACGGCCCACGCGCCCGCTACTCCTTCGCCGAGCTGTCCGCCCGCTCCCATCAGGCTGCCAACTGGCTGCGCGCCCAGGGCGTACGCGCGGGCGACCGCATCCTCGTCATGCTCGGCAATCAGGTCGAGCTCTGGGAGACCGCCCTCGCCGCGATGAAGCTGCGGGCCGTGCTGGTCCCCGCCACCCCGCTGCTCGGCTCCGTGGACCTGCGCGACCGGGTCGAGCGCGGCCGGGTGCGCCATGTCATCGTCCGCGCCGAGGACGCGGCCAAGTTCGACCAGGTGCCCGGCGACTACACCCGGATCGTCGTCAAAGGCGTCGTCAACGGCGTCGTCAACGGCGGCGTCAACCGTAGCGCGACCGGCGAGGGCAGTGGCTGGCTGTCGTACGAGAGCGGTGTGTACGAGGCCCCGGCCGGCTTCGAGCCCGACGGGGTCACGCACGCCGACGACCCCCTGATGCTCTACTTCACCTCCGGCACCACCGCCCGCCCCAAACTGGTCGAGCACACCCACGTCTCGTACCCCGTCGGGCACCTGGCGACGATGTACTGGATCGGGCTGCGCCCCGGCGATGTGCATCTGAACATCTCCTCGCCCGGCTGGGCCAAGCACGCCTGGTCCAATCTCTTCGCCCCCTGGAACGCCGAGGCGACCGTTTTCATCCACAACTACACGCGCTTCGACGCGGGCCGCCTGATGGCCGAGATGGACCGCGCGGGCGTGACCAGTTTCTGCGCCCCGCCCACCGTGTGGCGGATGCTGATCCAGGCGGACCTCAGCCTGCTGCGTACGCCGCCGCGCGAGGTCGTGGCCGCCGGTGAGCCGCTCAACCCGGAAGTCATCGAGACCGTACGCCGTGAGTGGGGCGTGATCGTCCGGGACGGGTTCGGCCAGACCGAGACCGCCGTACAGGTCGCCAACAGCCCCGGCCAGCTGCTCAAGGCCGGGTCCATGGGCCGCCCGAGCCCCGGCTACAAGGTGGAGCTCCTCGACCCGGTGACGGGCGCGCCGGGCGCGGCCGAGGGCGAGATCTCGCTCGACCTGGCGGGCAACCCTGTCGGCCTGATGACCGGATACCACGGGGACCCGGAGGGTACAGCCGCGGCGATGGCGGGCGGCTACTACCGCACCGGCGACATCGGCGCGCGCGACGCCGAGGGGTACATCACCTACATCGGGCGCGCCGACGACGTCTTCAAGGCCTCCGACTACAAGATCTCGCCGTTCGAGCTGGAGAGCGCGCTCCTGGAGCACGAGGCGGTCGCGGAGGCGGCGGTCGTGCCCGCCCCCGACCCGCTGCGGCTCGCCGTGCCGAAGGCGTACATCACGCTGGCGGACGGCTGGGAACCCGGCCCCGACACGGCGAAACTGCTGTTCGCGCACTCGCGCGCCGTCCTCGCCCCGTATCAGCGCGTCCGTCGGCTGGAGTTCGGGGAGCTGCCGAAGACGGTCTCGGGGAAGATCCGCCGGATCGAGCTGCGCGAGCGTACGGCCGCGGGCTCGGCCGACGAGTACGACGAGGAGGAGCTGCGCTGAGCGCTCCCCTTGTCGGCTCCCGCTGCTATGGGGTGAGCTCGCGGCGCATGCACACCCGGGGCCAGTGGTCCAGGCCGTGCTGGGCCTCCTGGTGTCTGATCTCCCGCAGCCCGTCGGTCAGTTCGTCCTCACCGAGCGTGCGGAAGCCCAGGCGCGTGTAGTACGGCGCGTTCCAGGGGACCTCGGTGAACGTCGTCAGCGTCAGGGCAGTCAGCCCGTCGGCGACCGCGCACCACGCGAGGTGGTCGATCAGGCTGCTGCCCAGGCCGCGGCGGGCGGCGGCCGGGTGGACGGAGACCTGCTCGATATGGGCGGCCCCGTCGACCTCGTCGCAGAGCAGATAGGCGAGGGGGCGGTCCGCGCTGTCGGCCGACACCCAGGCGTGGCCCTGCCGCCGGTAGCGGTCGAGCAGGTCCAGCGCCGGGGGGTCGTCATCGGCGATCACTGCCATGCCGAGGGCGCGGAACGGCTCTCCGGCGGCTCGTTCGATCTCCTGGAGCAGGGGGAGTTCGGCGCGTGCGGCCGGTCGGATGGACATCGGCAGTATCGGCAGTATCGGCGGTATGGGTGGCAGGGGCATACGCATACGGGGAGTATGGCCCAGTCCTTTCAGGCTCCGCAGCTCGCTCCGCCTCCGCAGCTCACCCTGCCGCTCGAGTTGTTGTACACGGCGAGGCCGGGGTCCTTGCCGCCTCGCCCGAGCAGCCCGCCGTCCCGGGCGAAGGCGGGGACGTACAGCCGCAGGGCCGGGTCCCCGTACAGCGCGACGGATATCAGCACACGCTCCTCGGAACGGTCCCTGCGGACGCCCTTCAGCGGGTGACGCTCGCGCAGCGACGCCAGCAGCCGCCGACCCGCGCGGGTCCGCCGAGGCAGGCACCACAGGGCCGCCGCCACAACAACCGGCACGGCCGAAACCGCGAGCTGCAGTGGGGTGTTGGGCGCGCCGAGCGGGGTGACCAGCAGTCCGGCGACGACCGTGACCGGCACGGCGTACAGCAGCGCGCGGGCGGTACGCCGGCGCCCGTTGGCCCGCAGCAGCCCGGCGGCGGCCAGTTCGTCACGCAGTCCGTCGAGCACGGGCCGGATCCGCGCCTGGGAGGCCAGCCCCCGCAACCCCATCGCCCGCCGCAGGGAGGTGTGGACCGCGAGCTGGAGCGGGTCGCGTACGCCGGTGGGTGCCCTGCCGTCCGTCCGTACCGTGCCCGTACGCCCCGTGGTGACCACGCCGCGCCGCTGGAGGGCGACGAGCGCCACGGTCACGGCCGCCCGGCGACCACCGCGCAGCAGGGCGACTGCCTGTGGTCCCGGCTCGGCCGGTCGCTCCGGTTCCGGGCCCGGTTCCGGGCCCGGGCCAGGCCGCAGGAGTGCCGCGGCCATCGCGAGCAGCACCCCCGCGGCGCCGATGAACCACCACATTTCTGCGGGCATCACACCCACCTCCCCCGTACGACCTCGTACTTGTGTACGGGGGTGTGCCCGGCCGGGGACGGTCGCGAAGCGCGCGGGGGCAGGTTCAGAGCTTCATTTGAGGTATTAAGCGCTGTTGGAGATCAGTTCGTCCGCGGCTTCGTTGACCGGCCGGGGACTGCCCGCGAGATCCATGACGAAGAGCGGAATGCCCAGGCGGCCGGCGCGGGCCCAGGCGTCGTCCGTGTAGCCCGTGAGGGAGAAGAAGACGCTCGCCACCGATGAGCTGAGCCCGTTCAGCCAGAGGCACTCGACCTCGCGCACGCTGGTCGGCCGCGTGGACGAGTCGACCCGGGCGACCACGCCTGCACCGCGCAGATCCACGCCGGACGCGGGCCCGACTTCCGGCTGGACGACATCGCGGAATCCCAGGCTCTTCAGACAGAGCACCGCCGCCGTCACCGCGTCGTGCGCGGTACGGATGGTGACCGGCCGGACCGGTATGCGCAGCACCGTGCCGCACGGGCAGCCCAGTTCCGGCTGCGGCCACTCGCCCCGCCGCCCGCACTCCTGGCAGCGCACCGTCACCCAGTCGTCCGTCCAGGTGCGGTGGGTTATCGGCTCCGGCGGAGCGCCCCGCTCCAGCGGCGGGGCGGTCGGGGCGCCGCATACGCAGGGGTAGACGGCTGGTGCGTACAGGTGCTCACGGCGGCAGACCGGGCAACGCACCGGCACGGTCTCGGCCATTGCCGCTCTCCCCTTCGTCTTCTCCCCTTGTGTTGTGGCCCATCGTCCACCACGCGTGAGGCATTGGGGAGCACAGGGCACTTCGAAGAGTCGTCGCACCTTGACGCCTTACCTCAGGCCTCCTAGATTGCTTCCGTATAGCAGAATTGTATTTCCGTATCGTGGAATTACCTCACTGCAGAAGCAGGAGCACCTCATGCCTCGTATGACCGCTGCCCGAGCGGCAGTTGAGATCCTGAAGCGCGAAGGCGTCACTCACGCGTTCGGTGTGCCGGGCGCGGCCATCAACCCCTTCTACAAGGCGCTCCAGGCGGGCGGAGGCATCGACCACACGCTCGCCCGCCATGTCGAGGGCGCCTCCCATATGGCGGAGGGTTACACCCGCGCCAGCCCCGGCAATATCGGCGTCTGCGTCGGTACGTCCGGTCCCGCCGGAACCGACATGATCACCGGTCTCTACTCGGCCATCGGCGACTCGATTCCGATCCTGTGCATCACCGGCCAGGCGCCCACGGCGGTGATACACAAGGAGGACTTCCAGGCCGTCGACATCGCCTCGATCGCGCGGCCGGTCACCAAGGCCGCGACCACCGTGCTGGAGGCCGCGCAGGTCCCCGGCGTCTTCCAGCAGGCCTTCCACCTGATGCGCTCGGGACGGCCGGGCCCGGTCCTGATCGACCTGCCCATCGACGTCCAGCTGACCGAGATCGAGTTCGACCCGGAGGCGTACGAACCGCTGCCGGTCTACAAGCCGTCCGCGAGCCGCAAGCAGATCGAGAAGGCGCTCGCGCTGCTGAACGCCTCCGCGCGCCCGCTGATCGTCGCGGGCGGCGGGATCATCAACGCCGACGCCGCCGAGCTGCTGGTCGAGTTCGCCGAACTGACCGGCGTCCCGGTCGTCCCGACCCTGATGGGCTGGGGCATCGTCCCGGACGACCATGAGCTGAACGCGGGCATGGTCGGCCTTCAGACCTCGCACCGCTACGGCAACGCCACCTTCCTGGAGTCGGACTTCGTCCTCGGCATCGGCAACCGCTGGGCCAACCGCCACACCGGCGGCCTGGACGTCTACACGCGGGGCCGCACCTTCGTCCACGTCGACATCGAACCCACCCAGATCGGCAGGATTTTCGCCCCGGAGTACGGCATCGCGTCCGATGCGAAAGCCGCGCTGGAGCTCTTCGTGGAGGTCGCGAAGGAACTCAGGGCGGCGGGCGGGCTGCCGGACCGTACCGCGTGGGCCGCCTCCGCGCAGGAGCGCAAGGCCGCGCTTCAGCGCCGTACACACTTCGACAACGTGCCGATGAAGCCGCAGCGCGTGTACGAGGAGATGAACAAGGCCTTCGGCCCCGAGACGCGGTACGTCACCACCATCGGCCTCTCCCAGATCGCCGGCGCGCAGATGCTGCACGTCTACCGGCCGCGCCACTGGATCAACTGCGGCCAGGCGGGCCCGCTCGGCTGGACCATTCCGGCGGCGCTGGGTGTGGCCGTCGCGGACCCGGAGACTCCGGTCGTCGCGCTCTCGGGCGACTACGACTTCCAGTTCATGCTGGAGGAGCTGGCGGTCGGCGCGCAGCACAGGATCCCGTACGTCCATGTCCTGGTGAACAACGCGTACTTGGGCCTGATCCGCCAGGCGCAGCGGAACCTCGACATCAACTTCCAGGTCAACCTGGAGTTCGAGAACATCAACTCCCCGGAGTTGGGGGTCTACGGCGTCGACCATGTCAAGGTCGTGGAGGGCCTGGGCTGCAAGGCGATCCGCGTCACCGAGCCGGATCAGCTGCTGCCCGCGTTCGAGGAGGCGAAGAAGCTGGCGGCGGAGTTCCGGGTGCCGGTCGTCGTGGAGGCGATGCTGGAGCGGATCACCAACATCTCGATGGGGCCTCAGATCGACGGCGTGAACGAGTGGGAGGACCTGGCCACGGAGCCCGGCCATGCGCCGACGTCGATTCTGCGACTCAACGTCTGACACGGTCTGACACGGCCTGACACGGCCTGACACAAGCAGAATGCCGGGTTACGGATGGTTCCGTAACCCGGCGTTCTTTGTGAGGTTCCGGGTGGCGACGGCGCTTGGCGCGACAGGGTGAATGTCAGCGTCGGCGCCACCCGGAAATCTGGGGTCAGACCTTCAGACCTGCCGGCCGGACAGGCGCTCGACTCCGCGCAGCAGCGCGGAGTGGTCCAAGCCGCCGTCGCCCTGTGCGCGCAGCGAGGCGACCAGCTGGGCGACCACCGCGCCGACGGGCAGCGCCGCGCCGACGTTGCGGGCGGCGTCGGTGACGATGCCCATGTCCTTGTGGTGCAGGTCGATCCGGAACCCGGGCTTGAAGTCCCGATTCAGGAAGTTGTCCTTCTTGCGGGCCAGGACCGTGGAACCGGCAAGGCCGCCGCCCAGGACGTCCAGAGCGGCCTGGAGGTGCACGCCGGACTTCTCCAGGAAGACCACAGCCTCGGCGCACGCCTGGATGTTGACCGCGACGATCAGCTGGTTGGCGGCCTTCACCGTCTGCCCGGAACCGTGCGGTCCGCACAGGACGATGGTCTTGCCCAGGGCTTCGAGGACCGGCTTGGCGCTGTCGAAGTCGGCCTGCTCGCCGCCGACCATGATGGACAGCACGGCCTCGACGGCCCCCGCCTCGCCGCCGGAGACCGGGGCGTCCAGCACGCGGACGCCCTTGGCCTTGGCCTGCTCGGCGAGGTCCACGGACGTCTGCGGGGTGATCGAGGACATGTCGATCAGCAGGGCGCCGCACCTGACGTTCTCCAGGATGCCCTCGGGGCCGTAGGCGATGGCCTCGACCTGCGGGGAGGCGGGGACCATCGTGATGACGACATCGGCGTCGGCGACCGCCTCGGCGATCGAGGACGCGGCTTTGCCGCCTGCCGCGGTCAGGCGGTCCAGCTTGCTCTGCTCCAGCGTGAAACCGGTGACGTCGTAACCGGCCTTCAGCAGGTTCTCGGACATGGGGGAGCCCATGATGCCGAGTCCGATCCACGCAACCTTCGGGAGCGCAGTGGGGTTGGGGCTCATCAGGGTGCCTCTCTCACAATCTCGTACGCAACGCTGGTACGTGGCGTCAGCGGGCGGCGCGCGAATCCGCCGGGAGCCAGCCGAAGGACTCCGCGCTGGGGCGGTCCCCGGGCTTGTACTCCAGGCCGACCCAGCCGTCGTAACCGGCTTTCCGCAGGCGGCCGAGCAGGTCGGCGAAGTCGAGGCCGCCGGTGCCCGGCGCGCCGCGGCCCGGGTTGTCCGCGAGCTGCACATGACCGGTCTTGTCGGCGTAGGCGTCGATGACCTGGTGCAGGTCCTCGCCGTTCATCGACAGGTGGTACAGGTCCAGGAGGAACGCGGCGTTGCCGAGGCCCGTCGCCGCGTTCACCCTGTCGACGACCTCGACCACGGCGGGGGCGCTCACCAGCGGGTAGCGCGGGGACTCCGGCTGGTTGAGGGCCTCGATCAGCAGGAGCGCCCCGACCCGGTCGGCCGCGCGGGCGGCAAGTGCCAGGTTCTCCAGAGCGAGGTCGTCCTGAGCGCGCGGATCGACGCCCTCGACGCGGTTGCCGTACAGCGCGTTGAGGGCCGTGCACCCCACCGAGGCGGCGAAGTCCGCGGCCACGTCGATATTGGCGCGGAAGCGGTCGGACTCCGTACCGGGCACGGAGAGCGCGCCGCGGTCGGGGCCCGGCAGCTGCCCGGCGTAGAAGTTCAGTCCCACCAGCCGGGTGCCCGCGCTGTCGAGCGCCGTCCTGAGGGCGTCGAGCTCCGTCTGCGGTGGGGTGGGGGTCTCGGTCCAGGGCCACCACAGCTCGACCGCGGTGAAGCCCGCGGCCGCCGCGGCGGCGGGACGCTCCAGGAGCGGGAGTTCCGTGAACAGGATGGACAGATTCACATCGAAGCGCTGGTCCGTGACTGCGCCTTCTGGGAAGCGGGCCATGAGGGCGGCGCTCCTTCCGTATTGCGGAAGTTTCTTTCTGCTTAATGGAAGATTGCCTGGCGGCCCGGAAGGCTGTCAAGACCCGGCTAGCGTGGGGGCATGGTGCGACTGAGAGTTGAGTTCACGACCGAACCCTTCGACCTGGACGATCCGCCTGCCCATGCGGTGGTCGCCCGCGAGGTCATCGAGGGCGCCGAGCTGGACGCCGTGGACGTGGGCCCGTTCGGCAACACGGCGGAAGGCGGCGCGGACCAGGTGCTCACGGCCGTGGACGCGCTGCTGCGCCGGGCCCTGGAGGCGGGTGCCACTCGGGTCTCGTTGCAGGTCAATGTGCTCGGGGAGGGCGAGAAGTGACCCGGCCCGATCCCGGCAGCCACCCTCTCGTCGTCGCGGTGAAGCCGCTCGTGGACGCCATGGGCGGGGAGATACTGGCCCCGGAGCAGGCCGGCCCCGACGATGTGGTGCTCGCCTGGGAGGGCGAGGACATCATCGCCGTACGGCTGCCGCAGCTCTCGGACTCGCTCGATCACATTCTGGCCGCCCTGGAGCGGAGTCACGGCATGCCCCTTGCCGCCTTGGACCGCAAGACGAAACAGCAGGTCGTACGAGCCCTGGAGGCGCGCGGCGCGTTCTCCGTACGGCACGGGGTGGAAACGGTCGCGACGGCGCTCGGGGTGAGCCGCTTCACGGTGTACAACTACATCAATTACGCCAACGAGCAGCGGGCCAAGGCGGATGGGGGCGACGAGCGGTCGCGGCAGGAAAACTGACGTAACGCGGCACGACTCGGCTCGTTGGTTGGCTGGCTGGCTATGGGAGCGTTCCCATGGCATTACGGCGCCGCCTCCGGCTGGAATGCTGTCGGCCGCTTCCCTCTGTACCCTCTCTCCTCGCGCGAAGCTTGTCGCCGCGCGGGTCAAGCTGGAGACCACGCCCGCGAAGAAGTAGGCCCGACTCACGGCCGACATCTCGGACTGGACCGCCAAGTCCAGGTCCGCCGCACGGGCCCTGTCCGACAAGAACCTCCCGCCGGGCAAGCGCGCCAAGCTGACGGCCGACAAGAGGGACCTGGACGCCAAGGTGAAGGCGGCGAGGGGCATCCTGGACAGCCTGAACGGCAAGACCGCGCGCACCGGTCATGGAGGGGGTCGACGTCCACGTGCACTTCAACGACGAACGACTCCGCGACCTGATCACTGTGACCGTGGAGCCGAAGCTCCGCGATTCCGAGCAGCGCGCCGCGTACCGGGCGAGGTCGGGAAGGCGCTGAGCCGTAGCGCGCCCGCACACGGCGGTTGGCGGCCGTACCCTTTCCGCCGTGATCCTCTACCACTTCACCGGCGCCCAACAGTGGCCCGCCATCCTGGCGTCGGGGGAGATCTCGGCGACGTGGCCCGGTGACCTTGACCGGCTGTCGTGCGCCCGGGTCGCGCACTTCACCTCAAGCCCGGACCCCGCGGCCCTGCCGGAGGCGCGCCGCTCAAGCCGTGTGCGCCTGCGCGTTGAAGTCCCCGACGCCGACGCCCGCCCGTGGTTGCCGTGGCTACGGCGCAATCTCCCGCCGGGCGCTCACTGGTTACTCGGAGCGCGGCGGCCGGGCAACGGACAGCCCGGGACCTGGTACGTGACGGAGCGGGCCGTACCGCTGCGGGAGTGGAGCGAGGCCGTCGACGTCGACACCCACGTCTGCCTGTGGCCGCCCCGCCCTGAGTGACCGGCGCTGCTACGCGGACAGCCGACGGCGCAGAGCGTCGGCGATGTCGGCCAGGTCCCACAGCGCGACGGGCTGTCCGGGGCCACCGTTGGGCCTGTGGCCGGAGGGCGTGACACCGTTCCGCGTCGCCCACGCCCGGAACGCGCCCGGCTTCTTCTCGAGGCTGTACGTGGCCTGTGCGGTGGTGACGAGTCGGCGCCCGTCGCGCCCGTGCGTGGGAGTCACACCGAAGGTGTGCCGCGCCGTTGCCGTGGACGCGTCTGCCCAACGCTCCCGCGCGGGTCGGCGGCCCCATGTCGACGACTCGCCGAATGTGCGAGAGCGGCGCTCAGGCAATCCCGACAGGGGGTAACTCGACCGGTGGCTCCACATGAGAACGGCCCCGCCCCGTAGCCTGGCAGTGTCGAAGCTGTCAGGAGGGGCAAAGGCCATGTCTCAAGATGGTACTCCGGACCCGTACTCGGACCCGCTCGTCTTCGGACAGCGGCTACAGATTCTTCGGACGCGTAAGGGCATGACCCGCGACCAGCTCGGGGGGCTGCTCGGCCTCACCGGCTCCTGGGTCAAGGGCGTCGAGACGGGCCGACTCAAGACGCCGAAGCTCGCAGTGATCCTGCGCATTGCCGAACTGCTGCGCGTACGCGACCTGGCCGACCTCACCGGCAGCCAGTCCGTCAACATCGGCCTGTTCGCCGGTCCGGGACATCCACGCCTTGCCGCAGTGAAAGCCGCCGTCGACGCCTTCCCCCTGGGCAACACCCCGGAGGCCCCGCCCACCGCGCACCTCCGTGCCCGGCTCGAACGCGCGTGGAGTGCTCGGCACTCGGCACCCAACCATCGCGAGGTGATTGGCGCGCTGCTTCCCGAGCTCATCCGAGACACGCAACTAGCGGTACGTCAGGCCGACCGCGCCAGTGGACGCCGGGCGGCTCAGGCCGCGCTCGCCGAGGTGTACTCGCTGTGCCAGTTCTTCGTTGCGTACCAGCCCGATCCCGCGTTGCTGTGGCGTGTCGCCGAGCGAGGGCTCATTGCCGCGCAGGAGAGCGAGGACCCGCATGCCATCGGCGTAGCCGCGTGGCTGGCCGCTCAGGCGCACCGCGACTCGGGACCGGCGCATTTCGACGCCGCGGACGTGGTGAATCTGGAGACGCTGGCCTACCTGGAACCCCTGCTGCCGGACGCGTCGAACGATGTCCTTGCCATCGCGGGCGCGCTCACCTTCGAGGCCGGTTACACAGCCGCCCGGCGCGGGGAGACCGGCACGGCCTGGCGGTACTGGGACGAGGCGCGCGCCATGGCCGACCGCCTGCCGACCGAGTACTACCACCCCGTGACGTCCTTCTCCCGCGCTGTCATGGGAGCGCACGCGGTCACCGTTGCCGTGGAGTTGCATGCGGGCGGCGAGTCCGTACGACAGGCCGCAGCCGCCGACGCGCTCACGATCCTCTCGCGCCCGCGACGGGCCCGGCATCGCATCGAGGAAGCCCGCGGCTATCAACTTGACGGACAGCCTGACGTGGCGCTCGCGACGCTCGACAAAGCCCATGAGGCTGCCCCGGAGACGATCAAGTACAACGGGTATGCGAAACGGATCGTCCTTGAGGAAGCCGAGTCGAAGAGTCCGGCCCGGCGTCGCCGGGCTTCCGAACTCGCTGTGAAGCTGGGCCTATTGGCGGCGTAACAGAGGGGCACAATCTGTGCCCCCTCTCTGCACTGAATGCTCCTACGGTCGAAGACCACGAGACCCCGGCGGTGCGTGAACACCCCGGGGCACGGCCGATCTGAATGGAGCAGACCGACAATGCACTATCTATCACAAGCACTCGAATGGGTGAGAGCGGTGCTGGTCGGGCCGCGTATGCCCGGCGGGCACAGCCGCGTCAGCCCGGTACCGTCCACCTGTGGCGGGCACCCGCAGCACTCGCCGTCACCCGAGGCGGGAACGCGCCGCCAACTTGCCCGGGCTCGCCAAACTGCATGGGCAACGGCCACCGAACCGCCCGCGCGTCTGGACGACCCGAGAACACTGGTACCTCCCTACGTTCTCCCAGAAAACGAACGCCCAAACGGCAGGGCAGCATCATGAGCGAACACCTGGTGCAGGCGAGTGACGGGGGAGAAGCGGACTCGCTCCCCCTGGACACCGCCGCCATGCGGGCTGCTGCCGGGCGGCTGCTGGGGCCGGTTGCCGAGCTTCCCTCGTGCGAGGAACTGGAGCCCCTGACGCTGCTGTACCGGGGCAACCTCATGCTGCTGATCCCGGAAGTCGAGCAGGCCGCCAAGGCGCTGTCCCAGAACGACGCCCCGCGGGCCTGCGCGATGGCGTGCATCGGCGAGGCACGCATGCTCCTCAACCGCGAGCCCGGCGCGGGTCTGCCCGCTCAGATCGCGCACGCGCAGCACCTCGCCCGCTGCGTGAACGCACTCCTGGACCACCTGGAGAACCAGGGCCACCTGGAGGACACCCGGTGATGCTCAACGGCGAGGAGGCCTGGTCACCGCCGAACGGCACCGACTTCATCCTGACGGCGGCAGGCCGCATGTGGGACGCCGTACGCGTACCCGCCCGCATCGGCCTGCGCGTCACCGAGCGCCTGGCCGACAGCAGCGGCGCCGTCATCCAGGACGGGTGGGGAGGGCTTCTTTACTGGCTCGTGCGCCCGCGCGCCGCTGACGACTGGGGGCTGCCGAAGCCGTGCGTGGAGATCCGCGGGGAGGGGACCTATGTGGCGGTGCCGCCCGGATGGTGCACCCAGGAGCAGTGGCGCCTGCGGTGGATCGTGCCGCCGACGCGCACGTGCTACCTCACCGACCCCGAGCTGCTGCATGCCGCGCTCGCGGCGGAGATCGACATTCTGATCGGACCGCGGTCTGCCCTGCTGCCCTGCAGGCCGTGCCTCGGCGGCATCGTCTTCGGCGGCAGACATGACTGCAGGGGCACGTCGTCCATGACGGTCGGCGGCCGAAAGATGCCCCCGGGACCGTGCCCGTGCCCGTGCATGCACCGCCAACTGGCGCAGCCGTAGCAGACCGCATCTCACCCATGGCGACCATTCGGGCCAGGGTCGCACCCACGTACGCCCGTCCCGGCGAAGGCCCGGGAGCCTCCCCGGGGCGGGTCCGGAATCCGCCTTGCCTACGACTGGCCGGGCGGACCGCAACGATTGAGTTGGAGAGCAGATGCAAGCAATCAAGTCCTCACAGCCGGCCGCGCAGCAGGCTCGTGACCTCATCTCCGCGGCTGCGTTCGCGGCCGTCACCGCGACTGTGCAGGAGAACAACACGGACATGGACCTCGCCGTGGCCGAGCGCGTCACAGAGGAGGCGCTGAAGTTCGTCGCCACCTCCGGCCGGTTCCCCGGTCACAGCCTGCGGCCGTCGCGGATCGTGGACGAGGGCTGGCATGCCCTCATCCTGTACACCCGCGTGTACGCGAAGTTGTGCGCCAATCTGGCTGGGTTCGTGCACCACACGCCGGACCGGCCTGCCTCGACTGCCGTGTGCACGGCTGCACTGGACCGGACGCAGGACCTGATGACCCAGGCCGGGTACCAGCCCGATCTGACTCTGTGGCTTCAGCCGTCAGGCGCTGCCAACTGCACCCCCGAATGCACCACCGGGCCGCCGCAGTGCTGCGGCACGTGCGAGCCCTCCAAGGGATAGCTGTCGTCCGCGGCCGGGCCGCCGGCGGGTGAAGACGCCCCGGTCTGTCTCGTCCCCCGAGGGCGGGCCGGGGTTCCCCGTCCCGGCCGGAGCACCTCGCCAGGAATCCCGGCCGGGACGGCCGCCGGCGCATGACGCACCGGCGAGAACCACCCCCGTGCGGTGAGCACTAGGGCATGGTCGAGTCGCGGATCGTCAGGCTGCAGGGCATGCGATGCACTCCCGAGGTGGCCCGCCCGTCGATGGCGGCGAACAGATGCTGGGCGGCCGTGCGGCCCAGGACTTCCAGGTTCATGTCGATGGTGGTCAGCGGCGGTCGGGTCTCGGCGGACAGGACCTCCCAGTTGTCGTATCCGACGACCGCGATGTCGTCGGGAACCCGATGGCCTCGCTCGCGGGCCGCCTCGACGAACCCGGCGGCGATCTGATCGCTCCCGCAGACCACGGCATCGATATCGGGGGCGTTGGTCAGCACGATCTCGGCTGCCTGCCGCCCCCACCGCTGCGACCACGCGCCGAAGAGAACCTGGCCGCCGGAGAGGGCGAGTCCCGCCTCTTCCAGGGCCTCGAGCGTGCCGGCCGCCCTGTCCTGCGCGGCCTGGTAGTGGGTGGGCCCGGTGATGTGGGCGATGCGCCGCCTGCCGACGGTCAGCAGGTGCTGGACGGCGATGCGGGCCCCTCCGACGTCGTCCGGCACGAACGAGACGTCCTGCGGGTCGTCGGAGGGCGCGTAGGCGTAGACGACTGGCACAGGCAGATCGCGGCTTATCGATGGCCGTGGGTCGGTGCTCTCGCCGACCACGATGATCCCGTCGACGCGACGGGCCAGCAGAGTGCGGACGTAATGCTGCTCGCGGATGGAGTCTCCACGGGCGTCGCAGAGCAGGACGGCCATCTCACCTGTGCCGAAGGCGTCCTCCGCGCCGAGCAGCACGGGGATGCCGAACCGGCCGACGCTGTCGCTGGTGAGCAGCCCGACGGTGCGGGTCTGGCCGGAGATCAGGCTCTGGGCGAGCGCGTTCGGCTGATAGGCGAGTTCCTCGGCCGCCCGAAGAACGCGCTGCAAGGTCTCGGCGCGGACCTGGCTCCGGCCGTTGAGCGCCTTGGACGCGGTCGCGATCGACACCCCCGCGAGCGTGGCCACATCGGTGATCGTGGTCGCCCGTCGCCGCTGAGAACTCATCGTTCTGAAAACCTTTTCGTCGAGACCGAAACCGCTGTATTGAAATACCCTCTGCTCTATTTTGCCTGAATATAGACCGGTAGGGCTCGCCAGGCAAGTGATACGGCTCACTCCTTCCTCTTGACAGCCCCGAGCGTAACTTCTACGTTACGAAAACCTTTTAGGTCTGTTTCAGTGCTTCTCGGGACGCAGAGGAGAAGACATGGAATTACGATCACCCAGACGCCGGATCACCGCCGCACTCGCCTTGGTGTGCGCCGCGGTGCTGACCAGCTCGTGCGGCGGTTCGGGGGAGCCGTCGAAGCAGACTGACGCGTCGGCGGCTCCGTCCAAAATCACCGTGTGGACCCGGGCCGCGACGGAGGCTCAGACCAAGGCCCTGGCGCAGTCCTACAACGCCTCCCATGCCAACAAGGTGGAGGTGACCGCCTTCCCGAACGAGGAGTATCCGGCGAAGATCGCCACGGCGGCGGGCGGCAGGAACCTGCCGGACCTGTTCGCCTCGGACGTGGTGTTCGCGCCGAACTACATCTCCCAAGGCCTGTGGCAGGACGTGACCGACAGGTTCGGCGCCCTTCCGTTCAAGGACAAGGTGGCTCCGGCACACATCAAGGAGGCGACCCAGGACGGCAAGCTCTTCGCCGTCCCGCACACCGTCGACATCTCCGTGATGTTCATGAACAAGGGCCTGTACAAGAAGGCCGGGCTCGACCCGGACAAGGCCCCGGCGACACTCAAGGAGTTCGCCGAGCAGGCCACCACGATCCGCGAGAAGCTCGGTGGCAAGACCTACGGCACCTACTTCGGCGGCAACTGCGGGGGCTGCAACGTATTCACGCTCTGGCCGTCGGTCTGGGCCGACGGCGGCGAGGTCATGAACGCCGACGGGACCAAGAGCACTGTCGACGACCCGCGGATGGCGGCGGTGTTCGACACCTACCGCAAGCTCTACGCCGACGGTGTGGCCGCTCCCGGCTCCAAGGACGAGAACGGGACGACCTGGCTCGGCGCCCTGCAGGCCGGCAACATCGGGATCGCCCCCGGACCGTCCACCTGGCTCGGTCTGCTCCAGGACAAGGGCATCGACGTGGGCGTGGCGCCGATCCCCGGGGTGAACGGCGGCAGGACGACCTTCGTCGGCGGCGACGTCATCGGGGTGAGCGCCACCAGCAAGAAGGCCGAAGCGGCCTGGGACTTCCTGGCCTACACCCTCTCGGACAAGGTCCAGGCGGATCTGCAGGCCAAGAGCAAGTCCACCGTGGCCCGCACCGACATCACCGCGACGGACCCGAGGGTCCAGGTGATGAACGACGTCATGGCCGTCGGCAGGACGCCCTACGCGCTGAAGTTCAACGAGTCCTACAACGACTCGCAGAGCCCCTGGGTGAAGACCCTGCGGGACGCGTTGTTCGGGTCCGACCCGGCCAAGGCGCTCAAGGACGGCGCCGGCACCATCTCCGAGTCACTCAACCAGCAATAGACAAGGTCCGGCACGCCGACAGCGTGCCGGCCACGGCTGGAGAGAACATGACAGGTCTGCTCGAAGCCCCCACGGTCACGCCCAAGGCCGTCGCCCGCACCCGTTTCCGAAGACACTCCGCCCGCCTGACCGGCCTCACCTACGCGGCTCCGGCCGCGGTCGTGGTGGGCCTCTTCTTCCTGGTGCCGCTCGGTCTCGTCGTCTGGATGTCGCTGAACAAGTGGCCGCTGCTGGCGTCCCCCACGTTCAACGCCCCCGAGAACTACCAGAAGATCGCCGACAACTCCCTGGTGGTGGACGCGGTGGTGTTCACCCTCAAGTACACCGCGATCGTCACCGTCCTGCTGTTCGCCGTCTCCTTCGGGCTCGCCCTGCTCATCCAGAAGGGAGGGCGTGGGGTCGGTCTTTTCCGGGGTGCGTTCTTCCTGCCCGCCGCCGTCGGCTGGGCCACGGCGACACTGCTGTTCTTCGGCCTGCTCAGCGACCAGATCGGCCCGCTGAACGGGATGCTCCAGGCGATCGGCCTGATCGACGAACCTGTGTCCTGGACCGCGGGCGACCCGAACGTCGCTTTCGGGTCCACGGTGACTCTTGTCATCTGGCGGTGGGCGGGGTTCAACATGCTGATCCTGCTCACCGGGCTGCAGTCGATCCCGACCGAGCTGTACGAGGCGGCTCGGGTGGACGGTGCGTCGCGGGTGCAGGCGTTCCGGCGGATCACGCTGCCGCTCATGCGGCCGACCATCGCCCTGGTGCTCTGTCTGATGATCACCGGTTCACTGCTCGCCTTCGAACAGTTCTACATCCTGACCAGGGGTGGGCCGGGCAACAGCACGACCTCGGTGGTCATGGTCATCGTCCGCGAGGCATTCGTCCGGTTCGACCTGGGCTCGGCCGCCGCGATGTCCGTTCTCGTGCTGGTCGCCCTGGTCGTCCTCAACGCCGTACAGCTCGTCTTCATCAGAAAGAAGACCACGTGAGACGTCTCGTCATGGCGGTCCTTGCCGTGCTGTTCGTCTATCCGATCGGATGGAGCGGATGGTCGTCGGTGCGGGCCGACGGCTCCTTCACCCTCGACAACTACCGGAAGCTCGCCACCTACGGCGAGGGCGTGGGCACCTATCTGGCCAACACGGTGGTGCTCGTGGTGCTCACCGTCGCGGGTACGCTCCTCGTCGCCACCCTCGCCGGATACGCCTTCTCGCGGTTCGCCTTCCCCGGCCGCGGTCTGCTGTTCGGGCTCATCCTGGCCATTCTGATGGTGCCCTACCCGACCATCCTGATTCCGCTGTACGTGCTCCTCGGCAAACTGGGCCTGCAGGACTCGCTGGTCGGCCTCGCGCTGGTGATGATCATGTTCCAGCTGCCGTTCGCGGTGTTCATGATGCGCAACGCCTTCGAGTCCGTGCCCCGCACCCTCGACGATGCCGCCATGGTCGACGGCTGTGGCAGCTTCCGTGCCCTGGTCAGGGTGCTGCTGCCGCTGGTGACCCCGGGCCTGGTCACGGTCGGTCTGTTCGCCTTCCTCGCCTCCTGGAACGACTATGTCGCCCCGTTGATCCTGATCAGTTCCGGCGACAAGCTCCCCCTCCCCGTCGCCGTGGTCAACATGCGCGTGCACAGCTTCGGCGCCATCGACTACCCGACCATGCAGGCCGGCGTGGTGTTCATGGCCGCCCCCTGCCTGGTCCTCTTCCTCGCCCTCCAGCGCTTCTACGTGCGCGGATTCATGTCAGGAGCACTACGTGGCTAACCCTGTCGTCCCGTCCGCGCCTGTCGTCCCGTCCGCGGGCGTACTGACCCCACTCGGCCTGAACGCCGTACGGCTGGCCCCCGGCTTCTGGGGCGACCGGCAGGTCCTCAACCAGGACGTGATCATCGGTCACTGTCTCGAATGGATGGACAAGCTCGGGTGGACCGGCAACTTCCGCGGTGAGCCGAGCCGCGGCAGAGAGTTCGCCGACTCCGAGGTGTACAAGCTGCTGGAGGCCATGGCCTGGGCGGACGACGAGCGTTTCGAGGCGCTCGAGTCGGTCGTCACCCAGGCGCAGGAGGCCGACGGCTACCTCAACACCCGGTGGAACGGCGACCGCTACCGCGACTTCGAGTGGGGGCATGAGCTCTACTGTTTCGGCCACCTCATCCAGGCGGGCGTGGCCCGCTGGCGCCGGTCGGGTCAGAGCCCGCTGACCGAAACCGCCCGCCGGGCGGCCGACCACATCTGCCGGCGCTTCATGGAGACCCCGGAGGTCTGCGGCCACCCGGAAGTAGAGATGGCCCTGGTCGAGCTGTACCGGATCACCGGGGCCGACCGCTATCTGGAGATGGCAAGGCGTTTCGTCGAGCGGCGCGGAACACCCGCGCTCGCCGACATCGAGCTCGGGCGCGCCTACTTCCAGGACGATGTGCCCGTACGGGACGCGGAGGTGTTCCGGGGCCATGCCGTGCGGGCCATGTACCTCGCCTGCGGCACGGTTGACGTAGCCGTCGAGACCGGAGACGAGGCACTGCTGTCCGCGGTGCGGGCGCAGTGGGATCGGACCGTCGCGAGGCGGGTCCATCTGACCGGCGGCATGGGATCCCGGCATGCGGGAGAGTCGTTCGGCGACGACTACGAACTGCCCCCGGACCGGGCCTACTCCGAGACCTGCGCGGCCATCGGATCGCTCATGCTGTCCTACCGGCTCCTGCTGGCCACCGGCGACTCCCGCTATGCGGACCTTGCCGAGCGCACCCTCTACAACGTCATCGCCACCTCACCTGCCCTGGACGGGCGTTCGTTCTTCTACGCCAACCCGCTCCAGGTCCGCGTTCCGGGAAAGCCTTCCGAAGGTGTCAGCCCGCGAGCGGAGTCCGCGCTCCGCGCGCCCTGGTTCTCCGTGTCGTGCTGTCCCAACAACCTCGCCCGGACCTTCGCCTCCCTTCCCGCCTACATCGCCACCGCGACCACCGACGGGATTCAGATTCACCACCTCACTCCCGCTGAGATCCGCCATGACGACCTCGTCCTCCAGGTGGAGACCGGGTATCCGTGGTCGGGCGGGGCCACCGTGCGGATCCTCCAGTCCCCGCAAGCTCCCCGTACGATCTCTCTCCGCCTCCCGCCCTGGGCGTCCGAGGCCAAGGTCATGGCGGGCGCGGCCACGGTCCGGCGGGACCCGGCACTCATCCATGTGGAGAAGGTCTGGCGGCCCGGGGACCAGGTCCGGCTCGAATTGCCGGTGGAGCCGCGGTGGGTCCGGCCGGACCCCCGCATCGACGCGGTGCGGGGATGCGTGGCGGTCGAGCGCGGGCCGATCGTCTACTGCGCGGAGAACCCCGAAGAGGAACTCGTCGAGGTGGACGCGGCGTCCCCCCTCGTCGAGCACGAGGAACACCGGGAAGGGGGACCGGTCGAGCTGGAGGTCGCGGCGACGACCGTACGGCCCCGGCAGCGCGGCTGGCCGTACGGCGAGCCCGCGAACGAACCGGCGAACGAGCCCGCGAACGAACCGGGCGAGAGGCTGAACCTGCGGCTCGTGCCGTACCACCGCTGGGGCAACCGAGGCCCCGTCACCATGCGTGTCTGGCTGCCCGCCCGGCACAGCTGACCCCACGTCAGCGCCGTCGCAAGGAAACGCTTGCTGTCAACTGGATGGGGAGCATCCGATGAGAAGACGATGGATGGTGGCCCGAGGGGCCGTCACCCTGGACCCGGCCGCAGCGGGGATGACCTCCGCCGCGGCGCCGATCACCACGCCGATCACCACGGCGATCCATACGGCGGATCCCGCCGCGCTGGACGTCGGCGACACCGTGTACCTCAGCACCGAACACGACGAGGCCCTCGCCGACGGCGCGAACCCCTTCGATCCGGTGAGCGCGACCTCGAAGTCCGGAGACCACGCCACGGACATCCAGGAACGGCGGGCCCAGGCATGAAGCGCCTCCTCATCGCACTCCTGCTCATCGTCTGTTCCGTCTTCACCGCGACCCCGGCCCACGCCGCGCAGACCATCGGATTCCCCACCTTCAGCGGACCCGCGATCCCGGCCCCGCCCGTCGCCTACACGCCGGGCAACATGATGCAGACCATCTACAACGCGGAGAGCTCGGGGACCGACTTCTGGATGGACCGCATGCTGGCCCGCTCCGGCAACGACCCGGCCGGTCCCTGGCTGATGAGCCGTGGGCGCGCGGTCTTCATGAAGACCCACAACCCCTCGGTGCTCGGCTTCGGCGGCAACGTCGCCTACTGGGAGAGCATCAACGACAACAACGCCTACACCGTCGCCATCACCCCGGGCACCTTCACCGAGCAGGTCGCCCAGCGCTGGCAGGCACCCAGCCACTGGAAGAGTGTGCACACCAGCGGCTCGGTCACGGTCAACCAGACCAAGTTCATCACCGACAACAACGTCGCCGTGACGAACCTGTCGATCAAGAACAACGGCACCAGCTCCACCACGCTCCAATTACGGGCGACCTCCCCGTACGCCACCACCGGCACCGGCAGCGAGCTGACCGGGCAGGTCAACGCCTACAACAACCTCACCACCATCTCCCCGCGGCTCACCGGCGACGGTTTCACCGTCTCCGGCGGCGGGCTCAACCGCTCCGTGACGATCGCGGCCGGAGCCACGGTGACCGCCAAGACGGTGATGGGCTTCGTCACCAACGAGATCCCCGAGTCGCTCACCGACTACAACGCCTACGCGGGCCATTCCAACGCGACCGCGTTCGCCACCCACGTCAAGGCCTACAACCTGTGGTGGGCGCAGAACGTGCCGTACATCGACGTGCCCGAAGCCGCGATCAAGAAGAACATCTACTACCGCTGGTGGCTGATGCGCTTCAACAACCTCGACGCCAACATCCCCGGACAGACCTTCCAGTTCCCGACCTCGACCGAAGGCGTCCTCGGTTACAACAACGCGATCGCGCTCACCCAGCCCATGCACATCGACGACCTCAAGTACCTGCGCAACCCGGCCTACGCGTACGGGGACTGGCTCAGCACCGGCCAGACCTCCAAGGGTGCCCGCTTCCTCGACAACCCGGGTGACCCGGAGAACTGGTCCAACAGCTACACCCAGTACATCGCCGAGGCGGCATGGAAGAGCTACCAGCTCCACGGCGGCCAGCCGGCGATCGCCGGCAACCTGGCCCGCTATGCCGAGGGCGACGTCAAGGGCCAGCTCGCCCACTACGACCACGACAACAACAAGCTCATCGAATACGACTGGGGTGCCCTGACAGGCAACGACGCCGACGCGGTCTCCTTCCACTGGAAGCCCGGCAACATGGACCGTGCCGAGTCCGCGTACCAGTACAGCGGCGCGCTCGCCGCCGCGCAGGCCTATGACGCGATCGGCAACACGGCCAAGGCCACCGAGATGCGCACGCTCGCGACGCAGATCAAGGACGCCATCGTCAACGTGCTGTGGAACCCCAGCCAGCAGCTGTTCGAGCACCGGTTGAAGTCGACCAACGAATGGGTGCCCTGGAAGGAGATCAACAACTACTACCCGTTCTCGGTCGGAGCC
Source organism: Streptomyces sp. NPDC052236 (assembly GCF_044548015.1). Lineage (NCBI taxonomy): Bacteria > Bacillati > Actinomycetota > Actinomycetes > Kitasatosporales > Streptomycetaceae > Streptomyces > Streptomyces sp. NPDC052236. The sequence goes on along the minus strand of NZ_JBIUBL010000017.1, from coordinate 172,701 downwards.
GTCCCCGACACCGCGACGTACAAGCAGGCCCTGCGCCTGTTCGACGACCCGGCCCAGTACCCCGTCTTCCCCTTCTACACGGCCAACCAGGCCGACAAGAAGGCGGCGGCCGACGCCGGGAACCCGGGCTCGAACAACTTCTCCACCATCAACTCCACCGTACAGTTCCGGCTCTACTCCTCGGTGCTGCGCAACTACGCCAACTCCTCGATGAACGCGACCGACTACAAGAAGCTGCTCTACTGGAACACCTGGGCGCAGTACGTCGGCGGCAACACCCAGTGGCCCGACGCCAACGAGTTCTGGGCCGACTGGAACGGCACCGGGATCGACTACCGCTCCTGGATCCACCACAACATCCTGGGCAGCAGCAACTGGACCGTGATCGAGGACGTCGCCGGCCTGCGACCACGCAACGACGCCAAGGTTGAGGTCTCACCGATCAACATCGGCTGGGACCACTTCACCGTCAACAACCTCCGCTACCGCAACGCCGACCTGTCCATCGTCTGGGACGACCCGGCCGACGGAGTGGTGCGCTACCCCGGCGTCCCGGAGGGTTACTCGATCTACATCAACGGCAACCGGGCCGCCACCGTCAGCTCGCTGGTGCCCTTCACCTGGGACCCGGCCACCGGCAACGTCACCACGAGCGGCACGGTCACACATCACACGGCCGTCGCCGGACTGCAGGCCCCCAACCAGGTCGTGCAGAACAGCCCCCAGATGGTCGACATGCTCGCCAAGGCCGGCGTCGACCTGACCGCCGACCTCACCAACCTCGCCGCCGGGGCGACCGTGTCCGCCTCCCACACCGGATCCGGCAGCAACGTCTCCGGCGCGGTCGACGGCTATCCCATCAACGAGCCGTTCTGGGGCGCGGGTTCATCCCCGAACAGCCAGGACTGGTACGAGCTGAACTTCCCCGCCGCCCGCACACTCAACGAGGTGCGTCTGTACTTCAAGGACAGCCGCCCGGCGAGCACCACCTACCGGGCACCGTCCGCGTACACCATCCAGTACTACAACGGCAGTGCCTGGGTGAACGCACCCGGCCAGACCAAGAGCCCGGCCGCGCCGCGGGCCAACTACAACCTGGTGCAGTTCCCGGCGATCAGCGCCCAACGCGTACGGGTCCTGGCCACCAACGCCTCCGGGGCCAAGACGGGCCTCACCGAGGTCAAGGCCTACAACCGGGGCGGCGTCCAGCCACCGGCACCGGACAACCTGGCCGGGTCCGCGACGGCGTCCGCGTCGTACACCTCCTCCTGGGAGAGCGTCGCCGCGGTCAACGACGGGATCGACCCGCCGTCGTCCAACGACACCGTGAATCCGCGCTGGGGGACGTGGCCGGAGACCGGCCAGCAATGGGCCGACCTGACCTGGCCGTCGGCGAAGACCCTCAACAAGGCCGAGGTGTACTTCTTCGACGACGACCAGGGCATCGACATGCCCACCTCATGGAAGCTGCAGTACTGGAACGGCAGCGCCTACGCCGACGTGCCCGGTGCCGGCGCCTACCCGCTGGCCAAGAACCAGTACAACACCGTCACCTTCACCGCCACGAGCACCACCCGGCTCCGGGTGCTGCTCACCAGCAACGGCACCAGTTCCGTCGGTCTCCTCGAAGCGAAGGCATACGGCCCCTGACCGACCCTGACCGATGCAGGGGGGACATGCCTCCCCGTGCACGTCCCCCCTGCATCGCAAGAATGCCAGGAGGATCATCGTGTCTGAACATTCTGACCATGCTGTCTCCCGGAGGACGGTCTTCAAGGCGGTCGGCACCGCCGCGGTGGCCGGCACCCTGGGCACCACACTCACGGCAGGCCCGGCGCACGCGGCCCGGACCGACTTCGACGTCTCGGTCCATGAGTTCCCGCTGACGGCGGTGACCCTGCTGGACGGGCCGTTCCGGTCGAACATGCTGCGCACCCAGGCATATCTTGCCTTCGTCGACCCCGACCGGCTGCTGCACACCTTCCGTCTCAACTACGGGATCGCCTCCTCGGCGGCGCCGTGCGGCGGCTGGGAATCACCGTCCACCGAACTGCGCGGGCACTCGATGGGACACCTGCTGACGGCGCTGGCACAGTCCTATGCCAACACCGGCACCGTGGCGATGCGGACCAAGGGCGACCACCTCGTCGCCCAACTGGCGATCTGCCAGGCACGGGCCGCGTCCGCCGGGTTCAACACCGGGTACCTGTCCGCGTTTCCCGAGAGCTTCATCGACCGGGTCGAGGCACGACAACCGGTGTGGGCCCCGTATTACACCCTCCACAAGATCATGGCGGGGTTACTGGATCAGCATCTGCTGGCCGGCAACGCCCAGGCCCTGACGGTGCTGACCGCCATGGCGGCCTGGGTGAAGTTCCGGATGGACCGCCTCACCCAGACCCAGCGGCAGAACATGCTCGACACCGAGTTCGGCGGCATGAACGAGGTGCTCACGAATCTCTACCAGGTCACCTCGGACCCGGCACACCTCACCACGGCCCAGTACTTCGACCATGCGGAGGTCTTCGACCCGCTCGCGGCGAACACGGACGCGCTGAACAACTACCACGCAAACACCCAGATCCCAAAGGTCCTCGGCGCCATCCGCGAGTACCAGGCCACGGGCACCACCCGCTACCTGGACATCGCACGGAACTTCTGGGACATCGTGGTCGGCCATCACACGTACGTGATCGGCGGCAATTCGGACGGCGAGTACTTCAAGGCACCCGACCGGATCGCGAGCCAGCTGTCGGACTCCACCTGCGAGGTCTGCAACACGTACAACATGCTCAAACTCACCCGGCAGCTGTTCTTCAACAATCCCTCCAGAACGGACTACCTCGAGTACTACGAACGAGCGCTCTACAACCAGATCCTCGCCCGGCAGGACCCGAACTCCGCGCATGGCTTCGTGTCGTACTACATCCCCACCCGGCCCGGCGGCATCAAGACCTACAGCAACGACTACTACGACTTCACCTGCGACCACGGCACCGGGATGGAGGACAACACCAAGTACGCCGACTCGATCTACTTCCACGACGGCACCACCCTCTATGTGAACCTGTTCATCGCCTCCACCCTGAACTGGTCGTCCCAGGGCATCACGCTGCGCCAGGACACGACCTTCCCGGAGACGCCCGGCTCGAAGCTCACCATCACCGGCCCCGGCACCTTCACCCTGAAGATCCGCGTGCCCAGCTGGGCGACCGGTGCCACGATCAAGGTCAACGGATCAGCACAGAGCGGCGTCACACCGGGCTCACCAGCGACCATCACCCGCGCCTGGGCGTCCGGTGACGTCGTCGACATCACGCTGCCGATGGCCGTCCGCCGCGAGGCCACCCCGGACAACCCCGCGACCCAGGCGGTCCTGTACGGGCCGATCGTGCTCGCCGGAGCCTACGGGACGACCAACCTCGCCAGCCTGCCCACGCTCACGGCCTCCTCGATCACCGCGACCGGAACCCCGCTGCGGTTCACCGCGACCGCGAGCACCGGCACCGTCTCACTCCTGCCCTTCTACAAGCTCCACGGGCAGCGTTACACCCTCTACTGGAACATCACCGGCACCACACCCCTGCCGCAGTTCGTGGCGCACTACCCCTTCAATGAGTCGGCGGGCAGCACAGCCGCCGACGCCACCGGCAACGGCAAGACCGCCACCCTCACAGGTGGAGCCACCTGGACCACCGGGCGTACCGGCAACGCCGTGAACCTCAGCGGCTCGAACCAGTACGTGAGCCTCCCCTCAGGCATCCTGTCCGGCGCCGCCGCCTGCTCCATCGCCACCTGGGTCCGGTTGGACACGGTGGCCGCCTGGTCACGGATCTTCGACTTCGGCACCGGGACCGAGAACTGCATGTTCCTCAGCCCGCAGTCCGGGTCCGGCGGGGTCCGATTCGCGATCACCACCGGAGGATGGCAGGCCGAGCAGCAGATCAACACCGGCACGGCGCTCGCCACCGGGGCATGGACTCACGTCGCGGTGACCCTGTCCGGCGGAGTCGGCATCCTCTACCTGAACGGCGCCGAGGCGGCCCGCAACTCCACGATGACCGCCGGCCCGGCGGCGCTGGGCGGCACCACCCAGAACTGGATCGGCCGCTCCCAATACGCGGGCGACCCCTATTTCGACGGCGCGGTCGACTCCTTCCGGATCTACAGCAGGGCACTGAGCGCCGGCGAAGTGGCAGGCCTCCACACCACCGGCGCCTGACCGCCGGGCGGAACACCCTCCTACCGATGAAGGATGTGGATCAGTGACTCGATCCAAAATTTTGTTCGCGCTCACCGCCGTATTCACGATGGTGCTCGCCTTCCTGGTGGCGCCGCCCGCAACCGCCGCCGTCGCGTTCACGTCGACGGGGGCGAACCAGAACGGCGGTAACTGCCTGGAAATCCCGAACAGTTCGTCGGCCAACGGGACGCAGCTCCGTGCCTCCACGTGCAACGCCGGTGTGAACCAGAACTTCGGCTTCACCCCGGTCGCGGGGACGACAGACACCTACACGATCAGTACGCACGCCGCCGGCCAGTGTGTGGACGTCTATGGCGCGTCCACGGCGGACAACGCCACGATCATCCAGTGGAACTGCCACAGCGGAACGAACCAGCAGTGGCGGCTCGTCCCTGTGTCGGTCGCCGGAACCGACAAGACCTTCAACCTGGTCTCCGTCAGCTCCGGCAAGTGCGTCACGCCGAGCGGCGGCTCGTCGGCCTCGAACACCAACCTGGTGCAGCTGCCGTGCGGCACGGCGAACGCCAGGGTGTGGCGGCTGCCTGGCTTCACCGGCGGCGGTACGAGCCCGCACACGTTCACCAACCCGCTCTCCCAGCACGGGCCCGACCCCTGGCTCACCTACCACGACGGGTACTACTACCTCGCGACCACGACCTGGAACTCGACGGTCACGATGCGCAAGGCCAGCACCTTGGCAGGGCTCAAGACGGCCACCGACACGGTGATCTTCAACCTCACCCGGCCCAACGGGGCCGGCACGATGTGGGCCCCGGAGTTCCACCTGCTCGACGGCCCCAACGGGAAGCGGTGGTATTTCTACTACACGGCCGGGCAGGAGCCGTACAACCTGGGCACCCAGCGGATCCACGTACTGGAGAGCGCCGGCCTCGACCCGATGGGGCCCTACAGCTTCAAGGCCGACCTGCTCGACCCGACCCAGAACAACACCTGGGAACTGGACCCGAGCATCCTGCAGCTCAACGGCAACCTCTACCTCCTCGGCACCTACTACAACGGCTCGCAGCCGATGTTCATCCGGCCGCTGTCGAACCCGTGGACCGCCAGCGGCACCCGCAGGGTGCTGTCCACCCCGACCTACAGCTGGGAGACGGTGGGCGGCGCGGTCAACGAAGGCGCCGAGGCCATCCAGCGCAACGGCAGGACATTTATCGTCTACTCCGCCAGCCACTGCTCCACACCGGACTACAAACTGGGGCTGCTCACCTACAACGGTGGCGACCCGCTCAGCTCCTCCTCCTGGGTCAAGTCACCGAACCCGGTCTTCCAGCGGTCCAACGCCAACAGTGTGTACGGCCCCGGCCACAACGGCTTCTTCAAGTCGCCCGACGGGACCGAGGACTGGATCGTCTACCACGCCAACGACTCCGCCGGCGGTGGCTGCGACATGAACCGCACCACCAGAGCGCAGAAGTTCACCTGGAATGCCGACGGCACGCCGAACTTCGGCACCCCATCGGCGCTCGGCGTCACGCTGACCTCACCGGCGGGGGAGTAGCAGGGTGAAGTGATCCAGGTTCCTCGCTCTCTTCGAGGCCGCCGCCGCTGCCGACGTGGTTCGGCAGCGGCGGCGGCATGCCCACACCCCCTGACAGTAGATTTTCAACAAACTGTTGACGTTTCCGTGCCGGAGGGCGTTAGCTGTCCGCAGCCCGAACAGCGAAACCCGCACAGAGACACCCGCACAGATCAATCAGCTGAATCAGCCACGGAGGCTCCCGTGACGTCGATGCCGAGTCCGCCGCCGGGCCTCGCCCGGTTCAACACCTCACCCGACGGCGCGGCCCTGGCCGCCCTGCACGAGGTCTGCGCCAGCGCGGCATGGGGCACAAAGGTGCTCGCCCACCGGCCGTACGCCACCGTGGCCGCCCTCCTCGACGCCAGTGACGCCGCCATGGCCGAGCTCACCACGGCGGACCTGGCCGAGGCCATGGCCGGCCACCCGCCGATCGGCCGGCCGAATCCCGGGGACCCCGCCTCCTCCCGTGAGCAGCGTGGAATGGCCGGAGCCGCCGAGGAACTCAAGGCCGAAATGCTGGAACTGAACCTGGCCTACCAGGAGAGGTTCGGTCATGTCTTCCTGATCTGTGCCACCGGCGCGACGGGTGAGCAGATGCGCGACGCGCTCAAGGCGCGGATCGGCAACACCCCCGAGCAGGAGCGGGAGAATGTCCGTACCGAGCTCGGCAAGATCAACCGAATCCGGCTCTCCCGCCTCCTGGACGAACCCGCAGAGAAAGGTGAGTGACCTCGTGAGCGGCCAGACCACCGGCACCGCCTCGGTGTCCACACACATCCTCGACACCACCATCGGACGACCCGCCGAGGGCGTGGCCATCTCCTTGTCGGCCCGCGGCGGCGCCTCCGACGCGCAGTGGGTCGCGCTCGGCGGCTCCAGGACCGACGCCGACGGGCGCTGCAAGGACCTGCCGACACCACCGCCGGGCACACGCCATGTACGTCTCGACTTCGCCGTAGAGCCATACCTCACCCGCTTCACCCAGCCGGCCGACAGCGGTGCGTTCTTCCCGGAGGTGGCGATCACCTTCGCCGTCACTCCGGGCGAGCACTACCACGTACCGCTGCTGCTCAACCCGTTCGGCTACTCCGTATACCGAGGGAGCTAGCAGCAGTCATGCCCACGATTCTCGGCCAGAACCAGTACGGCAAAGCAGAGAACCGCGTCGTCAAGATCACGCGGGACGGCACAGGTGGCACCCACCACATCAAGGACCTGAACGTCTCCGTCGCGCTCTCCGGCGACATGGACGACGTCCACTACTCCGGCTCCAACGCCAGCGTCCTGCCGACCGACACCACCAAGAACACGGTGTACGCGTTCGCCAAGGAGTACGGCATCGAGTCGGCCGAACAGTTCGGCATCCACCTCGCCCGGCACTTCGTGACCAGCCAGGAACCGATCCACCAGGCGCGTATCCGCATCGAGGAGTACGCCTGGGAGCGCATCGGGACGGACAAGTCCCAGCACTCCTTCGTCCGCAAGGGCCAGGAGACCCGCGTCGCCCAGATCACCTTCGACGGCGAGAAGTGGCAGGTCATCTCCGGTCTGCGGGACCTCACCGTGCTGAACTCCACCGACTCCGAGTTCTGGGGTTACGTGAAGGACAAGTACACGACGCTCCAGGAGGCGTACGACCGTATCCTCGCGACCGAGGTGTCCGCGAAGTGGCGCTACAACTGGTCGTCCGAAGCGGAGCCGATGCCCGACTGGGACGAGTCCTACGAGCAGGCGAAGACCCACATGCTCCAGGCCTTCGCCGAGACATACTCCCTCTCCTTGCAGCAGACCATGTACCAGATGGGCGCGCGCGTCATCGACAGCCGCGGCGAGATCGACGAGATCCGCTTCTCACTGCCGAACAAGCACCACTTCCTGGTGGATCTGGAGCCGTTCGGGCTCAAGAACGACGTCGCCGACGGAGCTGTCTACTTCGCGGCGGACCGCCCGTACGGCCTGATCGAGGCCACTGTCCTGCGGGACGGCGCCGAGCCGCGCATCCCGGTCGACCTGACCAACCTGTGAAGGAAGGAAGAGCAACCGCCATGGCGGCTTCGCGCATCGTCATCGAGAACTGCGCCATCGCGACCGTGGACGCGCAGGACACCGAGTACGCCTCGGGCCACATCGTCGTCGCGGGCAACCGCATCGAGTCGGTCGGTGCGGGCAAGGCACCCGAACACCTGGAGGGCGTGGTCCGCCGTGTCGACGGCACGGGCCACCTGATCACCCCCGGCCTGATCAACACCCACCACCACTTCTACCAGTGGCTCACGCGCGGACTCGCCACGGACCACAACCTCTTCGACTGGCTGGTGGCCCTCTACCCGACCTGGGCGCACATCGACGTGCCGATGGCCGGCGCGGCGGCGCAGGGCTCCCTCGCCATGATGGCCCGCGGCGGCGTCACCACCGCCATGGACCACCACTACATCTACCCGCGCGGCTCCGGCGACCTGTCCGGCGCGATCATTGGCGCGGCGAAGGAGATGGGCGTCCGCTTCACGCTCGCCCGCGGCTCCATGGACCGCGGTACGTCGGACGGCGGCCTGCCGCCGGACTTCGCCGTCGAGTCCCTCGAAGGCGCGCTCGCCGCCACCGAGGAGACCATCGACAAACACCACGACGCCTCGTTCGACGCGATGACCCAGATCGCCGTAGCGCCGTGTTCGCCCTTCTCCGTCACCACTGAACTCCTGCGGCAGGGAGCCGAGTTGGCCCGCCGTAAGGGCGTACGGCTGCATACCCACGGCTCCGAGACCATCCAGGAGGAGGAGTTCTGCAAGGAACTCTTCGGCCTTGGCCCGACCGACTACTTCGAGTCCACGGGCTGGCTCGGCCCGGATGTGTGGATGGCGCACTGCGTCCATATGAACGACTCGGACATCGCCGCCTTCGCCCGTACGAAGACCGGTGTGGCCCACTGCCCGTCCTCCAACGCCCGCCTGGCCGCGGGAATCGCGCGGGTCCCGGACATGCTGGCGGCCGGAGTCCCGGTCGGCCTCGGCGTCGACGGCACGGCGTCCAACGAGTCCGGCGAGCTGCACACCGAACTGCGCAACGCGCTCCTGATCAACCGCCTCGGGCCGCACGGCGAAGCCGCGCTGACTGCCCGTCAGGCGCTGCGCCTGGCTACGTACGGTGGCGCCCAAGTCCTGGGCAGGTCCGCCGCGATCGGCTCCATCGAGCCCGGCAAGCTCGCCGACCTGGTCCTCTGGAAACTGGACACGCTCGCGCACTCCTCCATCGCCGATCCGGTAATCGCGCTTGTCTTCGGCGCGGCTGCCCCAGTCTCGCTCTCCCTCATCGACGGCCGGGCCGTTGTCGAGGGCAACCGGCTGACCACGGTGGACGAGGACGCCATCGCCCGCTCGACGCGCGACGAGGCACGACGCCTCGCGCGGATCGCCGCGGAGGCGTAACGGCTCTCGACCTGCCTCGGCGGCCACCCAGTACTCCGGTCGAGGGGGACGGCCCTCGACCGGCGGCCGTGACCGGGGTGTGCGGCACCGCTCGCCGGCGCCGCACACCCCGGGACGATGGCCCCACACCTCAGGCGGACAGCAGCGGCCGCAGGAACTGGCTCGGGCTGCCGTGCCAGAAGATGTCGAGACTGTCGCGTGCCCGCGTCGCGGCGACGAAGAGCAGCGACCGGGCCCGCTGCAGCTCCCGGCGGTGCCGCAGGGCATCGACAGCCCTCAGGCGCAGGATGTTCTCACGTGGCACGAGCCCCTGCGTCACACCAGCGATGATCATCCGCTGGTACTCGAGCCCTTTGAAGCGGAACATCGTGCCGATGTGCACACCCTCGTCGCCGCGTGGCCCGTCGGGGCCGATTTCGACCGCTCGGATGTCGAACTGCGCGAGGGAATAGGCAACTTCCTGCGCCATCGCATTGGTCGGAACGCAGATGCCGATCTGCTCCGGCGGAATGTCGTCCCACTCGGCGATCAGCGCGGCGATGTCCTCCCGCTCCGACTCCCAGTCCACGTTCGGATGGAACGCCGGCAGGCCTCCGCTCAGCACGGACCGGTAGCCCCCGAGGGTTTCCTCGTTGCCGTCCAGGTCGTCGAAGGACTCCCCACGCAGCACCTCCAGCGCGGAACCGAGGATCTGGCGCGTGGTGCGATAGCTCAGCGAGAGCCTGGCCGACCGGCCGCGGATGTTGATCCCAAGGCTGCCCAGCGTCACCTGGTTGCTGTAGATGCGCTGGTGTGTGTCGCCGACGAGGAAGATGTCGTTGCGGTCCCGGGCGACCATCGCGCGGAGCATCTTCCAGTGGCCCGGCTGCAGGTCCTGCGCCTCGTCGACCACGATGTGCCGGTAGCGATAGCGCAGCCAACCCGCTGAAGTGTCCTGCAGGTGGATGTTGTCGAGACCGCCCGCTTCCTCGCGCTGCCGCTCCACGGCCTGGATGCGCTGTTCCCGCTCCAGCTCCAGCCGGGCAGCGCGCTCGGCGACCTGCGCCCAGGTCTGCCTGCCCAGCCCGTCCAGCCGCTGGGCGAACCGCTCCGTCAGCTGCCAGATCTCGGCGCGCTCCGGCCGGGTGACGTTCCGGCCGCGGCCGGCCCGGCGGGCGCGGAAATAGTCCGTACGGGACGCGACGGCCTGGCCGAGGATCACCTGAGTCCACTCGTCGTGCAGGAATTCCGCTTCCCAGCCCGACTCGCCCAGCTCATCAAGCATCGACCGCCACTCGCGCAGCGCCTGACTGTCGTCGACGGTCTGCTTGCTGCTGCCTGGCTCCGCCTCGCGCACCACCCGCAGGGAGAGCTGGTCGACATGGCTGATTTCCACCCGCGCCAGCAGTTCCTCCCCGCCCAGTGCCAGCAGCCGGGCCCGCAGGTCCGCCGCCAGGTTCTTGTTGTACGTGGTCAGCAGCACCGGCTTGGTACGGCCGGGCGGCAGCTGTGACACCAGGTGCCTGACCCGGTGGAGCGCGACGATGGTCTTCCCCGTGCCGGGACCCCCGCCCACGCGCGCCGGACCGGAGTAGTCGCGCTCCACAAGCCTGGCCTGTGTGGGGTGCAGGAAGACCTTCCAGCGGCCGAAGTTGCCGCCCTCCAGTGCCTCGCGCAGCGCGTCGTCCGTGGTGGTGACCATGGTCGCCGGACGCTCCGCGGCTGCCTGGAAATCCTCGGTGTCCACCGGTTCCGGGGCGGCGACCGGGGCCGTGACGTACTCCAGGACCTCCTGGTACGGCTTGCCGTCGTAGAGGGAGAGCAGCACTTCGCCGGTCAGCTGCGGCGCGTACTCGACGAGGCCGAGCAGCTGGTCCTCCGTGGTGAGGGTGCGTACCACGGGCAAGAGGGGCAGGGCCACGCCGAGCTCGGTGAGCTGCTCGTCGGTGACCTGAGCGAACAACGGGACGGGCGGGGCAGAGGGGGCGGGCCGGTGCTCAGGAGTGGCCGGGTGTCCGGCCTGGGCCGGCGGCGCCGGTTCGGCGTGCGCAGGAGGAGGGGTCTTCGGCAACAGCCGCTTGGCGAGAGACTCCTCGACCACCTGTAGATCGACGTACTCGATGCCACCGGTGACGGGGTTGACGCCGTAGGCGACCCGGTCGTACACGTCCTTGCGATGCCTGACCGAGACGATCAGCCAGTCGTCGGAGTCGAGCCGCAGCAGCAGCGCGCGGTAGTCATCGCTGACCCGCGCGGACCACAGCCGGTTGTCGCCGCGCAGCTGCTTCAGCCGCAGCCCGGAGGCGTTCGGATTGGCCTTGAACTTGTGCTGGAAGTCGTAGATCGCGCCCTTGACCGTACGGGGGAGTCTCAGGATCTCCTTGTCTGCCTTGTCCAGCAGACGCAGAGTCACGCTCGCTGCGCTCATCGGTGGGATCCCCCTTGGGTTGTTCCGTCGTTGCGCTGATCACGGTGTCCGGCCGCGCCGCCGCCCTGCCCACCGAACCGGTCCGCCAGTTCCTTCGCCGACCAGGCTCCGGCCGGGCGCACCTCCCAGCCCGCCGCGGCGAAGGCCCGGTCCCGGTCCTCCGCCTCCGCGTCGGGTTCCCCGCCGAACGGTCTGTGGGCCAGGACCACCCCGACCTTCGCGTCCGGCCAGGCCAGTTCGGCCATCCAGCCGCGGTCGTCGAGCTCGTAGCCGTCCCTCGGCGCGGGAGCGCCGAAGGAGGCGAGCGCGACCGCCAGCAGTTCGAGACCCGGCTCGTCGGGATCGAGTAGTTCCAGCACCGACTCCCAGCCGCCGTCCCGCGCCCCGGCCGGCATTCCTCCCACGACCGGCTCCACCGGAGCTGCGACCAGGGGCGGTCCGGCGACCGCCGGCGGCCGTGCGGAGGCGGCCTCCTCGACGAGCGTGGTACGGGTGGACTCCAACCAGCCCGCACCGCCCGCGACGGAGAACTCCTGAGCCGAGAAGCCGTCCAGCAGGCTCGTGGTCAGCTGGGCACTGTCGCCGCCGCCACGCTCAAGGAACTGCAGCAGGTTGCTCCAGTACAGCCACGCCCGCCAGCGGCGCTTATGGCGTTCGTCCCCGGCGACGGCCGCGTCGCTGTCGTCGAGCACCGTGATCGCCGACCACACAGGCGGTGTCACCCGGCCGTCGGCCACGGCCACCACCCGGCAGCCGGATCCGTCGGTCGCCGCGAGCAGCCGCAGCTTGCCCGCCTCTGCCTTCGGAGGTGTCCCGCGCAGCGCGGCCTCGATCTGGGCAATCACCGATTCCCCGCCGACGACGGCGGCATCGGCCTGCGCCCCGGTCAGCCCCGCCACAGCGGCCTCCGCACGTGCCATCCAGCCGTCGGCGTCCGGTGAACGCAGATAGGCGATAAGCAGCTCGGCCGGGTTGACCCACACCGTCTCGGCGAGTTCCCCCGGCAGGCCGCGCCGGACCTTCTCGTAGTAGGCGCGCGCCTGGGCGAGGGCCTTCTCGCCGTACGGCCGCCACACGGGGTCGGCAGCGGTGGCGGGGGAGTAGCCCGTTTCGCGCACGCGGGTGCGCCACTCCTTCACGTCGTAGTACGTCAGCTGGAATACGCGCACCCCGTCGGCGCGCAGCCTGGCGCGCTTGACGGCGTCGTCGGCCAGCCGGTTGTGCCGTGGGCCGGCGTGGAACTCGTAGCCGTCCAGATAGAGGGCCAGTCGCGGTCCGGGTGCGTCGAGACGCTCGAAGAGCACGTCGGGGCGCGTCCCGTCCAGGATCCGTTGCTGGGACACCCGCCACCTGACCGTCGTGCCGTCGCCGCCGGTCAGGCGCAGGTCCAGGGAGTACGTCCCGGCGGCCGTCGTGTAGGCGTCGGCGGCGGCCCTCGCGTCGGGTTGCTCCGCCCACTCCTTCAGCGTCTCGACGTACATGACCTCAAGGTCGCTCTCCGCCTGCCGCTCCAGCGGAATGTGCTGGGTGGTGCCGACCGGTGTGGTCTTCCACGCCTCGCCGTCCTTGCCGAGCAACTCGTCCAGCATCTGGCGGACTTCGTTGCGGCTGACCCGGTCGTAGTCGCCAGCCGGCACCCGACGCAGCAGACAGCGGTGGCAGCCGTCCTGCCCCTTCTCGATGCAGGGGCAGTTCTCGATGACCTCGCGCGCTTTGAGCAGTACCTCGCGGAAACCGTCCGCCGACGCCAGCCGGTGCAGATACCCGGTGCCGCCGGGCAGCCGGTCGTATACGACGAGGAAGCGCCGGGTCCAGTCCGAGTCACCCCGGTCGGGCATGGACGCGGACGCGATGTCGATGTGGTCCGGGTCGCCGCCGTAACGGGCTGCGATACCCGCGAACAGAGCTGCCGTGAAGGAAGCGAGCCGTTCCCCCGCCCGGGCGACGGAGGCGGGCAGCAGAATCCGCACCGCTTCCGTGGTCAGCTCGTGCGCGAGCAGCAGCGGAAGGTCCTGCCCCTTGCCCTGCGCCTCGCCACCGCCCTTCGTCCTGCGGCGCGGGCACCACAGCAGATGGTGGGCGCTTGCCTTGGTGCCGGCAGCGAGTGAGTCGGTGAGCGCCTCCTGCGGCTTGTCGGCCACCGGTCGCCCGTCGGCGGTGGCGCCGCCGCAACTCGCGCACACATAGAAGGGGTTGATGCGTACGTCGTCGCCCGCGAGCGGGACCGTGCTGCTGCCGTCCTGCCGGTCGACGCCCAGATTCAGGGTGCGGATGACCGCACGCCGGGTGAAGTCGACGCCGAACGTGGCTGTTTCGTGCCGCCAGGAGTCCGGCGCGAGATGCACCGGGTCGATGTCAACGGTGGTGAGCATCGCGTACCGTCGCCGGTCGCGCTCGTCCTTGTCGTCCCGTACCCGGGCGTCGTCGCGTTTGTCACGGGCGATGACCCGCCTGGGCTGGAGCACGTACTGCACACACCCGGCGTCCGCGATCTCCCGCCCTGCGCAGCGCGGGCAGGGCGAGGCATCGGCCTGGGCATTGTCCGTACGGACGTAGCCGCAGGCCGGGCACAGCCGCCATACGGACCAGGCGCGGCGGTCGGGACTGCCAATGTCGAGGGCGCGCACCTGGTGGCGGTAGCCATTGACGTAGAAGCTGTTGCCGGGGGCGAGTTCGGAGAGGGCGAGCCGCCGTGAGCGCTCGTAGTCGCGCACCTCGCTGCGGTAGGTCTTGCGGCCACCCTCCGCCGCGTCGGCGCCGGTGGGCTCCTCGGTCCAGTAGAGCGTGGCCTCCAGCTGTGTGGTGGTGTCCGCGAGGCTGTAATTGGGCAGCAGCCCCAGGTCGACCAGGGCGCCATGAGCACCGGCCCGGCTGAGCTCGCGCAGCAGGTCGCCGGTGGTACGGCGCTCGGCCAGCAGCTCGCGGTACTCACGGTCCTGTTCGTCGTCGCCGCGGACCAGGCCGACCATGGCCTCGTCAATGGCGGCGATGCGCCGCCGCAGCTCCTCGCGCCGCCCGGTCCAGTCCTCCTCGGCCTCCTGCAGGACGCGGACGACGTCGCCGGTCGCGTACGCCCGCAGCTCGTCGGCGGCATGGATGGTGACGCCCTCGCCGTCGTCCGCACCACCGGCCGGGAACAGCGACAGGAACTCCTCCACTAGACGGGCCCCGTGGGTGACAGCGGCGTCGGCGAGATCCTGGCACCAGCCGGAGGACCCGAACAGTGCGGACACCAGCCGGGGCACGGGCATCAGCCGCTCGCCGTCGGAGGTGGTGAGTGCCCCGCGGGCTGCCAGGTCCAGCAGATGGGCCGTGTACTGGCGGCGCAGGATCTCCACCGCGGAGAGGTAGCAGCCCGGCGGCACGATGTCGCCCGCGATCATCTCGCGCGGATCGTCGAGGTAGTACAGG
Source organism: Streptomyces sp. NPDC052236 (assembly GCF_044548015.1). Classification (NCBI taxonomy): domain Bacteria; kingdom Bacillati; phylum Actinomycetota; class Actinomycetes; order Kitasatosporales; family Streptomycetaceae; genus Streptomyces; species Streptomyces sp. NPDC052236. The sequence continues at coordinate 157,678 of NZ_JBIUBL010000017.1, read as the reverse complement.
TCGCGGGCACGGCGTCCGCCGAAGGCGACGATCAGCGCGTTGCCCGTCCTGCGCCCGGCGCGGCCCGCCCGCTGGACGTAGTTGGCCGGGCCCTTGGGCAGTGACCCCAGCAGTACGGCCGACAGGTCGCCGATGTCGATGCCGAGTTCAAGGGTGGGCGTGCAGGACAGCACATTGGGATCGGTGTAGTGCGTCCCCGACCGGAAAGTGCGCTCCACCCGTTCGCGCTGGGGGCGGGTCAGCATACCCGTGTGCTCGGCGGTGACGACCCGGAAGGTCCCGCCGGTCAGATACAGGCGCCGGTAGTAGTCGTCGCGGTAGTCGCGGGCGCGCGTCCCGCCGAAGCCGCCCGACGCGAAGCCGCCGGAGCCGCCCGAGCCGGTGGAGGTCAGGTCGACCTGGGGGGCCAGCAGCATGCCCTGGCACCGGTACCGCGGGCAGGGATGCCCGTACCAGCGAGTGCGGCGCTCCGGCGGCACGACCTGCTGCCAGCCGCAGTCCGCGCAGCTCACGAACGCCTTGTTGACCACGTCGTCGTTCAGCAGCCGCGCCTCGACATGGCCGGGCTGGAGACCGTAGACCCTGGTCGTGCGGTCCTGCGCGGTACGCACCGACAGTGCGTGTTCCTCCACCAGGACGGGCAGGAGCCTGCGCAGATACTCCGTCGCCCCGGCCGCGTCCAGCCCGAGGCACCGCTTCGTCCAGTCCTGGTACCAGCCGAGCCGCCCGGTCACCGCGTCGAACACCGACCGGTCCTTCTGCCCGTCCAGCAAGAACCGCGGTGCAGCGATCCCGTCGGGGAAGGCGGGCATGCCGTCGGGACGGCCGCCCCAGATCTTGTAGCGGGCCACACCGGCATCCTTGATCCACGGCTCCAGCCACCGGTGCCGCACACCACCCCTTAGTCGGATGCGCTCCAACAGGCCGCGCACATAGGCGAGATACCGCTCCGGCGTCGGCAGCGCGTCCATGACGACCAGCTGACCCGGAAGCGAAAGATGCAGGTCGCGGGCGAGCGAGGCGATCCGGTCGGGCTCGTCGATGACAACCTCGGCCGCAGCCGTACGCGTCAGCTCCAGGGTGCGCCCCTGGCGTGAGCGCAGCCCGAACTCCATCACCGTGGCGAACGCCAGCCGCTCGCCGATGAGCTTCCAGGTCCGCGCGTCACCCGTGCCCCGCCCGGACAGCAGCCGGTCCACGCCCGGCTCGTCGTGCAGGTCGGGCGGCACCACGGCGGCCAGCGCCTGCGGGTCGTCCACCGAGTTCAGCACGTTGCCGATGAGGTCGTTGAGTGCCACCGGGGCCCCGGACTCGTCCAGGTTGTGCGCCAGCAGCGATCGCAGCGAGAACTTGTACGACGCGTTGGCCACATATCCGGCCCGGTGCGCGGCGTCCTGCGTCGAGTCGTTGAACAGCAGCGTCTTGCGCTCTTCCGGTACGAGTGCGATGTCACCGCCCGTGAACAGCTGGGTCACGGTCGCCGAGGCGAGCGCGGCCAGCGAGGTGCCGAGGAACCGTATGCCGTTGTCCGTGTTGCATGCGGGGCAGCGGTCGTCCGAAGCCGCCTTGTCCGCCGATTTCTTGTCCGTGATGGCGAGCGCGAACCAGGCGTCCTGCAACTCCTCGGCATCGCTCAACGCCGGCAGCCGGTACGTGCCCTGGGCCCCGTCCAGCACCAGCACGGACAGCGGATCGGTGGAGCCGGACTTCGGCTTCGCGCCCGTCAGGGCGTTCAGCGCGTCCTCGGCCTCCGCCGGGGTGGCGGCGATGAAGTACCGGATACGCCGCTTGTCCCGGCCGAGCCCCGCCCGCCACACCTTGTCCTGTGCCATGACGAGCTGCTGCGGATCGGACTCCGGCGACAGTGCCGCCCAGCCCGAACGGCCGCAGTTGCGGCAGTAGACGGCGGGCAGCGAGACCGCCGCCTCGCGCCGTGCCGTGTCCGTGCCCGGGATGGCCTGAGGCCGGCGTGTGTCGGCCGGCCGGCCGCCCGAATCCTCACCCTCGCCGCCCGTCGGCGGCGCGGCGATGAGCGCGGCCCGCCTGGCGGCCGTGCGGTCGTCCTCGTACCACCGGAACTCCGGCGCTCGCCCTACCCCGCGCAGCACCCGGGACACCGGCCGCACCCACAGATGCGCCTCGATGTGCAGCAGCGGCCTCGGCCGCTTCTCGCTCGACTCGGGGTCGCGTGCCGCGGACAGCAGCGCCACGAACCGGGACAGCGCCTGGAGCGCGAGCCTCGGATTCTCCCGGGCGGTGCGCCCCCACGCGTATCCGAGACTGCCGAGCAGGTCCCGCAGCTCCCACTCGCCCCGCGGTTCACCGCCGAGCAGGGAAAGCACCTTGTGTGTGAAGTCGTGGCGCTTGAGCAGCCTGCCGATCCGGAAGGCGTCCAGCCCGCGCCGGTCCAGCAGCCGCGCCGCGAGCCCGTCGAGGTCCAGCAGGTCGGGGTGCGCCTCCACCCCCGGCCCGCCGGAGGCTTCGATGACCTCCTTCGGCCCGGGCGGCTCGGGCAGTTCGTAGTCGACCTCACCGGCGAACTGCCCGGCGGTCATCCGTTCCTCGCCGATCACCGCGTCCGCGCCGAACTCCACCCCGAACACCTGCGTCGCGACGTGGAGTATCCCCGTGTGTCCGCCGTCGCCCCGGCCCTCGCCGAGGGTGGCCGACGTCGCCACCGGACAGATCCCGCCGAGCGGCCGCCCCGGCCTGCTCTGCCCGGTCGCCGCCGCAAGCCGCCGCAGCAGCATCGCCACGTCCGTGCCCTGTGCGCCGTCGTACGTGTGGAACTCGTCCAGCACCACATACGTGATGTCGGCGTCCTGCCACAGCGGCAGGTCCTCGCCGCGCTGCAGCAGCAGGTCGAGCATCTTGTAGTTCGTGATCAGCACGTCCGGCGGCGAGATCCGCATCTCCTCGCGCCGCGTCATCACCCGCCGGAAGTCCGTGTCCGGCCGGTCGCCGATGTACAGACCGGCCGTCACCTGAGCCAGCTCCGGCCGCGCCAGATAATCGCCGATACGCCCTGCCTGGTCGGTGGCCAGCGCGTTCATCGGGTACAGCAGCACGGCCTTGATCCCGCGGTGCCCGAGCGCCTTCTGCCTGCGGCAGTGGTCGAGCACGGGCACCAGGAACGACTCGGTCTTTCCCGACCCGGTCCCGGTCGTGATCAGCGTCGGCCGCGCGGGCCCGTGCAGGGTGCTCAGCCGCTCCCACGCCTTGGCCTGATGCCGGTACGGGGCGAAGGAGGGCACCCAGTCGAGATGGCGCTGCCACCCGTCGTCCGCGGTGTGGAACGGCGTCCTGATCCGCAGATACGGCCCCCGGAAGATCCCGCTCTCCGGATGCCCGAGGAAGCGCTCCAGCGCGAGCCGGGTGTCCTCGTCGGCCAGCGCGTACGTCGTCGTGAGGTACTGGGTCAGACTGCCCCGCAACTGCGCGGCGGCCAGCGTCGGCCTCACGTGGTGCCCCCTTGGTCCTGCTGCGTGCGGGTGAACTCGATCAACCGTATATCCCACCTCCGACATCGCGTCCCGTATCGGTCATGACGGAATACAGCCCCTGGCCACAAATGCACCTATTTCGCAGAGAAACGCCACGCTTCGCCCTGCGACCAGGGGCGATACGACGCAGAGCGGTGGGGGAGCTGTGATGGTCGAGTCGACGTACCTGCCGGACCAGTGCGGCGGGGTCGCGATCGGGTGGCGCCCGGGGGCGATCCTCCAGAAGGTTGTCCTGATCCCCCGCGCGAGCTACCGGGGCACGGGCACCTCGACCACCGCCCACACCGTCTTGCCGGGACCGGCAGTGCGCGGCGTGATGCCCCAGCGGGTGGCGAGCGCGTCGACGAGGAGCAGGCCGCGGCCCGACTCCTCGTCGGGGGATGGCCGTTGGGGATCGCGGCGGGGGCACTTGTCGGTGCGGGTGTCGGTGACCTCGATCCACAGCGCCGTCGGGGTCCCCGCGAGGCGCAGATGGAAGTCCCTCCCGGGTACGTGGCCATGGCGGACCGCGTTCGCCACGAGCTCGGCCGTGATCAGCGTGACCGTCTCATTGGCGGTGGACTCGTACGGGTGGCCCCACTCGTGCAGCCGGTGCGAGACAAGCCGCCGGGCAAGCCGCGCGCCGCGCGGCGTCGAGGTGAACCGCATCGTGAACTCGTGAAGGGCCGCAGGGTCGTGAACGAGCCCCGCCGACGGGGTGGTTGCCGGTTTCATGGCGCCAACGCTTCCGCCTTGCCACCAGCGTTGACCAGTGGCGACGCGCGGACGGACACACGGTGTACGCGCATGTGAGAAGGGTGTACGTGCCCGTGGTGCGGGGCACTCGACGAGCGGGCGGCCCGCCGTAGGCGACGGCCGCCAAGCGTTTCCCCTCATCGCGGCATTGTGCCGGGGGGCCGGGGTGCGGCAACATACCCCGGCTACCCGACTGGGGCGGACACCCCCTCCTCAACGCCGCATGACAGGGCGGGCCGCGAGCAGGCTCAACCGACAGGGACCCTCTCCTTGAGAAAGCCGATCAGTAGATCGGTAACGACCGTTGGCTGCTCCAAGCTGGGAAGGTGACCTGCCCACGGCAGTTCAACGTGGTCGGCGTTCGCGAGCAGCTGCGGCAGCCGGGCAGCGATCTGCCGGAAGTCCGCCAGATCATGCGCGCCCGACAGGACAAGGCAGGGCGCTTGAATTGCCGCCAGATCAACCACGGCCTCGACTGGCTCTAACTCCTCAGCGGCTGCCAGCTGCAGCTCGAAGGCGTGCCGCTGCATCTGGCGTACCGCCTCGCGCGCGGTCTCGTCGGCGTCCGGGCCGAGCCACGTTTCGACCATCAGTTCCGTCGCGCCGACGATGTCGCCTCCTTCGGCGTAGCGACGAAGGGCGAACCGACCAAGGTCAACGGCAGCCCCGCGATTCCGTTGGTGGTGACCGACGAGGCGGACAAGGGGGGCTCCTACACCTTTTACGTCGCCACCGAGGGCAAGCCGTACATCCTCAAGGTCGTCTACAAAGGCGCCGAGTATCGCAGCACCACCTCGTTCAGCGCCTTCGACAAGCCGTTGGATGTGCGGCCTCCGGCCAAGGCCGACGTGCTGGACGCGAGCGGCATCGGCCGCTGAGTCACGCGAAACGCGTCCGCGCGGAGACCATCACGCGGAGGAGCGAGGGTGGTGCTGGTCGCGCCAGGCCCGAGGCGAGATTCCGTATGCCTGTTTGAACACCTTGCTGAAGTGGGTCGCGTCCACGAAGCCCCAACTCCGTCCTATCGCCGCGATGGTCCGCAGCCGCCCGTTCGGGTCGGCCAGCTCCCGCCTGCATTCGGCCAGGCGGTGTGTACGGATCCAGTCTCCGAGGCTGATGCCCGACCGGGACAGCACAGCGTAGAGGTGACGTACGGAGATGTCGTGTGCGGCGGCTATCCGTGCCGCCGACAGATCGGGATCGGCCAGGTGCTTCCGGATGTAATGAGTGACCCGCAGGCTGAGCGTCGCCTCCAACGGCGCCTTGGCCAGGCTGGAGTTACCGTGCTGGGACGTCAGGACGGCACGGAGCAGTTCGACGCTGGGTTCCACGACGGCCTCGGCGTGCACACCCTGGTGCAATTCGTCGCTGACGGCCAGTTGGGAGAAGTACGTGAAGGCGAGGCGCGCAACGGGGTTGTCGGATCCCAGGGGGACCGCGGTGATGTCTCGTAGCAACCGGTCGGGGAGCGCGAGTGCCGCGCGGGGGAAACGCAAGAAGCGGTAGTCGACTCCCTCGTCGAAGAGAAGTGTGTAGGGAGCGATCGATTCGTAGACGGCGCAGTCTCCCGGCCTCAGCAGGCACTCGCGACCGTTCTGCACCACCACGCTGCTGCCCGTCATCTGAACACCGAGAGTGACGGCCGGCTCCTCGTCCTCCCGGGCCAGCCGCTCCGTCCGACGGAGCGTGGCCGCGGTCGCCCGCGCTGAACAGATCCTGATGGGCCCCACGGTGCCGAGCCCTATGCGAACGGAGATGTCCTCAGCCGGAGGATGGTGGTCGATATCGACTGCCACCATGGCTTCCCACACCGCGTTCCGGAGGACTTCCTCCCGGTCCCGCGGCGGAATGAACGCGGTGTCCAGGACCGGGCTCATGAGGCAGACCTTCGTCTGCGGCGGTCATAGATCCGGCCTGACAGTACCTCGGCCCGTTCCCCCACAAGCCACCTTTCGACACGGACGGTTCCAGACATGAGTTTGGCGGGATTCTCTCTTGTGCGCAATGGCTTTCGACGGGCACGCGCGGGGCCCCTGCCTGATGCGGCGTCAACTTGAGGCGGTGCAGGCGGTGCACTACTGACAAAGTTCCCTGCATGAATGACAAAGTCCGAAGCCCACGATGTCCCTAAGGTCCATGGGTGAGGCCGTCACTGAGACGACATCACCGACCAGAAGGATTGCATCGTGCAACGAGTATCCATGACGCTCCGCATGCGGATCGCAGTGTTGGGGGCTTTGGCTCTCCTCCTCGCCTCCGGCCTGATAGCCAGCCCGATGATGAGTACGCCGGCCCACGCCGCCTACGGTCCCTGCAATACCACCTCGTTGCGCGACGTGCCCAATCTCGCCGGGGACAACGTATACAAGTTCCCAGCCCGCTCGGACAACGGGCTCTCCTGCTACATGGGCTACCAGCAGGGTTCCACGTCGGCGGTCCGAGCTCTGCAGGAGGCCATCATAGTGTGCTACGGCGGCACCTGGGCCGCCCAGAGGGTCGGCAACTCCGGTGGCGCCGACGGCATCTACGGCACTGCCACGGTCGAGGCCGTCAGGTGGCTCCAGATCAACAAGCTCGGACTCTCCGGCAGTGCCGACGGCGTCTACGGCCCCCTGACCCGGAGCCGTATGCTGTGGCCTTACAACTACCATGGTGCGGTGCTGTACCACTGCGACAACCCATCGGCGTACTGACCGAACTGGCTGGGTCGCATCCGATGACGTGACCAGACAGACGCGAGGGCCACCAGCGACTCATCGTCGCTGGTGGCCCTCGTGTGCGTCGTCTCCGCAGAGCCTGCGCCGTCCGCGCACATCTATGACGTAGCACCGCAGCGGTGGGCGATCCGGCGGGTCGAGATCGCGAGGCGGACGGGTACGCGTCGGGCCTGAGATTGGCCCGTCCCCCGCCTCAGTTCAGCGCATAGTTTGTGGGTGACGCACCGAGGCGAGCTCCAGAAGGGATGTATGAGATGCCCAGGACCACCCAGCTCCGTACGTACACCGTTCGCGACGGCATGCTCGACGAGTGGGTGGAGCGGTGGCGTACGGAAATTGTGCCGCTGCGGCTGGAGTTGGGATTCTCCATCGGCGGGGCGTGGGTCGACCGCGAGCGTAACCAGTTCGTCTGGCTGATCTCCTACGAGGGTTCTGAGACGTTCGCGGAGCGCAACGCGATGTACTGGTCGTCACCTGCCCGCAAGGCGATGAATCTCGTTCCTGACGACTATCTGCTGCACACCGACGACCGGACGGTCGAGGAGCGGTACTGACTACGACGGGGCGAGCGACAGCATGTGCTGACGCCGTTCATCCTCGCTGAGTGTCCGGAAAACCCGTCCGCGCGCGTGTGCTTCGAGCCGGTCGAAATCGGGGACTGCGGACCATACGCGGGCTGTTCCGTCGAAGGAGGCGGTGAGCAGCCGCGTGCTGTCCCGTGACCAGGCGACCGCCGTCACCTTGTCCTGGTGGACGCCGACGACGCCGATCTCCTCGAAGGTGGCGGAGGACCAGACGCGGACGGTGTGGTCGTCGGAACCGGTGGCGATGAACCGTCCGTCGGGAGACCAGGCGATGGCGCGGACACGTCCTTCGTGGCCCTTCAGCGTGTCGACACGGCGTCCTGTGGTCGCGTCCCACACCGCGGCGGTCCAGTCGCCGGAGGCGGTGGCAATACGCTGCTCGTCCGGGGACCAGGCGACATCGTCCACGTAATTGTCGTGGCCGCGCAGGACGGTGAGCTGTCGGCTCTCGGTGACGTCCCACACGCGGCAGGTGCGGTCGTCGGAGGAGCTGGCGAGCAGCCGGCCGCTGGGTGACCATGCGATCCGGCCCACCCAGTCCTGATGTTCAGCCAGGGTGATGAGTTCGGTCCCGGCGTGCACCGACCAGACGCCCACAGTGCCGTCGTGCCCGCCGGTGGCGATCCGGTTGCCCTCCGGTGACCAGGCACAAGCCTCGATGACCTCGCCATGATGCTCGAACAGAGTGCTCCCTGCCTCGTCCACGACACGGAACACCCCGTCGTTGGTGCTCAGCGCGAGCCGATCACCCTGCGGCGACCACGACACGCTCCACACCCGGTCGCCGAGCCGGACCGTCCGTCCGGTTGGAGCCCCGGTTGCCGCGTCCCAGACGCGGACGGTGCCGTCGTCGGAGGCGGTGGCGAAGCGGCTGTCGTCACAGGACCACGCCACCTGGTTCACAGGACCGCGGTGCCCGTCGGCCCGTACGTGCTCGGCACCTCGCGGCCGGAGGTCCCAGACCATCCCGGTGCCGTCGGTCGAACTGGTGGCGAGCTGCGCGCCCGAGGGTGACCAGGTCACCCCCCAAACCGTGTCGGTGTGGCCACGCAGTACGGCCAGGACCTTGGCGTCCTTGGTGCTGACGATGCGTACGGTCCGGTCGGACGAGGCGGAGGCGAGCATACGGCCGTCCGGGGACCAGGCCACGTTCCATATGTAGTCGGAGTGTCCGCGCAGCAGCAACCGCAGGTCGCCGCTCTGCGCGTCCCAGATGCGCACGGTGTGGTCGCCGGAGCCCGTGGCGATGCCGCGACCGTCCGGGGACCACGCGATGCCCTCGACGAAGTCCGAGTGACCGGTCAGCGTCGTCACGGCCGCGCGAGTCGCCATGTCCCACACGATTGCCGTCTGGTCGTGGGAGGCGGAGGCGAGAGGCGTGCCGTCCGGTGACCAGGCGACGCCCCAGACATCGTCGCGATGCCCACGCAACTCAGCGACGAGATCGCCGGTTTCGGCCTCCCAGACCCTTACGCCACGGTCCCTCGATGTGGCAGCCACCAGTCTTCCGTCGGGTGACCAGGCCACCTGCCTGCCGATGTCGGTGGCGCCGGTCAGCAGCCGGACCGGAACGCCGGAGGCGGCGTTCCAGATCCGCACCACGCGGTCCCGGCCCGTGGTGGCGAGACGGCAGGAGTCGGGTGACCAGGCGACCGACTCGACCATCGTGCCGTCCGACGGGAGGATGAGCACCGACCGCCCGGAGCGGGCGTCGAAGACGCGTGCGGTGCCGTCTCTCGACGCCGTGGCCAACCGGCGGCCGTCCGGGGACCAGGCGATGTGGCGGACGGTGTCCGTGTGTCCGTCGAGTCGGGTACGAAGGTGGCTCGACGCCAGCGCCGTCATGAGACCGCGGAGTGCGGCCGGCGTGGGCGTGCATTCCCCGAGGGCAGCCAGGGAGAGGAGGATGGCCCGCTCGGGCCGGCTCTCCGCGCTGCCGAGTACATGACGGCCGATGCTGTCCGAGACGCGGCGTAGGAAGGCCAGATCTCGTCGCTCCGAGGAGTGGACGAGTGAGCGTGCTGGTTCCGAGGCCTGTCCGGCCTCCTCCAGTGCGGCGAGCCAGCGCTGTGCCAGAGCGAGTCGTTCTCCGGTGAGAAGGTAGTCGTCGCTGCGGCCGGAGTGCTCCCAGTCCTCGGCCCACCGTTCGAGCTCGGCGCGTTCGCGCAGCTGCTCGACGCGTGCTTCGACCTCCTGCCTCAGCGGAGCCCACTGGCGGAACAGCGCCTCGTGCGTCACCTGAGCGTAGGGCTCTTGGCCAGAAGGAGAGTCGCCGCGTACGTCGGACATCAGCAGCCGTGCGTCCACGAAGGCGTCCACGACACGGCGCTCCCGGTCCGTCAGTTCGGACAACGGAACGCGCCTGCGGGCGACTTCCTGTCCTTGGACCGTGACGAACCTGAGCAGGACCCGGAGCACGAAGTCGATTCCGTCGCCGGTGCCGAGCTCGGCCACGGTGTGATCTGCCTGCCGCGCGAGGGCGCCTGCCGCACCGCCAAGGTTCCGGTACAGCTCATTGGTGACCGTCTCACCGGGGCCGGAAGCGAAGTAGAGTTCTTGCAGGAGGTAGGCGAGCAGCGGCAGGGCGTCGTCCGTGCCCACGTCGTCCACGATGGAGTCGGTCACTCCGGGCGCGAAGGAGAGACCCACCAGGGCTCCGGGACGCTCCACCACCTGGACCAGCTGGCTTCTGCCCAACGCGCCGATGGCGATGGGACGTTGGACGAGGTCGGCGTGGCCGGTGCCGAGAAGCTGCCCCAGGAAGTCCACCCGGAGTGTGGCCAGCACCCGGATTCCGGAGTCCTGCTCCACGCAGGAGCGGAGCGCATCGAGGAACTGTGCGCGCTCCCGTCCGCCGGCGAGAGTGACGACCTCTTCGAACTGGTCGATCACCAGGAGCGTGCGTCGGAACCGGCCGCCGCGCAGCCGCGACAACTCCGCACCCAGCGAACCCGGCCCCTGGCGTAGACGCCGCAGGACAGCGCTCACCTGTTCCTGCCCTCCACCGGCGACCGCGATGGCCGAAGCCAGGGCCCCGAGAGGGTTCGGCCCGGGAGAGACAGCGGGCAGGACCGTCCACCGGCGCCCTCGCAGCCGAGGCATTACACCGGCTCTGACCAGCGAGGACTTTCCGCTGCCGGATGCACCGACGAGTACCAGGAACCGGTCGCCCGACCGCTCCGCCGATGCGTGCAGCCTGCGCGTCAGTTCTTCGGCCTGGGCCTCCCGGCCGAAGAAGACGGCCGCCTCGTCTTCGACGAACGCGTCCAGACCGGGATAGGGGACGCGGTCACGCGGCCATTCGACCGGCGGCGGAGCCGGGTTCTCCAGCCGGTACACCACGACCTGCCCCACCACCATGGCAACGACCAGCAGCCCGATGGCGGGTACGGACGCCTGTTGAATGGCCTGTAACAGCCAGGGCGCGTCGTCCGCATTGGTGGCGTAGTTGGTCACGATGCCGAGCAGGCTCGCGACAAGTACCAGCATGATCTGGAGAGCCAGCTGCATGCGGTGCCTCATGAGGCACCAACCTCGGCCTGGTCGATTGCCGCCAGCACTCCCAGCCTCCGCTCCCACCGCCGAAGATCCGGCACCGGCTTCGGCCGGTGAACGTCCGGCACCGGTGTCCACGAACATCATCGGAGGCAGGGGAGGCGAACTCAACACCGTGCGGGGAAACGAGCCACGCACGTGTGACCCGTCGCCGGTCCGAGGGACGCCTCACGCTCATCGACGAACTGGGGTGGGCGCGGTGGCGGTGGCGAGGGCGCAGCGCGCCCGGAGTGACTGGGGTCGGGCTGCGGGAGTTCGTCCGCTGTGCTTTCAGTGGCTTCGTGTACGCCGATTCCCATCGGACTGGAATTGGCGTACACGAGAAGAGGCCAACGACCCATGCGGCGGTGGCGTCGCCTTCGACGTCGACCCGACGGCAGCGGATGGGCGGGGCGGGCTCGCCCAGATGGGGGATTCGTGGGGATCTGCGGCCGAACTGGGTTGTGGCGTGCGTACCGTTGATCGGGGACGGGGTGTGACGGGAGGCGGACGCTGTGTACGTGCGGGCGGGGTGGTTGTACGCGGCGCGGGGCGTGCCCGACGGGGTGGTGGGGGCGTTGGCGTTAGTCGGGGTTCTGGGAGGTGGCGGAACATGATGGACGAGCGGGAACGTGAAGCGGACCGGGATGTGGACGCGGAAGTTGACCGGCAGCCGGATCGCCAGGCCGGGTCGGGCATCCTGCATGTGTTCGGGCGGCAGTTGAAACGGTTCCGGGAGTGGGCGGGCCTGGAGCGCGCGGAGCTCGGGTCAAGGACGGGGTACTCGGCGTCGACGATCGCGTCGTACGAGCAGGGGCGACGGATCCCGCCGCCGAGGTTCATCGAGCAGGCGGACGAGATCTTGGGCGCGCGGGGCGTGTTGCTGGAGATGAAGGAGGAAGTGGCGCGGGCGCAGTTCCCGGCATTCTTCCGCGATGCGGCGAGGTTGGAGAGTCAGGCGGTCGCGCTTCATGTGTACGACAGTCACGTGGTCAACGGCCTGTTGCAGACGAAGGAGCATGCACAGGCGGTATTCGCGATGTGGCGGCCCTTACTGGACGAGGAAGTCATCGAGCAACGGGTGGCGGCTCGTCTTGCCCGGCAGTCGATCTTCTCTCGGCGGCCAGTCACACACATGAGCTTTGTGATCGAGGAAGCGGTACTACATCGGCCCACCGGTGGGATGGCCGTCTGGCGGGGCCAGTTGGAGCAGATTCTACTGATTGGGCAGAGGCGGAACGTAGAGATCCAAGTCATGCCCTCGGCTCGCGAGGAACACGCGGGACTGGCCGGACCGTTCACCTTGATGGAGACCGCAGAAGGGCGGAGGATCGCCTACACAGAAGTTCAGGGCGACAGCCGGGTCCACACAGAGCGCGGCAAGGTACGGGAACTTGAGACTGCTTATGGCACCATCCGTGCGCAGGCTCTCACTCCGTCGGAGTCGCTTGCTTTGATCGAGAGGTTGTTGGGAGACAGATGAACGGGCAGGTGGCCGGTCAGAGCACGCAGAATCTGGCCTGGTTCAAGAGCAGTTACAGTGCCGGGGACGGCGGTCAGTGCGTTGAGGTGGCCGTCACCTGGCACAAGAGTGGCTACAGCGCTGGCAACGGTGGCGACTGCGTCGAGGTTGCGTCCTGCCCCGACGCCTTGCATGTCCGGGACTCGAAGAACACGAGCGGTCCCATGCTCACGATGACGCCTGGTGCTTGGGGTGCGTTCGTGGGCTACGTGGTGGAGCGTCGTACCGCGTAGCGGGTGCGTGTGGCTTGATGTGGGGCGGCTCCCGACGAGTATCGGGAGCCGCCCCACGGTTGTTCGTACGTCAGCCCTCGGTCGGGACACTGATGACCGGTGCTGGGTCGGGTGGGGACCAGCGCCCAGCGGCGACCTCGGCATCGAGGCGAGCTTGGAAGTGCGCGTGCGCGGCACGCATCTCGCTCTCGCGGTCGGCCTTGTAGAAGGGGACGGTGTAGCCCTCGGGGGGTGGAGTGGCGGCGGGGTTGGCCAAGTGGTCGAGGAGCGCAGGGTAGGACACCTTGTTCTGACCGTGGCCGTAGGTGTTGTGGTTGCGGGCGATCTTGCGGCCGTTCGCGTCGAAGTACATTTCCGCCTCGTAGTCAGAGAGGACGGGGTAGCGGGATTTGTAGATCGCCACAAGCTGGTCGGCGGTGATTCCGAGCCATACAGACACGAGTGCGTCGAGCTCAACGAGGGCGGCGCGACGCTCGTACTCAGTTCGGAGAGGGGTGCTGTACTTCCAGGTTGGGGTGAGATGTGTTGCGAGGGCGGCCAAGTTGGGCCAGGCGTTGGCCCACACTTCGTAACCCGGCCAGGTGCGGTGGAATAGCTCCTGCCAGAGGGGAGCGTAGGCATTCGTCAGGCTGTTGAGGCGGAGGGTTCGCACCAGAAGAGGATGGGCCAGTGGGTGGCCGGGGACGGCAGCAGGCATCTTCCTGGCCTCGGCTACTTGCAAGTCGGAGCGACCGGTGATGCGAAGAAGGTAGTCCAACGGAAGGGCAGCCCAAAACCCGGCATTAAGCACAGTTAGCTGATTATTTTCCAAAGCCATGGACTGCACAGTGTGGACGTGAGCGGGGCCAGGGGGGATGACTGCGGCGAAGAGGCTGCGCTCATTAGAAGAGGGAATCATGCGCCGCCAAGCCAGCCTATAGTGCTGGGTGTATGGATGTTCGCCCCACATATCCTGATATTTGATGTACTTTGCGGAATCACAGGCGCGGATGTAGTTGGTGACTGGAACGATTGCTGCAGGGGTATTAGAGTGATCCCAAGTCGACCAGTCGTTCTTGTTTCGGCACGGAATATTTGGCTGCTTGTTGAATGGTGTAGCGACTCCGAAATGCGGACCCTGTAGTACCACGTCGGCAATCGAGTCGGGCAATTGGGATTCCCACCGAATGAAGCCGTCTTCCTTTCCCATCTTCTCGTGGTAGCCCGAGCTGATGTGTGGACGATAGAAATTCAGTCGTGGCGCTGCGGCCGATAGGGCGGTAATGGCGTCCTGCTCCTCCGTGGTCACCGGGTAAAGAAGTGCTGTTTGTGAGGTAGGGGTTTCGCTATCTCCGGCGAGTCGACTCCACTCGGTCAACCTGTTCGCGTCCACTGTGACGAGGCGGGAACTGTGTGGTCTAGTGTCCCACCGCCTGTTGAATTTAGTGCCGGGGGCTTTCCCTTCTCCGGAATGTTTGATTGAGTCGAGCACGGTTTCTGGGGTGAATAGCCAACTCATATGGGTAAAGGTGATGCTCCCCTTGGCGGCGTAGATGTTGATTGAGAACTCATTTCGATCTCGAATGTCGAACAGGAATAGCGAGTTCATGAAATGTGCATGGAATCTCAGGTGCTTATATGCCTCGGCTCGAAAGCGTCCTTCCTGTGCCCCGGTAAAGTGTGTTACGGGATGCACCAGTCCAATCGATCCGACACTGCGCAGGTGACTCCAAGTTTGGCACATGAATGCCCGATAAAGATTCGGCTGAGTCCCTGTAATCAGCGGGTAGGTTGAAGGTGCACCAAAGAATGTAACGGAACCGAAATTGGCCGCCAGTGCGTCAAGGCAGTAGTCCAGTGCATTTCTCGACTGATTGAGTACTCTTTGCTTGCGGAGCCTCCACTCGGTCACACTAGGTTTCTCTGTGAGGGCGAACCATGGCTCCAGTTCAGCCAGCACCAAGTCCTCCCGCCAGGTGGGCCTCACCCACGGCGGATTCCCCACCTGCAAGTCATACCCACCCCGCCCAAACACCTGGGCGAACTCCAACTCCCAGTGGAAGAACCCCTGCTGGACCGCCACATCCCGCGCGACCCCCGCCCACGGGTACCGCTCCTCCAAGTGATGCGCCCGGTCCATGCCCATGAGGTCCGGCAAGTCGTCCTCATACGGGGTCAGTTCCGTCAGCGACTCGAACTCCGACACCAGCGAGTCCGCCGGGACCTCCTGCGTGCCCAGCAGCGACTCCGCGAAGTCCAGCCAGTCGTCAAGGCCCGCCAGCGGGATGACCGCCCGGCGCTGCTCCCGCACGGCCTCCTTTCGGCTGCCGCCCCGCGCCCGGCGCTTGTCCACGTCCTCCCGCGTCAGCTCCAACTGCTGTGCGTCCGCCTCGAACCCCGGAAGCGCGTCAACCTCCCACGACATGAGCACACCGTCGTTGCCCTCTGCTTCCACCGCGAATGCCCCCGCAGTCTCCGACGGCGCCACCCCCCGCGCGTACCGCGCATCACTCCCGTCCAGCAGCCCCGCGCTCTGCACCGGCCAGAACCACAGCGCGCACCACGCGTCCATCAGTGTCTTCAGCCGCCAGTACGGTGTATCCACCGCCTCCAGGTCAGCCAGCACGTCCTCGCGCTGCACCGCCTCCACCGGCTGCCGCAGCCAGTCGCCATCCGCGCCCCACACCTCGATCCGCCGCGAGATGTCCCGCTCCGAGATCTCCAGGCGTCGACAGACCAGCCCCCACAGGTACTCCGCCCGCCGCGCCAAGCCCTGAAGTCGCGCCGTCTGCTTGGCGCTCGGCGACTTGGTGATCGCCTTCCGCCACCCGCCCAGCTTCTTCGCGTCCTCCGGGGCGAGCGCCCTTGCCTCCTTCTCCCCGGCGACCGCGCCCCACTCCTTCGCCGGCAGCAGGAAGTGGTGCACCGCTCCCTCGGGCAGGCCGCTCGCCGCCTCCGTCAGGGGGAAGCGTTCCGGGGTCGTCCCGAGCCAGCCGCCCTTCTTCAAGCGCTCAGCCGCGTAGATCTCCCTGCGCCCGCCGATCAGCGAGTTGCCCCGCCGCAGGTGCAACCCGAACCACGGGGCCTCCATGCCCGGGTGCATGGTGTTGAGCCAGAGCGAGACCTCCGCCAGCTCCACCGCCGTCGAGTTGAGGTCGACGCCGTACGAGTTGTGCAGCGCGATGTACGCCTTGACCTTTTGGAATTCGACCGTGTACTTCTCCGTGTCGATCGCCTGCCCGGTCTCCTCCTGCCGTCGCCGCAGGTACTCCGCCGCGACCTGGTTGATCGCCTCGTTGAGGAACGCGCCCGACCCGAGCGCCGGTTCGCAGATCTTCCAGTCCAGCAGTTCCCGCGCCTCGGTGGTCGTCCCGTCCTGGTCCAGGCGGTGCTGCAACGCCAGCTGCACCGTCACCTTCGTCAGCGACTCAGGCGTGTAGTACGACGCCGACGTCTGACGGTCGCGCCCCGACAGCCGGTACACGAACGCGCCCGGCCGGTACCGGACCCGTAGCTCCTCGCCGGTGTCCTCGTCACGGCGGCGTACGAAGACACCGTCCGCGTACTCGTCGGCCTTCGACGCGGGCACCAGCCACGAGCCGTCCTTCGGGTCGCCGCCCTTCGCGACCTCGTACAGCTCCTCGCCCGCCACGAAGCCCGAGTACGACATCAGGCCCTCGTACACCGCGCCCAACTGGTTGATGCCGAGCTGCGCGTACGAGATGAAGCCGCCCCGCTCGCCCTTCTTGCCCTTGGTGAGCATCAGCAGCCGCAGCACCTTGTACAGGGTGGCGTTGCGCAGACGCGTGTCCAGGTACTGCGGGCCGCCCTCCGCGTCCTCGTCGTGCCGGGGGTCCGGTACGGCCTGCGCGCCGATGAGGCGGATCGACGCGGACTCGAAGAGCTTGGAGTGCAGCGGCTCGAAACGCAGGCCGATGTCCTCGGAGATAGCGGTCCCGGAAGCCTCGGCCGCCGGCTTCTGCGCGTCCGCGCCGTGCGTACGCCGGGGGCGGTAGCCCTCCTGCACCTTGCGGAACAGCAGGTCCAGCGACTCGTACAGGTAGTAGCCCTCGCGGGCTTTCTCGCCCACCAGGTCGCGTTCGGCGACCAGTTCACCCAGGCGCCCGAGGCCGTAGCCCTGGTGGTACTCGGGGTAGTCGGACGGCAGGATGCCCAGCTCGGGGCGGGCCTCCGCGTACAGCAGGAACAGGATCCGGTACAGGTAGCGCAGCGACTCGCGCGTCAACTGCTGGGCAAGTTCCGGGAGTTCCTTGAGGTCCGCCAGCCGTACGCCCTCATGGGCGCGGATACGGTCCAGGACCTCGTTCGCGATCAGCTCCACCGACAGGCGCAGCCCGTCGCGCAGGTCGGAGGAGACGCCCACCGCGTGCTTGGTCGACTTGCCGACCAGACCCGCGAGGGGGTTCTCGCCGCCCTCCTCCGGAGTGCGCAGCGAGTCGGCACCGAACAGGGCGGCCAGAGTGTCGAGTTCCTGGCCGTCCTTGGTGTTGTTGCGGTCGAGCGCGGTGTCCAGGGAAGCCGCGAGGTAGCGGCCCTCGCCCCAGACGGCCCGGTCGGCCAGCACGATCACGCCGCCCGCGAGCAGCAGCACATACCGGGGGGCGTCCTCGCAGGCGAAGAGGAACGAGGCGAGCTTGGACCCGGTCCGCAGCGTGTTCGCCGCGTCGAGCTGTACCGGGTTGAGCAGACGGCCCGAGCCGTCCGGGTCCAGGGCGGCGTCCGGCTCGGCCGCCCAGCCGCAGTCGAGGGCGACCAGGCCCGCCTCGGCGTGCGCGACCTCGATGTCGTACGGGTTGTCCGCGCGGCGGACGGTCAGCGTCTGCGGCTTGGCGTCGTAACCGAGCGCGCGCAGTACGGAGCCGTTGAGCTCGGCGGCCCGCCCCTGCCACTCGGGTGTGCCGTACGTCGTCGCCTCTTCGCCGGTCGCGGCGGCCTCGGCGAAGAAGGCGCGGGACCTGAAGTACGGGCGGCGCAGGGCACGCAGGCCCATGCGCGGAGTGACGGGCAGGGCGTCCGCGGCAGGCTCGGAGTCCTCGGCTGAGGCAGAGGCCGTGTCGGCGGTCGCCGCCTTCGCCTCCTCCTCGCGGACCTTCCACGTCGTGAGCAGGCCCGACTTGAGGTCCTTGGGGAAGACCTCGGCCAGGTAGTGCGCGGAGAAGTAGTCGCCGCGGTTGACCAGGGAGTCGTACGTCATGGTGCGGGAACCTCCTGGTTCAGTCGCGGGCGGAAGACGAGGAAAGGGCGGCGGGGCCGGGGGAGTCGAGGACGGCGAGCACACGCAGCATCGGGCGGCCGGTGGTCAGCAGCGAGTCGGCCAGCCGCGCCAGGTCGGTCCTGGTGGTGCCTCCGGTGAGGGTGGGCTGCTCCCAGTCGCCGAGCCGTTCCTTGTACTGCCTGATCGGCTCGCGCAGGGCCTTGTCCCAGTCGCTGCTGCGCCGTTCGAGGAAGGTCTCCGCGGCGGTGAGCGCGGCGGGGATGCCCGCACGAAGCGCCTGAAGGTCATGGCGGTGCAGAGGGTTTGCCATGGTGGGGCCGACCCCGGTGCGGCGCAGTGTGGCGACCATGTCGTCCGTGACGTCGCCGCCCGTGACGGTCATCCACTTGATGACCGTGGGGCGGCCGAGCGCGTTGGAGTAAATGCCCTGGATCAGATACGTGGGCGCCTCGACATCGGCGGTGATGACGGGGGCCTCCTGCCGGCCCAGGCTCACCAGCACCTTGTCGGTCAGCCACTCCACCACCGGATGCAGGTCGGTCAGCAGCGAGATCTCCGGCCAGCTGGAGGTGGCCGACTCCCGGGCCCGTACCAGGGACAGGTCGGCGAGCTTACGGTTGAGGGTCACCAACAGCCGCTCGTGCAGGCGCTGTTCACGCCGGTAGTCGGGCGGCAGGGACTTCATGCGGTGGATCAGGTCCGACGGCGGCCGGAAGGAGATCAGGCCCGTCTCGGTGTCCCGGTCCATCTCCAGCTGCCGCTGCGCGTCCGGGAACACCTCCGCCAGCGCCTCGTCGATGAACTCGCGGGTGCCCTGGAACAGGCGCGGTACGTTCGCGGGCGGCGGGACCGCGTCCGGGTCCTCGGCCGGTACGTCCTCGCCGACGGAGCCGACCGAGCCGAAGAAGCCGGCGAGGAAGTCGTCGTCCGCGTCCGCAGCCTCGGCCGCTGTGTGCTGGAGCGACTCGTCGACCGTGCGGCCCCGCAGGAGATCCTGGATGAGGGACTTCTCCTCGGCCTCCGCCCGGTACAGCCCGCTCACCGCCTCCGCTGTGCCCAGGCTCCGGTGCGCCTCGTCCTCCCGCTCCATCAGACGTTCCGCCACTGTGCGGTCGTCCTTGGCGTCCGTCACCGCGCTGGTGAGGATCAGCGCGCGGAACTCGGGCCGGTGGGCCTGGCCGTAGCGGTCGATACGGCCGTTGCGCTGCTCGATGCGGATCAGCGACCACGGCACGTCGTAGTGGATCAGCTGGTGGCACTGGCGGTGCAGGTTGACTCCCTCGGAGGCCACATCGCCCGTGAACAGCATGCGTACGGGGGTGTCGGCGAGACCGAAATCCTCCACGCACTGCATCTGCTGCTCGTCGGACAGTCCGCCGTGCATGACACGGGCGGCCTCGTCGAGTGACTTGCCCCTGAAACCGAGCGCCACCGGCACGGTCGCGCGCAGCCACTCCAGCGTCTGCACCCGCTCGGAGAAGACCACCACCCGGGTGTCGGACCTCGGGCCGACACCGATCGCCCGCAATTGCTCGACGAGCGCGGTGAACTTCGCCGAGTCGGACTCCGACATCCCGTCCGTCAGCTCCGCGAGCCGCCGCAGGGCCAGAAGCTCGGGTGAATCGGGGTCGGCGAACTCCTTCCCCAGCAAGGTCTTGATCCGTGCCCCGACCGTGGACCGGAAGGCGGTGTGCGAGGAGAGGAAGGACTTGAGCAGCGTGTACGGGAAGAGGGGCACATCACTGACCGACTTGCCCTCGGCCGGCAGCCACACCTGCGCCAGCTCCTCGAACACCTTCTCCTCGGCGGGGGTTGCCGAACAGCGCACCGACTCGGAGGGGCCGCGGTCCGCCCACTGGCCCTTCATCTGGTCGCGGACCTCGGGGCTGACCTTCGTCCGCCGGATGAACAGGTGCTTGATGTCCTCGGCGTCGTACCGCTCGGGGTCCCGGATCGCGGCCGGGTCGAGCAGGGCGATCAACTCGGCGAAGGAGCGGGCGTTGCCGTTGTGCGGGGTCGCGGAGGCCAGGATCAGGGCGTCGGTGCGCGGGGCGAGGAGCTGGGCGAGCTGGTTGCGCAGCGAACCGCGGTTGATCAGATTGTGGGACTCGTCGATGACGACCGCGTCCCAGCGGATCTGCTCCAGATGATGCTTGTACTGGTCGGTGTTCTTCAGGGTGTCGATGGAGACGATGACCCTCTTGAAGTACGTGAACGGGTTGCGGCCCGCCGGGATCTCGCGCTGCACCTTCTCGATGCCCGCCGAGTCGAGCCGGATCAGGGGGATCGCGAACCGCGTCCACAGCTCGTGCTGGAACTGCTCCAGGACATGCTGTGGGGTGACGACGAGGATGCGCTCGCCCCGGCCGCGGCGGATCAGCTCGGCGAGGGTGAGGCCGATCTCCAGCGTCTTGCCGAGACCGACGACATCGGCGATCAGCAGGCGCGGGCGCAGGTTGCGGCCGGAGAGCGCGAGCTGCGCCGGGCGGTGCTGGTAGGGGAGCGGATCGAGCAGGAAGCTGTCGGCGAGGGCGAGACCGCGCTCGGACTGGGGGAGCGGGGTCTTGCGCAGTACGGCCTCCAGGAAGAGGCGGCTGCGGCGGAAGTTGGCCGACGTGTCGTCGATGAGCTTGGTGCGGGACGGGTCCATCAGCTCGACATCGTCCAGAGCGGTGAAGAAGACCGCTTCCTGGTCGCGGACGAACTCCGAGACGCCGACCGCCTCGATCCGGTCGCCGTCGTGGGCGGTGCGCGTCACGTTCCGTACGAGCCACTCCTCGTCGCGTACGACGATCTGCGCGCCTGGTGGGTACTGGGCGTCCTCGGCGGCAGCGCCGCCGGTCCGGTCCACGCGCTCCTGCTCGACGGTCACGGGCGCTGCCTCCTGGGCTGGTGGTTCTTGCGGGGCTGGGCTGGGGTGGTGCGGGGCCGGTCGCGGGCGGCGGTGGTGGCCAGTTCGTGAAGGGCGGGCGCGTCAGAACGCGGCGCGCTGCGCGTAGGTCTCGCGGAGCTGCTGGGCGACCTTGCGGGCCTGGACCGAGTGGATCAGGGGCGCGGGGGCGGCGGGGCGTTTGGGCCGGTCCCGGGGCGTCTGCTCGCGCGGCGTCCCTTTGCGATGCGTTTCCTCGCGTGGCGGTGGAGCATCGCCCGTACCGCTGCCCGCATAGGCATCGGCATAGGCAGGGGCCGGCTCGGCCTTGACGGTGGGCGTGTACGCGTCGACGGGCTGCGGGAGGGGGAGCGTCGGGGCCGGCACGGTGCTCACCCGCGGCAGGGGGTGCGTCGTCTGCTCGGCGAGGATCGCGGTATCGGAGGCCGACGGCGGGGCGGACGGTCCTGAGGACGCGGTGAAGGACGTCAGCCGACGGCGCGCCTGCGCGACCTTCAGGCCCTGGGCCTCGATGACGGCCCGGCACTGCTTGACCACGTCGGGCAGGCCGGGACGGTCACCGGGGGCGTACGACAGCATCACGGTCAGCAGCGGCACGAGCACGTCCGGCGCATCCGTCAGGTCAGGTTCCCTGGACTGGTCGGTGATCATGTGGAACAGCACCTGGATGTTGTCGGCCTGGTACGGGTAGTGGCCGGTCGCCGCGTAGAGCAGGACGGACCCCAGGGCGTACACATCCACGGGAGCGGTGAGCGGCTTGACGCCGCCTGCCTGCTCCGGGGCCATGCACGCGGGGGTGCCCATCACCGTGTTCGGCGCGGTGAGCGTGACGTTCGACTCCATGAAGACCGCCAGGCCGAAGTCGATGACCTTCGGGCCGTTCGGGCCGAGGAGAACGTTCGCGGGCTTGAGGTCGCGGTGTACGAGACCCTGCTTGTGCACGCCGGCCAGCGCTTCGGCCAGGGTCGCTCCGAGAGAGGCCACGAGTACGGAGGGGAGCGGCCCGTGCGTGGTGATGTGCTTGCGCAGATCCGGGCCGTCGACGTACTCCGTGGCGAGCCAGGGGCGCTCCGCCTCCGGGTCGGCGTCCAGGAAGGCGGCGATACGCGGGCCCCAGATCGTCTTGAGGACCTCGATCTCCTGCGCGAAGCGCAGCCGCGCCTCGGAGTCCACCACCGACGCCTTGATCACCTTGACGGCCGCGGGCTCACCGCCCTGCGACTCACCGAGATAGACCTGGCCCATGCCGCCCTGCCCGATCCTGCCGAGCAGCTCGAAGCCGCCGAGTTCGGCGGGATCCTCGGGGCTGAGCGGGGTCGTCTGCACGCGGGTCCTTGTTCGGGCTGATCAGGCAATGTATGGGCGGGTAACACCGTAGTCGACTGTGATGCCCGGCAGGAGGCGGACCGGGGATTCACATCCGCGACAGCCTGCGACGGGCGGGGCCGGCGAACTACCAGGTCCTGCGCGCCGTCGGCGGCCGAACGCACGAGGCGCGGTCGTGGGGCGGTCGTGGGGCGTCTGCTCGGCCGATGCGCCGCCGACTCCCGCTCGGTCGAGGCGCCTCGGCTCACGTCGAGCGGGCGATTCGCTTCATCGCGCCATTGGCACCGACTGGGGCGTTGTGATCAGCGCACAGCCCCCATCTCTCCGGCGGGTTGGGAACAAACCACATCGGCCCACGGTTCCGCCGATCATGACGACGAAGCCCGCAGTGCTGCGCTACACCGCCTTCTCCGATGACCCGGAGGGCGGCAACCCCGCCGGTGTCGTCCTCGATGCCTCGGGACTCGGCGACGCCGAAATGCTCAAGATCGCCGCCGACCTCGGGTACAGCGAGTCCGCGTTCCTGTCCGCGCCGCCCGAGGGGCTTGGCGGGGAGCCCGGACGGGCGTTCACCATCCGGTACTTCAGCCCCAGAGCGGAGGTGCCGTTCTGCGGCCATGCCACGGTCGCCACGGCCATCGCCCTCGGCGAGCGCATCGGGACCGGCGGCCTGGTATTTGCCACGCGCGCGGGGACAGTGCCGGTCACGGTGAGCGGGGAGGACGGGGCACTGCGGGCCACACTCACCACGGTCGAGCCGCACAGCGAAGCGATCGCGGACGCGGACCTCGCCGAGGCGCTGGCCGCGCTGGACTGGCCCACCGCCGATCTGGAGCCCGCACTACCGCCTCGTATCGCTTTCGCCGGCGCCCGGCACCTGGTGGTCGCCGCCGCGACCCGCGAGCGGCTGGCGGATCTGGCGTACGACTTCGAACGCCTCGAAGCTTTGATGCGCCGCCTCGATCTGACCACGGTGCAACTGGTGTGGCGGGAGTCGGAGAGCGTCTTTCATGTGCGCGATCCCTTCCCGGTGGGCGGCGTGGTGGAGGACCCGGCGACGGGCGCGGCGGCAGGCGCGTTCGGCGCGTACGCCCGCGAACTCGGCCTGGTCCCTGAGTCGGCGGTCCTCACCCTCCACCAGGGCGAGGACATGGGCCGCCCCGGGGTGCTGACCGTGGAACTGCGCGAGGGTGACCCGCGGGTGCGGGTGAGCGGGACGGGGACATCGATCGTGTGATGCGGGGCCGGCCGCCCTGCTGGGTCTCCACGGCGCATCTCCGGGGCGCCGTGCCCGGAAAACCGGGTGATCAGCCTGCCCGGCAGCTGTTACGGTCGCGGGGCGCGGGGCGGCTCCCGAGTGTGCTTCCTTCTCATACTCTCCTGATGAATCAGCGTGCTCACTTCCCGCCCCGCGCGACACCCGGCCGTCCGGGAGGGGGAGAACCAGCTTGTCCAGCACCAAGGCCGTCGGCCCTGCCACCATCGCCGGCCCACGATCCCTTGCCACCGTGCTCCTGTCGCGCCGTGGGACCGTGTATCTGCCGACACCGGCAGTCGTCACGGACCCGGCCGGCGACAGCGGAGCAGCACTGATCGAGGCCGACCTCATCAACCGCGGCTACCTGCTGGCCCCGCCGCTGCGCGCCGCGTTTGCCGCGCTCGACGCGCGCGCCATGGGCGCGGTGGGCCGGGCACTGCTCCACGACATCGACCGGGCCCTCGGCGCCGACCGACCGCACGTGCCCCTGCTGCGCGACTTCCCGGACAGCACCCCGCGCGACACCTCCGCGCACTACGCCGACCGTGTGCTCACTGTGCTGTTCCAGCGGCCGGAGCAGCCGTGCGTACTCTGCGGCACGGTGGACTCCGTCGTGCCTGTCTCGCCCTGCGCCCACCTGGTGTGCGGCTCGTGCTTCGACGGCGCCGACTTCTCGGCGTGCCCTGTGTGCGAGCGCCGCATCGACCCCGCCGATCCGTTCCTGAGCCCCAAGCGCCCGCGCCGCAGCATGTTCCGCCGGGCCGCGCCGCCCGAGCGGCTGCGTCTGCTGTCGTACGGCGGCGACTTCGCGGCCCGTCAGGCCGACGCTGCCGGCGAACTGGACACCCTGCTCTCCCGCACGGGCGCCCTCAGCCCCCAGGACACCGACGACCTGGAAACCCTGCTCGCCGCCAGGACCCGCGACGACCTCGACGACCTCGCCCGGCTGCCGGCCACGGTGCCCGGCCGGGAGACGAAGGCCCGCCTCGTCGCCTGGCTGCTGGCCGACCCCGCGGCCGTCCCGGCGACCCTTCCCGTAGCGACCGGGCTCATCGACACCGCCACCGATGTGCTGCGCGTGCTCGTGGTCCGCTCCGGCGGAGACGCCGGACTTGTCGAGATCCCGCGCTTCGCCCCCGTACCCCGGCCCCTTCGCCGCGCCCTGCTGTCTGTTTTCGACACGCTGAACCCGGCACAGGCGGCCCAGGACATGCGGCGGCACCGGCGGGCCTGGATCCACGCGGCGGAACTTCTGCACCCCTTCGAGCACACGGGCCGGTTCCCGCGAGCGGCGCTCGCCTTCGCCGCGCTGCGCGGCACCCGACTCGGCGACGACGCCCTGTCCGCGGCCCTGCGCGCGGCGGCGGAGACTGCCGACGACATCGACGTCACCGGCCCGGCCGTTACGGCGTACAGCTGGAGCGGCCAGGTCGAGGCCGCCCTCGCGGCCCGTGACCTCGCGGGGGCGCTCACGCTGCTCGAACAGCGGCCGGGGGAACTCGTCCGCCGCCTCGACCACCTGCTGCGCCTCATCGGCGAGGAGAACCAGGAGAACGAGGGGGACGAGGACACGAGCGTCGTCTCCGTCGTCTCCGCGCTGGAGCGCGTGGTTCCGCGGGTGGCGCCGGCCGTTCTGCTGTCCGCGCTCGGTGCCATCCGCACCCGGACCCGGCAGCGGGCGGCACGGGTGTTCTTCCCGAAGGGCGCGATGGCGAAGACCCATGTCATAGACGACGACAGGCCGGCGCTGCCCGCCGCCCTTGTACGGATGGTGGCCGACGTGCTGACGGCGGAGCTGCTGCGCAGGGCGGGGACGGGGGCACCCGTGGAGGTCGCGGTCGTCGACGCCGCGCTGGACGGCGTCGTCGCGCCGTTCACCGAACGGACCGCGTCCCGAGCCCTGGTGACCCTCCCGCGCGGCAGCGAACTCGCCGTACCGGACGGCAGGACGCTGCGTCTGTTCCTGCACTGGATGGAGAGCCCCACCTCGGGAAGGACCGACCTGGACCTGTCGGCCGCGATGTTCGACGCGGACTGGCGCCAGGTCGGGGTCTGCGACTACACCAGCTTGCGGTTCGCGAGCCAGGCCGCGGTCCACTCCGGAGACCTTCAGGACGCGCCGCCTCCGCTCGGTGCCAGTGAGTTCGTGGACCTCGACCTGGAGCGGCTCGGCGCAGCCGGGGTCCGCTACGTCGTCGCGGTCGTCTACTCGTACAACAACGTTCCCTTCGGCGACCTGGCGGAAGCCTTCGCCGGGCTCATGCTGCGGGACGGACCCGGGAACCGGGGGCCGGTGTTCGACCCGCGCTCGGTCGAGCAGCGCTTCGACCTCACCGGGAGCAGCCGCGCCTGTGTGCCGCTTCTTATCGACGTACGGGCGCGCACCATGCGCTGGTTCGACGTCGTCAAGGGCGTCACCGGTACGCACCACGCTGTGTGGCGGCACGCGGACGCGCTCGCCACGCTCGCCCACCGGCTGACGGACCTGTTCGCCTCGGGCTCGCGCGTCGGCCTGGGCGAGCTCGCGGTGTGGCAGGCCGCGGCACGGGCGGCCACGGTCGTCCTGCGCCACACGGACGGTTCGCGAAGCGTGTACCGGCGGCGGGACGGCGAGGACGTGGGCGGCTTCGCCGCCCGGATCGGCTCGCCGGAGACGGACACGGACGCTCCCGAGGGCGTGGGCGGCGAGGGTGACGGGCCGTCGGCGGGACCGCGGCTGGCCTATGTGCTCAGGGGCGACCTGGAACTGCCCGAAGGGAGCGAGGTGTTCGCTCTGTATCCGCTCGGCCAGGACGCGGCGCGGGTACGTCTGCTTGCTGCCGCCGACATGGTCACGGCCCTCGCCCCTCGGTGACCGACCGTCGACGGCTCAGTCGATGTGGAAGCTGTCGCCGTACACCTTCCAGTCCAGTGGCGTGTTCAGCCCGAAGTTGTTCTTCTGGACGAAGACCCGCTGGGCCGTGTCGACCCGGCTGGTGTCCTCATGCGCCTCCTCCTGCTTCATCGCCCACACCCGGGCGTCGAGGAAGGCGTTCAGATAGGCCTTCTCGTTGCCGCCCTGCGCCGGGGACTTGGCCTTGGCCAGCGCCTTCTTGCGGATACTGCTGAAGCTGGTGGAGTCGCCGCCGTCGCCGTGCATCACGATGGCGTCGTAGTAGATGAACTGCCCGAGGACACCGACCCCGTCCTGCTTGCCACGCTTGACCGCGGGGTTGAAGTAGACCCGGTCGCGCTCGTCGTTCTGGGCCTTTTTGAACTCAGCGTCCTGGGCTGCCTTCTTCCAGTCACGCGTGTAGGTGGGGTCGAGTCCCTGGTGAGAGTCGCTGCCGTCCACGTTGCGCAGGGCGGGCAGGTACGAGGCCAGTACGTTGCCGGGTTTGCGGGCGGTGTAGAGCTCAACCAGATCGAGCATGTCGCCAGTGCCGGAGCAGAAGCCGATGATGCCCGCGGTGTAGCCGCGGCCGTCGTCGATGTCCTCGATGTACTTGTACTGCGCCTTCCAGTCCAACGAAGAGTTCTCCGCGCTGGAGACCAGCTTCATCGCGATTTCCTTCTTCGCCGGATCGTCGAGCCCGATGGCCGCGGCGGCCTCGGCCGACTCGGGGGCGGTGGCCGCGACGGCGTTGGCCGGTAGTGCGACCAGTGTCAGGCCGAGCAGTATGCGGGAGAGAAACTTGAGCGGGTGGTGCGGGCTGCGTAAGCGGGGGGTGGCCACTGTGCCTCCATGGGGAGTTTTCGTTGGCTGCACTTGTTAGGAAACTTTCCTACCAGTAGGACGACGGTGGCGTACACCCCTGTTCCTCCGGCAATTCAGTCACTGTGCGGGCCGCAGTTGCGGTACTCCGGTGGCTGTCGAACAGTGGGACGGAGTGGAACGGCGTCTGGTCCAGGACGCCTTGTTCAGGAAATTCCCCGTCGAAAGGGCGCAGTGATGAGCCTGCACATCGACAGCATCGAGCCTCCCGAAGGCCGGCAGGGCCAGGAGTACGTCACCCTCCGCGGTGAACTGGAGAGCGTTACCAAGGTGGTCTGGGGAGACACCGAGCTCAGCGAGAACGACTGGTACGAGGAGACCTACCCGGACGGACACACGGAGCTCGACGTCACGGTTCCGGCGGGTGCGGGGACCGTGCACGTCGTCGCGGTCAGTGAGGGCGAGAGAAGCAACGACGTGGAATTCACCTATGTGTGACCCGGACCGGGGAGCCTGCCCGGTGGGTGGGCCGTTGGCTACGCACCGGACACGCTCTCAGTCACCCGGTCCCGCTCACGAGCGCCGCGAACAGGGCGTCTCCGCCTGACGCCGGTCAGTCGCCCGGCTGCCAGTCGGGCCGACGGCCGCTGAGCCCGATGACCCGGTCGAGCAGCGGCGCGCTCTCGGGCACCTCCACGACGGGCCCGAAGATCTTGTCCCGGAACGGGTCCTCTTCCCCGGACGGCTCCAGTAGCCCGTACGACACCCGAAGGCTCGCCTCCCCGGGGTCGTACTCCTGCCCGGTGGCACGAGCCAGGTCCCAGCCGTGGATCACGACCTCGTTGAGGGCGACCTGCCCGGCGACCGGGGCAGGGAGTGCGACCCCGCCGGCCTGGGTGTCGCCCTCCCAGGCCGCGGGCTGCCGCCAGGCCTCCGCCAGCTCGTCCAGCCGCTGCGGAAGCACGACGCGCCAGTCCGAATCGAGCACGGGCAGCGCGGACCCGGGGTCGGTATTGGTCGTCGGCCCGAACTCCTTCCGCGCGGCATCCCGGAAGGCGGTGGCGAGCCCGACGAGATGGCCGAGCAGCTCCCGTACGGCGTACTGGGGGCAGGGCGTGGGATCCGCCAGCTGCTCGTCCTGGATGGAGCCGAGGAGCCGGGCCACGGCGCGGGCGGCGGGGTAGAGGTCGGGGAATGGGGTCTGTGTGTGGGAGTCCATACAGACCAGACCGGACCGCCGGCCAAAACTCATCGCTCCCGGTCTCCTCGATCGACTCGATGTCCTCCAAGGCCACCACCGGCCCGGTGCTCACCCTCCGCCCCCGACGCCTGGAACGCCTTCCTCGGCTTCGCCACCGCGAGGTCTTGAAGTCGGGCCACCGTGCGTGTCATATAGGTCTGGACCAATCCCGTCATCCGCGGAGGTCCGACCGTGCAACGTCCCCCCACATTCGCCGCGTTCGCCTGCGCCACCGCCGTCATCCTTCTCACCGCCTGCGCCGGTGACGACAAGGACACCGAGCCCCCCGCGCCTCCCCCCGGAGTGACCGCCCAGGTCGGCAGCGCCACCTCCGTGCACGTCATGTGGGAGCAGGCCGCCGACAACAAGGCCGTCACCGGCTACGACGTGTTCCAGAAGGGCGTCAAGGTCAAGACCCTGCCCGCCGCCAAGCGCATGGTCGACATCGACCGGCTGGCCCCGTCCACCGCGTACAGCTTCACCGTCCGCGCCCGTGACGCCGCCGGGAACCTCTCCGCGCCCAGCGCCGCCGTGCCCGTCACCACTCCGGCCCCCACACCGGAGGACACCAAGGCCCCCACCCCTCCCACCGCGCTGCGGGGCCAGGTGGACGGGAGCCGGGCGGTCACCCTGTCCTGGGCGCGCGCCGCCGATGACCTGGGTGTCACCTCGTACGACATCTACCAGGAGGATTCCCGGATCCACAGCGTCCGCGGGAGCGAGGCCACCGCCCGCGTCACCGGGCTGCGGCCCGGCACCGTGTACACCTTCACGGTCCGGGCGCGCGACGCCGCCGAGAACTCCTCGTCGGACAGCGACGCCGTGGACCTCACCACCGCTTCCGCGCCCGGCGACGACGTGCCGAGCACCGCGCCAACGGATCTGAAGGCGACCGTACGGAAGGGCAGCGTCGATCTGAGCTGGACTCCGCCGGAGACGGGCGAGCCCGTCAAGGTCCATGAGCTGTTCCTCAACGGGAAGCCCGCCACGACGATCGTCTGGGGCGTGCAGCCTCCCGCCGGGACGGTGACGTACACGCTCACCGTCACCGACAAGCCCGGCACCCGCTACAGCATCAAGATCCGCGCCAAGCTCCCCGACGGGAAGTGGGGCGACTTCTCCGCGCAGCGCACGGTGGTGATAGGGAGCCAGAGCCAGTGAGCGGACGCGCGAGACGGGGGCAGGGGGAGAGTCCCCCGCCCCCCAGGGCATCGTCGGAGTGCCGACTCAGCCGCAGTTGATCGTCGCCGTGGGGCCCGGCTTCGCCGGGCTGGTCTGGCCGTCGGCGGTCGCCCAGACCACGAGCCTGTGGTCGTGGACTCCGGCGCATCCCGCGCTGAGCACATGGGACTGGCTGCCCGTCCAGGACCGCTCGGCGTCCGTGTACCAGCCGTACCAGCGGGAGCTCTGCAACTCGACGCGCCACCCCACGCCGCCGCTGCAATCGCGGGTGGCGACCCTTGCGGACACCTGTCCTCCGCCCCCGGTCGGGGCGTCCATGTCGACCAGACAGTTCAGGACGCGCGTGCCGGAATCCGCGCCCGCTGTGGCCGCCTGCGCGGGACCTGCGGAGAGCAGACCGGCGGCGAGGAGCAGGGGACCGGCCATGGCTGCGGCAAGGTGGCGACCTTTGAGTGACATGTAGGAACCTTTCTCAATATCTCGCGCAAATACGAGACGGAATGCTGAAAAGCTATCTATGTTCCGTAATAACCCACAGGGCGCATTGGGGTATGAAAGGCCCTCCACGATGTGCGCAGGCGTGACACACGCACGGGCGCACGCCCGCAACTCAGTGACCGGTGATCACCGATTACCCTTCACCGGAACGGGTACGGCCGGTCCGGTTGAGTGCCAAGTCCGGGTGCCGTTCTTTAGGCTCGTGAGGTGACCACGAGCCTCACTCCCAGCGCCGGACTTGACCTCTTCCGCCAGGAGGCCCCCGGCTTCGACAGCCCTTCGTCCACCCGAGTCGCGGACGCGGTACTGACCCTGCTCGCGCTCCGCGGCGGTGACCGCCGGACCGGCCTGCCGGAACCCACCCCTGACCTGGTCCGGCAGCTCCTCATCCACGACGTGCCGGTTCTCGTCTGCGCGACGGAGTCCGAGCTGGACCTCTTCCCCGCCGTCCTGAGCGCGCTCGCCGACCTCGTACGGGCCAAGGGCAGACTGAACGCGAAGCGGCATGCCCGGCTGCTGGCCGCGATCGAGGCCGCCGTGCCGGAGTTCCGGCGGGAGATGGCCGCCCCGTCCCGTCTGACCTGGCCGCGCTGGTACGCGTCGCTGATGCGGGCCGACGGGACACCCGTCGAGGACCGTGACGCCGTACTGGCCTGGCTCGCCGCGTACGACCGTACGCCCCGCGCCGACCGCCCCGCACTGCCCGCCCAGCTGCTGCCGGCCAACGTCATGGAACAAACCGACATGACGCGGATCGCCTTCACCGAGACCCTGCTGCGTGCCTTCGCCGCCGATGTCGAGCAGCCCTCGCCCGCCGGGCCTTTGCTGCCCGGTCTTGCGCAGGAGGCGACGGACCTCGCGGCGGACACGCACGACGATCCGACCGAAGGTCTGATCGCCGAGCTCGATCGCGTAGCCGCCACGCTGATGGACCGTTGGACGGCGGCCGGGCTGTCCGACGCCCTCTCCGGGCCGTACGCGCATCTCGCCCCCGGCCCCGAGTCCTCGCCGCATCTCGTCCTCGCCGACGCGCTGCTCGACCACCACCTCAGCTACTACGGCGACTCCACCGTCCCGCTGCCGCCACCGCCCTCCCCGCCCGCCCCGGAGGAACTGCGCGGCTTGCTCCAGCGCGCCCCGCTGCCCGCGCTCCTCACGGCGGCGGTCGAAGATCCCGGCGCGGCGACCGAGGACGTACGCCGACTCGCCGTCACCTGTGGTCTGCTCCAGGAGGGTGACAACGGAGGCCCGACGCCCGGCCCTGCCGCGGAAATCTGGGCCGAGGGCGGCACCCCGCAGGACCTCGTCGAACTCGCCGCCGACATCCTCGCCACCGTCGTCGGACGCCTGACGGACGACCCCGAAACGGCCGGGGAGTACGCGGACGACGCCGACCACCTGCTGTACGCCCTGTACGAACGCGGCTGCGCCCCCGAGTCCGTGGCGCGCAAAGCCGCCGAGTACGGGGACTGGCTGATCGCCCCGGGCGTGGAGAACAGGCCGGTGCCCGTCCCGGACAGCGTCCCGGCCGAGTACGCGACGCCGACCCCGCAAGAACTGACCGCCCTCCTCGGCCTGCCCGCTCTCAGCGACGAGGACCGGACGGCGCTCGATGCTCCCGCGCGGGAACTCGCGGCCGTCGTGGACCGGCTGGCCACCACCGGCGCGGTTTTCCGGACCGGGGACACCTTTGGCCTGACCCCCCTTGGCATGGTCACCATCCAGTACGCGCTGAGGGCGGGCGCGGTCGCCGCGCCAGACCGGGAGACGGTCACGGGCTGGGACGCCGCAACCCTGATCGAAGCGGCCCGGGTCTGGCCCCCGGACAGCGCCAGCCGCACCCTCGCGGACTGGCTGGCCGTCCGCACGGAGGCCGCATGGGACGAACTGCTCGCCACCCTGGCGTCCGCGAGGAACGCCATCGAGGATCTGGCTCCCGCCCGCCTCCTCTTCCGGTGTCTGGACACCGCCGCCGCCCCCGTCGAGTCCCTGCGCGGCCTGCTCACGGACCCCGTGCTCGGCGCGTACGCCCTGGAGGCGCTGTGCGCCCGCGGCGAACAGGATGAACAGCACGAACAGGCGGACGCAGACCTGGTCCCCCTGCCGGCGCGGGCGACTCTCCTCCTCGATGACCTGGACGTATGCCACCGCGAGGACCGCCGGGCCGAATTCCTCGACGAGGAAGCCCCGTATCCCGAGTCCGGTGTGGTGACCGCGTTCGACGCCGCCGCCGCCACCTGGCCCGGCGGGGCCGGGGCCCTGATCGCCGCGCTCGCCGAGGCCGACGCGTACCGCGCGCACCGGGTGCTGGACCACCTGAGCGCCCGCCACGGCGACCCCGGCGTCGCGGCCCTTGCCCGGCGCGCGGCCGAGGCGGCCTCTCCCTTGTCGCAGCTCAGAAAGAACCGGAAGAAGAGCAAGAGGAAGAAGCCGCGGCGCTAGGAGCGAGACGGGGCCGGATCAGCCGCGCAGTTGCTCGTACGCGGGCAGCGTCAGGAAGTCCTCGTAGTTCTCGTCGAGGGCCACCTTCAGCAGCAGATCGTGCGCCTGCTGCCAGGTGCCCGCCGCGAACGCCTCGTCACCCAGCTCACCGCGGATCGCCGCCAGCTCCTCGGCCGCGACCTCGCGGACCAGTTCCGGAGTGGCCCGCACCCGCGTCCCTTCGTGCTCGAATTCGACGCCCGCGTTGATCCACTGCCAGATCTGCGAGCGGGAGATCTCCGCGGTGGCCGCGTCCTCCATCAGGTTGAAGATCGCGACCGCGCCCACGCCGCGCAGCCACGCCTCGATATAGCGGATGCCGACCTGGACGGCGTTGCGCAGCCCTTCGTACGTCGGCTTCGCGTGGAGCGAGTCGATGGCGATCAGGTCGCCGGCCGCCACTGAGACGTCCTCGCGGAGGCGGTGCTTCTGGTTCGGGTCGGTACCGAGCACCGCGTCGAACGAAGCCATCGCGAGCGGCACCAGGTCGGGGTGGGCCACCCAGGAGCCGTCGAAACCGTCGCCCGCCTCGCGGTCCTTGTCCGCCTTGACCTTCTCGAAGGCGACCTTGTTGACCTCGGCATCCCGCCGCGACGGGATGAAAGCCGCCATACCGCCGATCGCGTGCGCACCGCGCTTGTGGCAGGTGCGGACCAGCAGATCGGTGTACGCGCGCATGAAGGGCGCGGTCATCGTCACCGCGTTGCGGTCCGGCAGTACGAACTTCGCGCCGCCGTCACGGAAGTTCTTGACGATCGAGAAGAGATAGTCCCAGCGGCCGGCGTTCAGGCCGGACGCGTGGTCGCGGAGCTCGTAGAGGATCTCCTCCATCTCGTACGCCGCGGTGATCGTCTCGATCAGGACGGTCGCGCGGACGGTGCCCTGCGGGATGCCCACGTAGTCCTGCGCGAAGACGAAGACGTCGTTCCAGAGGCGGGCCTCCAGGTGCGATTCCGTCTTCGGGAGGTAGAAGTACGGGCCCTTGCCGAGCTCCAGCAGGCGCTTGGCGTTGTGGAAGAAGTACAGGCCGAAGTCGACCAGCGCGCCGGGGACCGGGGTGCCGTCGAGCCGCAGGTGGCGCTCCGCCAGGTGCCAGCCGCGCGGGCGCATGACGACGGTCGCCAGCTCGTCCGCCGGCTTCAGGGCGTACGACTTGCCGGAGGCGGGATCGGTGAAGTCGATCCGGCGCTCAAAGGCGTCAAGCAGATTGAGCTGGCCGAGGACGACATTCTCCCAGGTGGGAGCCGAGGCGTCCTCGAAGTCGGCGAGCCAGACCTTCGCGCCCGAGTTCAGGGCGTTGATGGTCATCTTGCGGTCGGTCGGCCCGGTGATTTCGACGCGGCGGTCATTGAGCGCCGCGGGCGCGGGGGCGACCCGCCAGGAGTCGTCCGCGCGGATCGCGGCGGTCTCCGGGAGGAAGTCCAGGCTGGAGGTGCGGGCGATCTCGGCGCGGCGCTCGGCGCGGCGGGCGAGGAGCTCGTCACGCCGCGGCGTGAAGCGCCGGTGCAGCTCGCCGACAAAGGCCAGGGCCGCATCGGTGAGGACCTCTTCCTGCCGGGGCAGGGGCTCGGCTTCGACAACGGCCGGCGAGGACGGCGCTGGTGCGGGCATGAGGTGTCACTTCCTTTTCCACGGATACGGCACGATGGATAATAATTTCCTCATCGTGGAAGTTCAATGTTTTGCTGATGTCGAGATTCTCCGAGTCGACATTGGCGACATTCACTCCTCAAGGCGCGCCAGATCCTCCATCGTGTCGATGTCGTACGGCTCGGCGATGTCGCCGCACTCGACCAGCGTGATCGCCTCCGCATGCGCCTTCAAGTAGGCGCGTGCTCCGCGGTCGCCCACCGCGCTCGCCGCGATGTCCCGCCAGCGGTGCGCGCCGAACAGGACGGGGTGGCCGCGCTGTCCCTCGTACGCGGCGGCGGCGAGCGTCTCCGGGGAGCGGTACGCGGCACGGACCCGCGCGACCGCCGCTCCGCCGATTCCCGGCTGGTCCACGAGTACGACGAGCGCCGCGTCCGCGGCCATGGGGAACGAGGTCAGGGACTCCAGGCCCGCGCGCAGGGACGAGCCCATGCCCTCTTCCCACTCCGGGTTGTCGACCAGTACGCAGCCGGAGAGGTCGGCCTCCTTCCGTACGCGGTCGGCCGAGGCCCCCAGCACCACATGCACCGGGCCGCAGCCGCCATCGCGCAGCACATGGGCCGCGTGCTCCACGAGGGGTCTGCCCCGGTGGCTGAGCAGCGCCTTCGGGCGCCCGCCCAGCCGCCGCCCACCGCCCGCGGCAAGCAACAATCCAGCCACGATCGGTTCTTGAATTGGTTGTGCCATACGGATTCCTTACCTCATATACGGGCGAAGTGCCCGGCCCTTCGGATGGTGCGGCCGGTGGTCCGGAACCGCCCGGCGGAGGGGGGTCGTCTGACGTGGAGAGCCCGGGGTGACCTTGGATAAGGTGCACCTTCAATACTGAAGTTGGCTATGGGGGACGAGAGTCGATGAGTGGGCGCGCACACCAGGGAACGGTCTTCCAGCCATTGGGCGACGAGGACCCGCAGCACGTCGCCGGATACAAACTGGCCGCGCGCCTCGGCGCGGGCGGCATGGGCAAGGTCTACCTCTCGTACACGCCCGGCGGCCGACCCGTAGCCATCAAGGTGATCCGGCCCGACTTCGCGCAGGACGCCGAGTTCCGCCGCCGCTTCGCCCAGGAAGTGCAGGCCGCGCAGCGGGTGCAGGGCCTGTACACCGCGCCGGTCATCGACTCCGACGCGGAGGCCAAGCAGCCCTGGCTCGCCACGGCCTACGTCCCCGGGCCCTCGCTCGCCGACGCGGTCATCGAGCACGGCAAGCTGCCGGTCGAGACGGTGCTGCTGCTGGTCGCCGGGATCGCCGAGGCGCTGCACGTCATCCACGGCGCGGGCATCGTCCACCGCGACCTCAAGCCCGCCAACGTACTGCTCGCCTCGGACGGACCGCGCGTCATCGACTTCGGAATCGCGCGCGCCGCCGACGCCACCTCGCTGACCAGCAGCGGCGTCACCATCGGCACGCCCTCCTTCATGGCCCCGGAGCAGGCGGCCGGCAGCCATGTCACCCCGGCCACCGACATCTTCGCGCTCGGCCAGGTCGCGGCGTACGCGGCGACCGGCAGTCCGGCCTTCGGCGAGGGCACCTCGCACGGTGTGCTCTACCGGATCGTGCACGAGGAGCCCGACCTCACCGGACTTCCGGAGCAGCTCAGCGAGTTGGTGACCCGCTGCCTGGCCAAGGACCCGGAGGCGCGGCCGTCGGTCGCGGACCTGCTGGCCATTTGCCAGTCGGCGAATGCCGAGACGGTGCTGCGGCGTCCGGAGGAGTGGCTGCCGGGGGTGGTGGCGGCCGAGATCACGACGCGGAAGGCCGCACCGGCGCCGCCGCTGACTCCGCCGGCCGGTCAGTTGCCCGCCGGTCCGCCTCCCGCCGGTCCGCCGTCGGCCGCGCCGCAGGTTCTGCAGGTTTCGCCCGCGGCACAGAACCTGCCCGCCGCCCCGGCGCACGCTCCCATGGCGCAGCAGCCCCACGTCCCCCAGCCCCAGGTCCCGCAGGCTCCGGTTGCCGGTCCGGCCCCGGTGATTCCCGCGCCCACCGAGGCCTCGGCCCCGGCGACACCGCCGCCCGGCTTCGGCCCGCCGCCGCAACCGCAGTCACCGACGTACGGCTATCCGCACCCGTCGGCCGCCCAGCAACCGACGCCGCCCCCCGTCCCGTACCACCACCAGCCGGTGCAGCCGTATGTGCCCCCCGGCGGGCCCACCGCGCCCAAGCAGAAGAAGACCGGCCGCAACCTGGCCATCGCCGTCGTCGCCATGCTCGTGGTGGGCGCGCTGGCCGGCGGCGGCGTGTACGTCGCCATGTCCGGCGACGACAAGGACAACGACAAGAGCAATCAGTCGCAGGAGAAGGACAAGACCCAGGACCCGACCGCGCAGGCGGACACCACTCCCTCGCCCAACCCCACGACCTCGGAGCCGGACCAGTCGTCCTCGCCGGCGGAACCGATTGCCGACCCGGTGCCGAAGACATACACCGGTCTCAATGTGGTGGACGACTACGCCATCAACATCGGCGACGAGCCGGTCGGGCCGATTCCTGCGGACTCCGGCGACGGCGACTTCGAGTACGAGTGGGACCTCGGCTGGATCAGCGCCACCAACGCAAAGCTGATCCTGCTGCGCACCGGCCAGAAGGCTGAGCTGGCGACCTGCCGGAGCGAGACCCGGTTCGCCAGTCGGTTCGAGCTCGACAACCTGTCGAAGGGCGCGAAGTTCTGTGTGCTGAGCGACTCGGGGAACGTGGGCCTGGTGACGTACCAGGGGAAGGCGCCCGACTCGGATCCCAGCCGGTTCATCACCCTCGACGTGACGGTCTGGCGCGGTGCGATCGACGCCGTACAACCCACCAACTGAATTCCGTCCGCGGAGTGGCGCGTACCGCATCGGATGGCGTTAACTTGCCCGCGTCTCAGGGGGCGTGCGAGGGGGGCTTCGTTGCGGAGCGTGGAGCAGACGCGGGTGACAGAGAGCGGCGACGAGGACGCGGAGAACGCGAGGGAGGCGGAACTGGGAGCTGCTGTCTCCCGGCTCCGCCGTGAACTGGCCGGGCATCCGGCGCAGTTCCCCGACCGGACCATCGCTGAGGACGAACTGGCCGTGCTGGCCTCGATGATGGCGGCGGGTGACCCGGAGATCGCGCGGATGCGCCGCTCGCTGCTGCTGATAGCGGGCGCGATCGGTTCGGTGAGCGCGCTGGCGCCGGGGCTGATGGACGTACGGAAGGCGGTCGACCTCTTCGGCGAGGTGCCGCCGAAGCCCCGCGCCTAGCGCCCTAGCGCCCCAGCGTCCGAGGTGACCGGGTGACCGGGGGGCTCAGCTCTGCGCGGCAGTGGTCGTCAGCGCCGCCGAGAGCTCGCGGGCGACCTCCTGAAGGATCGGGACGATCCTCTCCGTGGCCGACTCGGTGACCCGTCCGGCTGGTCCTGAGATCGAAATCGCCGCTGGTGTGGGCGCGTTGGGTACGGGGACCGCGAGGCAGCGCACCCCCATCTCCTGCTCGTTGTCGTCCACCGCGTACCCGGCGCGGCGCACCTGCTCCAGCGCGTCGAGGAAGCCGTCGGGCGTCGTGATCGTCTTCTCGGTGGCGGCGGGCATACCGGTCCGGGCGAGCAGCGCCCGTACCTCCTCCGCCGGGATGTGCGCGAGCAGCGCCTTGCCCACGCCCGTGGAGTGCGGCAGCACCCGTCGGCCCACCTCCGTGAACATACGCATGGAGTGCTTGGACGGCACCTGTGCGACATACACGATCTCGTCGCCGTCGAGCAGCGCCATGTTCGCCGTCTCGCCGGTCTCCTCGACCAGGCGGGCGAGGTGGGGGCGGGCCCAGGTGCCGAGCAGCCGGGAGGCGGATTCGCCCAGGCGGATCAGGCGGGGGCCGAGCGCATAGCGTCGGTTCGCCTGCTGGCGTACGTAACCGCAGACCACGAGCGTTCGCATCAGCCGGTGAATCGTGGGCAGCGGCAGACCGCTGCTGGCGGAGAGCTCGCTCAGCCCGACCTCGCCACCGGCGTCGGCCATTCTTTCGAGCAAGTCGAAGGCGCGCTCCAGGGACTGCACGCCACCACCGCCGGCGGCGGCGGTCTTGGCTGCGTCGGTGGTACTGGCGCTGGACGTCGGCACGTCACGGTCCTTTCGGGCAGGCGGGCGAGTAAGCAGCGTACCGGGCGGCTGCGCCGGGAGACACTGTCCCCGGTCACGGCGTCTTTGCCGGTCAGGGCCCGTTTGTCCGTGTGTCTGACGGTCTTCCTGACCAAAGCTTCCTTCTGCTTTGTGAAATTACGCTTCCATTCTACGGAAGTGTTGGTCTCGACATCCTTGACGGACCAGGCTCGGAAGGGAAGACTTCTTCAACAGTTCGTTGAAGAAGTGAGGGATGCGGGTGGTTCGGGTGTCGAAGGCTGGTGTGAACCTGGTGCTGCGCTCGACGCGCGTCATCACCCCGGAGGGGACGCGGGCCGCCTCGGTCGCCGTCGCCGACGGAAAGATCGCGGCGGTCCTGCCGTACGACGCCGAGGTGCCGAACGGGGCCCGGCTGGAGGACGCCGGGGACGATGTCGTACTCCCCGGCCTCGTCGACACGCATGTCCATGTGAACGACCCGGGCCGTACCGAGTGGGAGGGATTCTTCACCGCCACCCGCGCGGCTGCGGCCGGGGGTGTCACCACGCTGCTGGACATGCCCCTCAACTCCCTCCCGCCGACCACTACGGTCGGGAACCTCGCGGTCAAACGGGAGGTCGCGCGCGCCAAGGCGCACGTCGACGTCGGCTTCTGGGGCGGAGCCGTACCGTCGAACGTGAAGGACCTGCGTCCGCTGTACGACGCCGGGGTCTTCGGCTTCAAGTGTTTTCTCTCGCCGTCCGGCGTGGAGGAGTTCCCGGAGCTCGGTCAGGAACAGCTCGCCCGGTCGATGGCCGAGATCGCAGGCTTCGGCGGGCTGCTGATCGTCCACGCCGAGGACCCGCACCGGCTGGCCGCCGCGCCGCAGGAGAGCGGACCGAAGTACGCCGACTTCCTCGCCTCCCGGCCGCGCGACGCCGAGAACACCGCGATCGCGGGCCTGATCGCGCAGGCCAAGCGGCTGAACGCCCGGGTACACGTACTGCACCTGTCCTCCTCCGACGCGCTGCCGCTGATCGCGGAGGCCAAGCGCGAGGGCCTGCGGATCTCGGTGGAGTCCTGCCCGCACTTTCTCACGCTCACGGCCGAGGAAGTCCCGGACGGGGCGACGGAATTCAAGTGCTGCCCGCCGATCCGCGAGGCCGCGAACCAGGACGCGCTCTGGGCGGGCCTGGCCGACGGGACGATCGACTGCATCGTCTCCGACCACTCGCCCTGCACCACTGAGCTCAAGACGTCCGACTTCGCGTCCGCGTGGGGCGGTATCTCCTCGCTCCAGCTGGGCCTTCCGGCGATCTGGACCGAGGCGCGCAAGCGCGGTCGCGGCCTGGAGGACGTGGTCCGCTGGATGTCGGCGGCGCCGGCGGAGCTGGCAGGACTGAGCAGCCGGAAGGGCGCGATCGAGGCGGGCCGCGACGCCGACTTCGCGGTCCTCGCGCCGGAGGAGACTTTCACGGTCGACGCGGCCGAACTGCACCACCGCAACAGGATCACCGCGTATGCGGGCAGGACCCTGTACGGAGTCGTCAAGTCGACATGGCTGCGCGGCGAACGAATCGCAGAGAACGGCACCGTGGCCGAGCCGGCCGGACGGCTTCTGGAAAGGAACAACCGATCTTGACCACCCCTTCCTTCCCTTCCTTTACCGCTGTGACCGCCTTCACCGGTGACGCTGATCCGTACGGCGGCGGCGACCCGTACGCCGACTACCGCACGGCCGCATTTCCCTTCACGCACTACGCCGACCTCGCCGACAGGCGGTTCGGCGCGGGCGTCGTCGCCGCCAACGACGAGTTCTTCGCCGAGCGCGAGAACCTGCTGAAGCCCGGGGCGGCGGAGTTCGACCCGGAGCGCTTCGGCCACAAGGGCAAGATCATGGACGGCTGGGAAAGCCGCCGCCGCCGGGGCGTGAGCGCCGAGCAGCCGCACCCGACGGACGAGGACCACGACTGGGCGCTGGTACGGCTCGGCGCGCCCGGAGTCGTACGCGGCATCGTCATCGACACGGCCCATTTCCGTGGCAACTATCCGCATGCGGTGTCGGTCGAGGGAGTGTCGGTCGCGGGGTCACCGTCGCCCGCCGACCTGCTGGCGGAGGGGGTGAAGTGGACGACGCTCGTTCCGCGTACGGCGATCGGCGGCCACGCGGCGAACGGCTTCGCGATCACGGTCGAGCGGCGCTTCACGCATCTGCGGGTCAACCTGCACCCCGACGGGGGCATCGCCCGCGTACGGGTCTACGGCGAGGTCGCGCCGGACCCGGCGTGGCTCGGCGCGCTCGGTACGTTCGACCTGGTCGCGCTGGAGAACGGCGGCCAGGTCGAGGACGCGTCGGACCGGTTCTACTCGCCGCCGACGAACACCATCCTGCCGGGGCGCTCGCGGAAGATGGACGAGGGGTGGGAGACGCGCCGCCGCAGGGACAAGGGGAATGACTGGATCCGCTACCGGCTGGTGGAGGAGGCGGAGATCAGGGCGGTGGAGATCGACACGGCATGTTTGAAGGGCAACAGCGCGGGGTGGGCGGCGCTGTCTGTCTCCTCTGTCTCCTCCGACTCCGACGACGGGTCGTCGGAGTCGGAGGGGTGGGCTGAGGTGCTGCCCCGGACACGGTTGCAGCCCGATACGAACCATCGCTTCGTGCTGGAGAAGCCGGTGGTTGGCCGGAGGGTGCGGCTGGACATCTTCCCGGACGGGGGGATTTCGCGGTTGCGGGTGTTCGGTGGGTTGACGGGGGAGGGGGAGAGAGGGCTGGCCTCGCG
Source organism: Streptomyces sp. NPDC052236 (assembly GCF_044548015.1). Classification (NCBI taxonomy): domain Bacteria; kingdom Bacillati; phylum Actinomycetota; class Actinomycetes; order Kitasatosporales; family Streptomycetaceae; genus Streptomyces; species Streptomyces sp. NPDC052236. Next base: position 116,584 of record NZ_JBIUBL010000017.1, on the reverse strand, counting down.
TCACGAGTCGCTGGGCGGGGAGCGGTAGCCGGTAGCCCCTGCGGGGTGCGCCTGCGGCGGGCTTTGCCCCCACCCCGCCCTTTCCCGTAACTGGGGCTCCGCCCCAGACCCCGTACCGCCCTTTGGGCGGTGTCCTCAAGCCCCGCCGACGGAAAACCCAGCCTCGCCGGCGTTTGAGGCGCGGGGTTCGGGGCGGAGCCCCGACAAGGGCCCGAGGGCGAGAAGTCAGCCTCGCCGGCGTTTGAGGCGCTGGGGGTCCCCCCCACGCCGTCAGGGCGTAGGGGGAGGGTTCGGGGGCAGCGCCCCCGACAAGGGCCCGAGGCGCCAGGTACGGCTACGCCGCATGCCCCCCGTCCACCGAAACCTCCGTCCCCGTCACATACCCCGCCTCCTCGCTCGCCAAGTACGCCACCAGCGACGCCACCTCCTCCGCACTGCCGAACCGGTCCAGCGCCGTGTCCGCCCTCTGCGCATCCGCGTACGGGCCGTCCGCCGGGTTCATGTCCGTGTCGATCGGGCCCGGGAGGACCAGGTTCGCCGTAATACCGCGACTGCCCAGTTCCCGGGCCAGCGCCTTGGTCAGGCCCGTCAGCGCCGACTTGCTCATCGCGTAGAGCGTGCCGCCCGGGCCCGGTACGTGCTGGGCCATGCAACTGCCGATGGAGACGATCCGCCCGCCCCGCTCCATCCGGGCCGCCGCCGCCTGGGAGGCGAGGAACACCGCCCGTACGTTCACGTCGAGCACCCGGTCCACATCGTCCGCCGACAGGCCCTCGATCGGGCCCAGTACGCCGACGCCCGCGTTGTTCACCAGAATGTCGAGCCGCCCCCAATGGTCCGCCGCCCGGCCGACCGCCGCGCCGGGAGCCGACGCGTCCGACGCGTCCGCCCGCAGGGCCAGCCCGCGCCGGCCGGTCGCCTCGATCTTGTGGACCACCGCCTGCGCGGCCGCCTCGTCCTGTACGTACGTGATCGCCACATCCGCGCCGTCCTGCGCGAGCCGCAGAGCGATCGCCGCTCCTATGCCACGGCTGCCACCCGTCACCAAAGCCGTCCTGGCCATGCTGGACATGTCGTACCTCTTGCTTCTCATTGGTCAGTAGTGGTTACGGGTTCAAGGAAATCGCCTCTGCCTCCTCGGCGCTGGCGGCAAATGGACGTTGAATCTCCGGCGCCGCCGATGAGTTTCCGCTGCGAGCGGGGTCTGACCTGATGACAGGAACAGACACTCCCGAAAGCAGGCACCTGCCATGGCACCGCTCACGATCACCACCTTCGTCACCCTCGACGGCGTGATGCAGGCCCCCGGCGGGCCCAACGAGGACACCAGCGGCGGCTTCGACCTGGGCGGCTGGTCCGTGCCGTACGGGGACGCCGACTTCGACCAGTTCATCGACGAGGTCTTCGGCCGCGTCGGCGCCTTCCTGCTCGGCAGGCGTACGTACGAGATCTTCGCGGGCTACTGGCCCAAGATGACGGACCCCGCCGACCCGGTCGCATCGAAGCTCAACTCCCTGCCGAAGTACGTGGCGTCGACCACGCTCGACAAGGCCGACTGGGCGGGCACCACCATCATCGGCGGTGACCTCGTCAAGGAGGTCACGGCACTCAAGGAGCGCACGGAGGGGGAGCTCCAGGTCCACGGCAGCGGAAACCTCGCCCAGACCCTCATGGCGCACGACCTGGTCGACACCATCAACCTGCTCGTCTTCCCCGTCGTCCTGGGCAAGGGCCGCCGCCTCTTCGCGGAAGGCGCACTGCCCACCGCGTTCCGGCTTACAAGCTCCCGTACGACAGCCGCGGGCGTGGCCATCCACATGTACGAGCGGGCGGGCCGCCCCGAGTACGGCACCTACGAGCTCGACGAAAGCGCGTAGTAAGCCGCGTAGTAAGTAGCGAGGCGCAGCCGTCGGCCACAGACTGAGGGCATGCGTCTCCTGCTGCTCGGTGCGACCGGACCCACGGGCCTGCAGGTGGTCACTCAGGCCCATAAGGAGGGCCACCACCTCACCGTCCTCGTCCGCAGCCCCGAGAAACTTCCCCGGCTCGACGAACGGCTGACCGTGATCGTCGGTGATGTCACCGATGAGCAGGAACTCGCCCGCGCCGCCGTGGGCCAGGACGCGGTGGTGAGCACGATGGGGGCGGGCAGGAACCTGATGTCCGACATCGTCGGCAGGTCCGTGGACGCCCTCATCCCCGCCATGCGGGACGCGGGCGTCGACCGACTGATCCTCCTCTCCGCCTTCGGCGTCGGCCCGACCTGTGAACACGCCTCGCTGCCGCAGCGGTTGGCCTACCGCACGGTGCTGAGGAAACTCTTCTCCGACAAGGAGCAGGCGGACCGCAAGCTTCTCGACAGCGGCCTGGATGTGACCCTCGTCTACCCGGTGACACTGACCAACCGGCCCTTCACGGGCCTCTACCGCGCCTATGGCGCCGGTGACCGGATCAACTTCAAGGGCATGCCCAGCATCAGCCGCGCCGACGTCGCCCACTTCATGCTCCGGCAACTGACCGACCCGACCTGGTCCGGCCGTATCGCCATCCTCGCCGACTGACAGACCGAAGGACGAAGGCCGAGAGACGAAGGCCGAGTGACGGAGGCCGAAGAGCGCAAGCCGAAAGTCTCGGGCCGCGCGACTTTGGTAGCTTCCGCCGTTCGCGTGGTCCCATCCGGGCCCCGGCCTGCGTAGCTTTGTCGACGTGACACGAACGGAGTACCCCTGGCTGCTTCCCTCGGCCATGTCCGCAGGCAGCAGAGGCAAGGCGGCCAGGCCGCGCCGTACCGTACGGGACTGGGCCGTCGACACCGTGACGTTCCTCTTCGCGGTCCTCCTCGGACTGACCGCCCTCGATACGAGCGAGAACGCCGGCAACTCCGATCTCGTCGTCTTCGCCGACCTGCTGATCGGCGCGGCGGCCTGCTGCGCGCTGTGGTGGCGGCGGCGCGCGCCGCTCGGGCTCGCGATCACGCTGGTCGTCGTATGCGTGGTGTCACCAGTCTCGGGCGGCACCCTGCTGGTCAGCCTGTTCAGCCTTGCCGTGCACCGCCCCTTCAAGCCCGTCGGGATCGTCGGAACCCTCGCCTTCGCGGCTGCGGCCGTGCAGTACGCCGTCCGACCCGACCCCGGTATGTCCTTCGTGACGGCGGCTGTCACCAGCGTGCTGCTGATCCTGCTGGCACTCGGCTGGGGCATGCTCGTACGCGCCCGCCGCCAGCTCGTCGTCGCGCTGCGCGAACGTGCCGTCCGGGCCGAGTCCGAGGCCGACCTGCGCGCCGAGCACGCGCAGCGCCTCGCCCGCGAGGCGATCGCCCGCGAGATGCACGATGTGCTCGCCCACCGGCTGACCCTGCTCAGCGTCCACGCGGGCGCCCTCGAATTCCGGCCGGACGCGCCCCCGGCCGAGGTCGCCAGGGCCGCCGGAGTGATCCGCGACAGTGCGCACGAGGCGCTGCAGGATCTGCGCGAGATCATCGGCGTACTGCGCACACCCGGCGACGGCGACAGTGCCGACCGGCCGCAGCCCACCCTCGCCACCCTCGACGCGCTGGTCGCCGAGTCGCGGGAGGCGGGCATGAAGGTCACCCTCGACAACCGCATCACGGACCCGGCCGGCGTCCCCGCAGCCACCGGCCGCACCGTCTACCGCATCGCCCAGGAAGCCCTGACCAACGCCCGTAAACACGCGCCGGGCACGGAGGTCACCGTCGCCGTGCGCGGCGGGCCGGGGCCGGGGCTCACCGTCGACGTCGACAACGCGGCGCCGATCGGTGAGTTCGAGAAGGTCCCCGGATCGGGCCAGGGCCTGATCGGGCTGACCGAACGCGCCACGCTCACGGGCGGCCGGCTGGAGCACGGAGCGGCGGACCACGGCGGGTTCCGCGTCCGGGCCTGGCTACCGTGGCCCTCATGACTATCCGGTTGATCGTCGTCGATGACGACCCGCTCGTACGGGCAGGACTCGCGCTCATGCTCGGCGGGGCCGAGGACCTGGAGATCGTGGGGGAGGGGACCGACGGCTCCGAGGCCGAGGCGCTGGTCGACCGGCTCTCGCCCGATGTGGTGCTGATGGACATCCGGATGCCCCACATGGACGGCCTCACCGCCACCGAGCTGCTGCGCCGCCGACCCGACGCGCCCGAGGTGCTGGTCCTCACCACCTTCCACGCCGACGAACAGGTGCTGCGGGCGCTGCGGGTGGGCGCCGCCGGGTTCGTACTGAAGGACACCCCGCCGGCCGAGATCGTCGCGGCGGTACGGCGGGTGGCGTCCGGCGACCCGGTGCTCTCCCCGGCCGTCACCCGCCAGCTGATGTCGCATGTCGCGGACCGGCGGCCCGAAACCCGAAGACGGGCGGCGGCGGAGCGGCTCGCCTCGCTCGCCGAGCGCGAACGGGAGGTGGCGGTCGCGGTCGGCCGTGGCAAATCCAACGCCGATATCGCCGCGATGCTCTATATGAGCGTGCCCACCGTCAAAACGCATGTCTCGCGCATTCTGGCGAAGCTGGACCTCAACAATCGGGTCCAGATCGCACTGTTGGCCCATGACGCGGGTCTGCTGGACGAGAAGGAGCCGTCGTAGGCTGACGCGATGACCGCACTCAGCCTGGACCTGGCCCGGAAGGCCCTCGACAGCCAGCCGTTCAGCCGACTGCTACGGGCGCGGATCACCGCGTTCGGGGACGGGCAGGCCGTGCTCGAAGTGGATATCCGCGAGGAACTGCACCAGCAGAACGGCTATCTGCACGGGGGAGTCCTCGCGTACGCCGCCGACAACGCGATCACCTTCGCCGCCGCGACGACACTCGGGCCCGCCGTGCTGACCGGCGGCATCTCCGTCCAGTACATCCGCCCGGCGACCGGGCACACGCTGGTGGCCCGCGCCGCCGTGGTGCACAGCGGGCGCCGTCAGGCTGTTGTCCGGTGCGACCTGTTGACGACGGTGAGCGGTGCGTTGTCGGACGCCGACGAGACGCTCTGTGCCGTCGCGCAGGGCACCGTACTGTCGCGCCGAAGCCCGCAGAGCAGGTCGCCCAGCAGCCCGCAGAGCCATGACCGTTCCGGAAGGATGACCATGACGACCGAAGCAGCCATCGTCGATCTCGCCGCGCTCGGCGAGGACTTCACCCGCGATCCCTATCCCGTCTACGCCGAGTTACGCGCCCGGGGCCCGGTCCACCGCGTACACATGCCCGAGGGCTACGAGGGATGGCTGGTCGTCGGATACGAGGCGGGGCGTGCCGCACTCGCCGACGCGCGGCTGTCCAAGGACTGGGACAACGTCTCACCCGACGTCGGGGCCACAAGGCTCGCCCCGGGTATCACCATGCTCAGTGCCGACGAGCCGGCGCACACCCGGCTGCGCAAGCTGGTGGCGCGGGAGTTCGCCGTGCGGCGAGTGGAGCGACTCGCCCCGCGCGTCCAGCAGATCACCGACCATCTGCTGGACCGGATGGTGCCCGCAGGGCACGCGGATCTGGTGGAGGCGCTCGCGTTCCCGCTGCCGATCGCCGTGATCGGGGAACTGCTCGGAGTGCCGTTCCTGGACCAGGGCGCCTTCCGGTCCTGGTCCAACATCGCGCTCGCCTCGACCGACCCGAAGGAGCGCGAAGCGGCGGTCGCCGAATTGACGCGCTACCTGATCCAACTGGTCGCGGACAAGCGGGAGCGGCCCGGCGACGACCTGCTGAGCGCGCTGCTCCACACGGCGGACGAGGACGGCGACCGGCTCAGTCCCGAGGAACTGGTCGGCATGGCCTGGCTGTTGCTGGTCGCCGGGCATGAGACCACGGTCAATCTGATTTCCGGGGGCGTGCTCGCTCTCCTCACCCACCCGGATCAACTGGCGGCTCTGCGCGCCGACTTCGGGCTCCTCGACGGGGCGATCGAGGAGATGCTGCGCTACGACGGGCCGGTGGAGACATCGACGTACCGCTTCACCCTGGAGCCAGTGGAGATCGGCGGCACGATCATTCCGGGCGGCGGCCAACTGGTGCTGATCGCGATGGCGGACGCCCACCGCGACCCGGCGCGCTTCCCGGACCCGGACCGCTTCGACATCCGGCGCGACACACGCGGGCACCTGGCTTTCGGGCACGGGATTCACTACTGCCTGGGCGCGCCGCTCGCCCGGCTGGAGGCGCGGATCGTGCTCCGTTCGCTGCTGGAGCGCTGCCCCGACCTGGCGCTGGACGCGCATCCGGCGTCGCTGACCTGGCGGACGGGACTGCTGCTCCGGGGCCCGGAGAGCCTCCCGGTGCGGTGGTGACCACCTGAGCCCCGAGCGTTTTAAGCCCCTCCGGCGATTGAGGAGCTGGGGGTCCCCCCACGCCCGCCAGGGCGTAGGGGGCGGGTTCGGGGGCAGCGCCCCCGACAGGTCTTCTCCCCCGCACGTTCAGTCCGCCGCGATTTCCTCCAGCCGCACCGGCCGCCGCTCCCGCCGTGACAGCTCGCACGCCTCCGCCACCCGCAGCGCCGCCAGCGCCTCCCGCCCGTCGCACGGGTTCTCCGCCTCGCCCCGCACCATCCGTACGAACGCGTCCAGCTCCGCCTCGTACGCCGGGGCGAACCGCTCCAGGAAGCCCGGCCACGGCTTGTCCGCCGGGGGTGGGCCCTTCGCCTCGGTCGAGCTGATCGGCGTACGGTCGTCCAGGCCGACCGCCACCTGGTCGAGCTCGCCCGCCAGCTCCATCCGTACGTCGTAGCCCGCGCCGTTGCAGCGGGTGGCCGTCGCGGTGGCCAGGGTGCCGTCGTCCAGGGTGAGCAGCGCCGCCGCCGTGTCGACGTCGCCCACCTCGCGGAACATCGGGTGCCCGGCGTCCGAACCGGTCGCGTACACCTCAATGACCTCGCGGCCGGTCACCCAGCGCAGGATGTCGAAGTCATGGACCAGGCAGTCCCGGTACAGACCGCCGGAGAGCGGCAGATACGCGGCGGGCGGCGGCGCCGGGTCGGAGGTCATGGCCCGTACGGTGTGCAGCCGGCCGAGGGCGCCGGAGCGTACGAGCTCGCGGGCCGTGGTGTATCCGGCGTCGAACCGGCGCATAAAGCCCAGCTGGAGCAGGGTGCCTGCCCGCTCGACCTCGTGGAGCGCGCCGAGTGTGCCCGGCAGGTCCAGCGCGATCGGCTTCTCGCAGAAGGTGGGGAGCCCGGCGCGGGCGGCGCGGGCGATGAGGTCGGCGTGGGAGGAGGTCGCGGAGGCGATCACGATGGCGTCCATGCCCCAGGCGAAGATCTCGTCCACGCTGGGCGCGGCGGTGGACCCGGTGCGCTCGGCGACCTCGGCCGCCCGCGCCGCGTCGGCGTCCGCCACGACCAGTGAACCCACCTCCCGGTGGCGGCTGAGCACGCCCGCGTGGAAAGTGCCGATACGTCCCGTTCCGATGAGTCCGATGCGCATGGCTCAAAGGTGGTGCCGGGGCTGGTGCCCTGTCAAGACTTTGTCCTGACAACCGGACTTCACGACTTCCCGTCAACATCTCCTGCGACTACGCTCGCCCCGTGCCCAAGCAGCCCAGACACGTGACGGAACAGGCCCCGATCCTCCAGCTGAGCGTGGACCGCACCAGCCCGGTCCCGCTCTACTTCCAGCTGTCGCAGCAACTGGAGTCGGCCATCGAGCGAGGGACCCTCACGCCTGGCAGTCTGCTCGGCAACGAGATAGAGCTGGCCGGCCGCCTCGGTCTGTCCCGTCCCACCGTCCGGCAGGCCATCCAGTCCCTGGTCGACAAGGGGCTGCTGGTGCGCCGCCGTGGCGTCGGAACCCAGGTCGTGCACAGCCAGATCAAGCGCCCACTGGAGCTCAGCAGCCTGTACGACGATCTGGAGGCCGCCGGTCAGCGTCCCGCCACCATCGTCCTGACCAATGCCGTCGAGCCCGCGAGTGCCGAGGTCGCGGCGGCCCTCGGCGTACCGCAGGGCAGCGAGGTCCAGCTGATCGAGCGGCTGCGGTTCGCCCACAGCGAGCCCATGGCCCGGCTGCGCAACCATCTGCCCCGTGGCCTGTTCGAGTGCGACACCGAGCGGCTGGAGGTCACCGGCCTCTACCGCATGATGCGGGCCGCCGGGATCACCCTGCACAGCGCCCGGCAGTCGATCGGCGCGCGAGCCGCCACTGAGTTGGAGGCCGAGCTGCTCACCGAGGCGACCGGCGCTCCCGTACTCACCATGGAGCGCACCACCTTCGACGACACCGGCCGCGCGGTCGAGTTCGGCTCGCACATATACCGCGCCTCGCGCTACGCCTTCGAGTTCCAGCTCCTTGTGCGGCCGTAGCCGATGCCGTAGCCGATGCCGTAGCCGGTGCCCCTCCCGCCGAAGCCCTCGTAAGAATGTTCGGACAATATCTTGACGGGGGTTGTGTGACCGCCGTAAAAACGCTCCCAACCGCAACCGGGCGGCCGGGAGACAAGGCGGATCCACCATGCGTACCACCCGCACGGCAGCAGCTCTGCTCGCAGCAGGTGCCCTGGTCGTCCTCGCCGGATGCAGCAGTTCCGGCGGCAAGGAGGCGAAGGACACCCCGTCCCAGGGCGGCGGTGGTGGCGAGCCCGCCGCCACCGCACGGCTGAAGATCGCGATGGTGACGCACTCCGGCGAGGGCGACACATTCTGGGACATCGTCCAGAGCGGCGCCAAGGTCGCCGCGCGCAAGGACAACGTCGAGTTCCTCTACGCCGCCAACAAGGAAGGCAAGGAACAGTCCCAGCTCATCCAGACCTACATCGACCAGAAGGTCGACGGCATCATCGTGACCCTCGCCAAGCCCGAAGCGGTCAAGGACGTCGTCAAGAAGGCCGTCGCCGCCGGCATACCCGTCGTCACGATCAACTCCGGCGCCGAGTTCTCCAAGGCGTTCGGCGCGCTCAGCCATATCGGCCAGGACGAGTCCGTGGCGGGCGAGGCGGTCGGCGAGGAACTCACCAAGCGCGGCAAGAAGAAGGCGCTCTGCGTCATCCACGAGCAGGGCAACGTCTCGCTCGAAGCCCGCTGCGCGGGTGTGAAGAAGACCTTCAAGGGGACGGTCGAGAACCTCAACGTCGAGGGCACCAATATGCCCGCCTCCACCTCCTCCATCGAGGCGAAGCTGCAGAGCGCCAAGGACATCGACACCGTCGTCACGCTCGGCGCGCCCTTCGCCGCCGCCTCCGTCAAGGCCAAGGAGGGCGCGGGCTCCAGCGCCGAGGTCAACACCTTCGACCTCAACCCCGAGGTGGTCAAGCAGCTCAAGGCCAAGCAGATCGGCTTCGCCGTCGACCAGCAGCCCTACCTCCAGGGCTACCTCGCCATCGACGAACTGTGGCTCAACAAGGTCAACCTCAATGTGATCGGCGGCGGCAAGCCGATCCTCACCGGCCCGGCACTCGTCACTGAGAAGGACGTGCCCACTCTGGAGAAGCTGACCGCCGACGGCACCCGATGACGTACACCGCGCACCGGAGATACCTGACGGTGTGCCCCGCGCCGACCCCCCGACCAGCCGTGACACATACTTGGGCGGCCGGATCGAGTCGACTCGACTCCCGGCCGCACCGAGAAGTGCAGCAAGAACGGCAAGAGGGGCACGGCGTCGTGGCAACGGCAAGGACAGGGGTACGCGCGCTCGGCGCCGTGCTGGCAGCGGTACTCGGAGCCTCCCTCGCGGGATGCAGCGCCACGGGCGGCAAGCGGGCGGAGGACGCCCGTAAAACACAGAACACCGCAGGCAGGGCCGCGGTCACCACCCCCCGCTGGACCGTCGCCATGGTCACGCACTCGGGCGACGGCGACACCTTCTGGGACATCGTCCAGAAGGGCGCCGAGCAGGCGGCCGTCAAGGACAACATCAACTTCCTGTACTCCCACAGCGACGAAGGGCAGCAGCAGGCCCAGCTCGTCCAGACGGCCATAGACAAGAAGGTCAACGGGCTGATCGTCTCGCTCGCCAAGCCCGACGCGATGAAGGACGTCATCGCCAAGGCCCGCAAGGCAGGCATCCCGGTGATCACCGTCAACTCGGGCTCGGAGCAGTCCAAGGCGTACGGCGCGCTCACCCACATCGGCCAGGACGAGGCCATCGCGGGCGAGGCCGTCGGCGACGAGCTCGACAAGCGCGGCAAGAAGAAGGCCCTGTGCGTACTGCACGAGCAGGGCAATGTCGGCCACGAGCAGCGCTGCGCCGGGGCGAAGAAGACCTTCGGCGGCCGGCTCCTGAACCTGTACGTGGACGGCACGAACATGCCTGACGTCAAGGCGTCTATCGAGGCGAAGCTGCAGGCCGACCCCTCCATCGACTCCGTCGTCACGCTCGGCGCGCCCTTCGCGGACGCCGCCGTGCAGGCGAAGAAGACCGCGGGGAGCGACGCCGAGGTCGACACCTTCGACCTCAACGCCAAGGTCGCCACCGCGCTGACGGCGGGCACGCTCGGCTTCGCCGTCGACCAGCAGCCCTACCTCCAGGGCTACCAGGCCGTGGATCTGCTGTGGCTGTACAAGTACAACGCCGATGTCCTCGGCGGCGGGCGGCCCGTTCTCACCGGACCGCAGATCATCACCAGTGACAACGCCGCCGAGCTTCAGGAATACACGGAGCGAGGGACCCGATGAGTGCGACCGCACCACCTGCCGGCACCCGCCAGCCCGGTCAGCCCGGTCAGCCGGCCAAGAGCGACGAACGGCTGCTGCGCGCGTCGCCGCTGCGCAAGCTGATGGGCCGCCCCGAGCTGGGGTCGGTCGTCGGCGCCGTGGCCGTCTTCCTCTTCTTCTCGGTGATCGCGGACTCCTTCCTGCAGGCGTCCAGCTTCTCCACTGTCCTGTACGCGGCCTCGACGCTGGGCATCATGGCCGTACCGGTCGCGCTGCTGATGATCGGCGGCGAGTTCGATCTGTCGGCGGGTGTCATGGTGACCAGCTCCGCGCTGATCTCCTCGATGTTCAGCTACCAGATGACGGCGAACGTGTGGGTCGGCGTGCTGGTCTCGCTGCTGGTCACGCTCGCGTTCGGGGCTTTCAACGGGTTCATGCTGACCCGTACGAAACTGCCCAGCTTCATCGTCACGCTCGGCACGTTCCTGATGCTGACCGGCCTCAATCTCGGCTTCACCAAGCTGATCAGCGGCACGGTCTCGACGAAGTCCATCAGCGACATGCAGGGCTTCGAGTCGGCCAAGAAGCTCTTCGCCTCCCAGCTCACCCTGGGCGATGTCACCCTGAAGGTGACCATCCTGTGGTGGTTCGGCCTGGTCGCCGTGGCCACCTGGATCCTGCTGCGGACCCGCTTCGGCAACTGGATCTTCGCGGTCGGCGGCGGTGCGGAGGCGGCCCGCGCGGTCGGCGTCCCGGTCAACAAGACCAAGATCGGCCTCTATATGGGCGTCGCCTTCGCCGCCTGGGTCTCCGGTCAGCACCTGCTCTTCTCGTTCGACGTCGTGCAGTCGGGCGAGGGCGTCGGCAATGAACTGACGTACATCATCGCGGCGGTCATCGGCGGCTGCCTGATCACCGGCGGCTACGGGTCGGCGATCGGCTCGGCGGTCGGCGCGTTCATCTTCGGTATGACGAGCAAGGGCATCGTGTACGCGGAGTGGAACCCGGACTGGTTCAAGTTCTTCCTCGGAGCGATGCTCCTTCTGGCCACCCTGCTCAACGCATGGGTCCGCAAGCGTGCGGAGGCAAGCAAATGACGGCGACGGCGACCGCGGCAGCGACACCCCTTGTCGAGCTCGACAGCGTCAGTAAGTACTACGGCAACATTCGTGCGCTGGAGGGCGTCTCGCTCGAAGTCCACGCGGGAGAGATCTCCTGTGTGCTCGGCGACAACGGCGCGGGCAAGTCCACCCTCATTAAGATCATCGCGGGTCTGCACCGGCATGACGCGGGCACGTTCCTGATCGAGGGGAAGCCGGCGAGCCTCGCCAACCCGCGCGAGGCGCTGGACCGGGGCATCGCCACGGTCTACCAGGACCTGGCCGTCGTACCGCTGATGCCGGTCTGGCGAAACTTCTTCCTCGGCTCCGAGCCGACGAAGGGCGCCGGGCCCTTCAGGCGCCTCGACGTCGAGAAGATGCGCGAGACGACGCGGTCCGAGCTGCTGCGGATGGGCATCGACCTGCGGGACGTCGACCAGCCGATCGGGACGCTGTCGGGCGGTGAGCGCCAGTGCGTGGCGATCGCGCGGGCCGTCTACTTCGGCGCGAAGGTCCTGGTCCTGGACGAGCCGACGGCGGCGCTCGGCGTCAAGCAGTCGGGCGTGGTCCTGAAGTATGTGGCGGCCGCACGGGACGCGGGTCTGGGTGTGGTGTTGATCACCCACAATCCGCATCACGCGTATCTGGTGGGGGACCGTTTCGTACTGCTCAAGCGCGGGCTGATGTCGGCGAGCCACACGAAGGACTCGGTGACGCTGGACGAGTTGACGCGGCAGATGGCGGGGGGCAGTGAGCTGGAGGACCTCCGCCACGAGCTGGAGCGCGCGTAGGCCGCCCTGGTCGGGGGCGCTGCCCCGAACCCCGCGCCTCAATCGCCGGCGGGGCTGGATTCTCCAGCCCCGCCGGCGATTGAGGACACCGCCCGGAGGGCGGTACGGGGTCTGGGGCGGAGCCCCAGTTACGGGTAGGGGCGGGTAGGGGACAACGCCCCGCGCAGCGGCCCTCACCCGCACCCCGCCCCCCAAGTGGCAGAATCGGCCCCCCACCCGCCCCCAACACCCCCGCAGGGACATGAGCACATACCGCGACTTCGCGAACCGAGGCTCCGCCCGCGCCACCGTCCTCAAGACCGTCGGCACCCGCGAGCGGCGCTCGCACCTCACCGCGCCCCGCGTACCCACCGTCGGTATCGACATCGGCGGTACGAAGGTGATGGCGGGCGTCGTCGACGCCGACGGGATCATCCTGGAGCAGCTGCGCACCGAGACCCCGGACAAGTCCAAGAGCCCCAAGGTCGTCGAGGACACCATCTGCGAGCTGGTCCTCGACCTCTCCGACCGCCACGACGTGCACGCCGTCGGCATCGGCGCGGCCGGCTGGGTCGACGCCGACCGTTCGACCGTGCTCTTCGCGCCCCACCTGGCCTGGCGCAACGAGCCCCTGCGCGACGCCCTCACCGCCCGCCTCGCCGTCCCCGTACTGGTCGACAACGACGCCAACACCGCCGCCTGGGCGGAGTGGCGCTTCGGCGCGGGCCGCGGCGAGGACCATCTGGTGATGATCACCCTCGGCACCGGCATCGGCGGCTCGATCCTGGAGGACGGCCGCGTCAAGCGCGGCAAGTACGGCGTCGCCGGTGAATTCGGCCATATGCAGGTCGTTCCCGGCGGCCACCGCTGCCCCTGCGGCAACCGCGGCTGCTGGGAGCAGTACAGCTCGGGCAACGCCCTCGTCCGCGAGGCCCGCGAGCTCGCCGCCGCCGACTCGCCGGTCGCGCACAGCCTCATCGAGCGCGTCGGCGGCAATATCCACGAGATCACCGGACCGGTCATCACCGAGCTCGCCCGTGAGGGCGACGCCATGTGCATCGAGCTGTTCCAGGACATCGGCCAGTGGCTCGGCGTCGGCATCGCCAATCTCGCCGCCGCCCTCGACCCCTCCTGCTTCGTCATCGGCGGTGGCGTCAGCGCCGCCGACGACCTGCTCATCGGCCCCGCCCGCGACGCCTTCCGCCGCAATCTCACCGGCCGCGGCTACCGCCCCGAGGCCCGCATCGCCAAGGCGCAGCTGGGCCCCGAGGCGGGTATGGTCGGCGCCGCGGACCTCGCGCGGCTGGTGGCTCGCCGCTTCAGACGGACCAACCGGCGGCGCGTCGAGCGCCATGAGCGGTACGAGCGCTATGCGCAGGCCATCCGTAACACCAGCACCGCCCGCCCCAGCCAGGAACCGTGACCGTGACCATGACCGTGCCCCGCCAGTCAGCGAACCCGGACGACAGTGGCCGCCCGCCCGAGGACCGGCGCCATATGATCCGCCGCCGCTGGCTGACAGCGATCATCATCGTGCTGCTCGTCGGCATCCCGGCGGGCTATCTGGTGATCTCCGCCGAGCAGAGCCGCGACAGCGGCCGGGACAAGGAGGCGGAGTCCGCGGCCACCGCCCTCAGGGACACCTGGCCGTCCCAGGCCAAGCGCCGCTTCTTCGAGGTGCCCATCCCGGGCGAGTCCACGGACGTGGCCTATTTCGAGACGAGCAACTGGAAGACCAGCCGGCTGTTCGTGCAGTTCCGCACCACGGCCGCCGGGCTCGACCGGTTCCTCAGGCACGTCGGGACGAACCGCGCCGACCTCGACGAAGGCGCGGTCACCATCAGCACCCGTGACGCCGAGACGGCCGGCTGGGGCTTCGGCCCGGACCGCGACTGGGCGGGGACCACGCACCCGCAGAAGAAGCCGCAGCCCAGCCAGGACATCACCGTCGACCTGACCGATACGTCCAGCCCCATGGTGTATGTCGTATCGACGGCGACCCCCTGACCGGAGGGCCGACCGCCACTCATTACCCGGGGGTCATTACGGTGGGTGGGTGAGTGAGACGCAGACGCCCCCGAAGACCTTGCAGTACCGGATCGACGGTCCGGACGACGCCCCCGTCCTCATCCTCGGTCCCTCCCTGGGCACCACCTGGCACATGTGGGACCGGCAGATCGCCGACCTGGCCGCCCAGTGGCGGGTGTTCCGCTACGACCTGCCGGGCCACGGCGGCGCGCCCGCCCACCCCGCCACCGCCGTCAGTGAGCTCGCCGACCGGCTGCTGGCGACCCTCGACCAGCTCGGTATCCAGCGCTTCGGATACGCGGGCTGCTCCATCGGCGGCGCGATCGGCATCGAACTGGCGCTGCGCCACCCGCACCGGATGGCCTCCCTGGCCCTGGTCGCCGCCTCGCCCCGGTTCGGCACCCCCGACGGGTTCCGCCAGCGCGGCGTGATCGTGCGTACGAACGGAATGGACCCGATGGCCCGGGCCGCGCCCGAGCGCTGGTTCACGCAGGGCTTCGCCTCCGCGCAGCCCGCGATCGTCGAATGGGCCGTCCAGATGGTCCGCACCACCGACCCCGGCTGCTACATCGCCGCCTGCGAGGCGCTGGCCGCCTTCGACGCCCGCAGTGACCTCGGCCTCATCGGCGTCCCCACGCTGGTCCTGGTCGGCTCCGAGGACCAGGTCACCGGGCCCGCCGAGGCCCGCACCCTGGTCGCGGGCATACGGGACGCCCGCCTCGCGCTGGTGCCCGGCGCGTCCCACCTCGCCCCCGTGGAGCAGCCCGCCGCCGTCACCGACCTGCTTGTACGACACTTCTCCACGGCCTGGCAGGACACGCTCCCCGCGATTCCGGCGCCGACGACCGCGCACACGGGCACGCACATGGTCGGGCCCGCGGTCTCGGCCATGGTGACGCCGGTGGCCGAGCTCGCGCCCGCCTCCCCGGAACAGCCGCAGGCGGTCGCCGCCGGCCGCCCCGACCCGTACCACGCGGGCATGAAGGCACGCCGCGAGATTCTCGGCGACGCCCATGTGGACCGGGTGACGGCCGACGCGGACGCCGACGACTTCACCGGCGACTTCCAGGAGCTGATCACCCGCTACGTCTGGGGCGAGGTCTGGACCCGCGAGAGCCTGGACAGGCGCACCCGCAGCGTGGTGACGCTGACCGCGCTGGTCGCGGGCGGACACCTGGAGGAGCTGGCCCTCCACACCCGCGCCGCCCTGCGCAACGGGCTGACCCCCGCCGAGATCAGGGAGGTCCTGATCCACGTGGCCGTGTACTGCGGCGTTCCGGCGGCCAGTTCCGCCTTCAGAGTGGCCCAGGCAGTGATCCAGGAGGAGACCACGCCCCCGGCGTAGCAGGATGGGGGCATGAGGCTCACGAAGAAGACGCATGCCTGCATCCGGCTGGAGAAGGACGGGCAGACGCTCGTCATCGACCCCGGCTCCTTCAGCGAACCCGACGCGGCTCTGGGCGCGGACGTCATCCTGGTCACGCACGAGCACCCCGACCACTTCAACGAGGACCGGCTGCGCGCCGCGCTCATCGCCGATCCGGGCGCGCAGATCTGGACCCTGCGGAGCGTCGCCGAGCAGCTCTCGGCGGGCTTCCCGGGCCGGGTCCACACCGTCGGCCACGGCGACACCTTCACCGCGGCCGGCTTCGACGTACAGGTCCACGGCGAGCTGCACGCCGTGATCCACCCGGACATTCCGCGCATCACCAATGTCGGCTATCTCGTGGACGGTTCGCTGTTCCACCCCGGCGACGCCCTCACCGTGCCCGACCACCCGGTCGAGACGCTGCTGCTGCCCGTACACGCCCCGTGGAGCAAGCTCTCCGAGGTGATCGAGTACGTACGGGAGGTGAAGCCGCAGCGCGCCATCGACGTGCACGACGCCCTGCTCACCGAGCTGGCGCGGCCCATCTACGACGGCCATATCGGCTCCCTGGGAGGCGCGGAGCACCAGCGGCTGGCCCCGGGCGAGGCGGTCGGCGTGTGACGTCCGGATCGATGTCCGGATCGACGGCCGCATCCTCGATTGTCAGACCTGGCGGATAGGCTTCTTCGCATGCGCATCGCCACCTGGAACGTCAACTCGATCACCGCCCGGCTCCCCCGGCTGCTGGCCTGGCTGGAGAGCAGCGGCACGGACGTGCTGTGCGTCCAGGAGACCAAGTGCGGCGAGGAGCAGTTCCCCGCCGCCGAGCTGCGCGAGGCCGGCTACGAATCCGCGACCAACGCCACCGGCCGGTGGAACGGCGTGGCGCTGATCTCCCGCGTCGGCCTGACGGACGTCGTCAAGGGCCTGCCCGGTGGCCCGGCGTACGAGGGCACACAGGAGCCGCGGGCGATCTCCGCCACCTGCGACGGGGTCCGCCTCTGGTCGGTCTATGTGCCCAACGGCCGAGAGGTCGCCCACGACCACTACGCCTACAAGCTGAGCTGGCTGGCGGCGCTGAAGATATCCGTGGCGGTGGACGCGGCGGGCGCGCGTCCGTTCGCGGTCCTCGGCGACTTCAACATCGCGCCGACCGACACCGATGTGTGGGATGTGGCCGCCTTTGACGGGCTGACGCATGTCACCGCGCCCGAGCGGGCGGCGCTGCAGGCGCTGCGCGAGGCCGGGCTCACCGATGTGATACCCCGCCCGCTGAAGTACGAGCACCCCTTCACCTACTGGGATTACCGCCAGCTGGGCTTCCCCAAGAACCGCGGCATGCGTATCGACCTGGTCTACGGCAATGAGACCTTCGCCAAGGCGGTCAAGGACAGCTATGTCGACCGCGAGGAGCGCAAGGGAAAGGGCGCTTCGGACCACGCGCCCGTCGTCGTCGATCTGGACATCTGATGGGGGTCGACGCGCGCCCTGTGGTGCGTGGGGCCGCGGGGATGCGAGGCTGAGCAGTATGAACATCCCTTTCTTGGACAACTGGCTCAAGCGACGCGGCGGTGTGGACGAGGAGAACGTACTTACGGCCGGTGCCGAGGACGACCCGGAGAGAGCGGCCGCCATTGCCGAGCTGCTCTCCGAGTGCGAGCTACTGCGTGTCCGAGTAGGGGAGTCCGGGCTCGAACTGGACGACACCCCTGCCTCGTTGGCCGCCCTGGACCAGCTGCCGCCGCGCTGGCGCGACGACCCGGAGGAGCTGCCCTCGCTGGGCAATGACGCGGGGCTCTACCTCGGCACCGTCATGGTCCGTACGGTGCCCGGCGCGACCTGGCACATCTGGCCGGGCGGCCATCCGGTGGTGCGGCTCGTCTCCGGCCGGGAGATCAGCGTGGTGGAGGCGGGCCTGGAGTGGGCCGTCAATGGAGCGCCCGAGCTCTCCCAGGTCTATGCGGAAGCCGCCGAAGGGTAGATAAGTACGGCTTATGCAACATTGTGCGTGTCGGTGCGAATTCCCTTGCCGGGATGAATAGTTTGCAAACTCATCGCGTCGATCTCGACTACGATTTGCCCTTCGCACCCTCCCTCCGCCCTCCGGCGGGGAAACCCGCTGGCGGCAGCCGGTGATCACTTCTCGTCCAGGGGAGAAGGTCAGCTGCGCGCCGGACGGGTGGTGTTCGGTGCACTCTCTGAACCCTCTGCACCCGCTCAGCGGAGGGCGCTCTTCGACTGCCACTCGGACCAGGACAGATTCCACTCGGCGTAGCCGTTGCCCTGCGGCGGCTCGCCCTTGGAACCCTTGCCGGTGATCTCGAAGGGGTCGCCGACCTGGAGCTTTCCGTACAGCGAGGAGGCGTTGGCGGTGCTCATGCCGATGCAGCCGTGGCTCTTGTTGGACTTGCCGAAGTAGGCGGCGTTCCAGGGGGCGGCATGGGCGTACATCCCGGACCAGGTGAGCCGTACCGAATACGCGACCATTTTGTCGTAGGCATCGCCGAGGCCGACCGTCTCGGAGTTCATCCGCACCGTGCCCTCCTTCGCGATCACCACCGAAGTGCCGCTCCAGGAGGCCTGGATACCGCCCGGGGTGCCCGCCGACACCGGGATCGACGCCGCCTCCCGGCCGTCCCGCACCAGCTTCAGCGACGAACTGCTGAGGTCGACCTTGACCACCTGGCTCCTGCCGACGGTGAAGCCGGTGTCGTAGTCGCGTACGAACCACCCGCCGTCCTGTCCTGAGTCGATGCCGTTGAGGTCGGCGTTCAGCTTCACGGTGGTGCCCGGCTTCCAGTACTCCTTCGGGCGCCAGTCGACGCGGTCCTTGCCCGAGTAGTCGGTGAGCCAGCCCCAGGAGCCCACCGTGTTGTTCGAGGTGGTGACCTTGAGCTGCTTCTCCACCGCGGCTCTGTTCTTCACCGGGTGGTCGAAGACGATCGACAGCGGCTGGGCGACGCCTACCGTGGTGTTCTTGCCGGGAGCGAGCGTGAGCTTGTTGACCTTGTCCGCGGCGGCAGTGGTGATGCCGGCGCGCAGGCTCCCGCCGTGCTCGGCCTTCGCCTCGACGGTGTAGCCGGTGCCGGGAGCGGCGTTGCGGTCGGACGTCCAGGACTTCGCGTCGGCGGATATCCGTCCCGTCAGCCTGCCGCCCCTGGTGTCGGCGACCGTGACCTCCTTCAGCTTCCCGGCGGCCAGCGTCACCCGCACCGGCTCGCCGGCCCTGGCCTGATTGCCCTTCAGGTTCACGGAAATCTTCGCCGCCACCGGCGCGGCCACGACACCGGTGGATTCCATCTCCGATTTCTTCTCGGAACCGCCGCCGGACTCATTGCCGGAACATGCGGTGAGAGCGGCGGTCAGGACCGCGGTCCCGCCGACGGCGGCAATGGCGGCGTTACGTATACGGCTCAACTGAAAACCTCCGAGGCGCTGTCTGTCCGTACGGAACGATGCGATGACAGGACCCTAGGTCGCACAACTCCCGTGAAATCCCCGGAACGCCCATGTGACGGAGACCGCAGACGAACGGTCATCGTCCGGTCACATTCACCGCGCGGACCGGTCACGGACCACTGTGAGCATCCTGTGCGTCCCCGCAGCCGACGACGGGGCGAACAGGGAGGCCACCGACGTGTGCGCACTGCTCATGACGCCCGGTCAGGACAGCGAACCAACCGTACGCACACTCGCCGCCGACCAATATCAGTGGTTTCTGGCCGCCCGCCCGGAGGCGAGCTTTCTGCAGTACCCCTCCTGGGCCGAAGTGAAGGACCAATGGCGCTCCGAACGAATTGGCTGGCAGCTGAATTCCGGTGAACTGGCGGGCGCCGCGCTCATTCTCTACCGGCAATTCCCGGGCACCCGGAAATACTTCGCCTACCTTCCCGAAGGACCCGTCGCCGACTGGGCCGACCCGGACATCGACCGGTGGCTCCAGCCGCTGATGCGCCATCTGCGCAAGGCCGGGGCATTCGCCGTACGGATCGGCCCCTCCCCGGCGTACCGCCGCTGGGACGCGGAGCGGCTCAAGAGCGCCATGGGCCCGGGCCGCAAGATCGGCGACGTCCTGGCCACGGAGGTCGACCCGCTGGGCGCCGCCGTCGCCGACCGCCTGCGGACCCGCGGCTGGCAGCGCTGCGGCGGAGACGAAACCGACGCCGACGCCCAGCCGCGGCTCGTTTTCCGGGTGCCGCTGGCCGGTCGCGACGCGGGCGATCTGTGGGCGGGCCTCAACCAGGAGTGGCGGCGCAATATTCGCAAGGCGGAGAAGGCGGGCGTCGAGACCGTGGTCGGCGGGCCCGAGGACCTGCCCGAGTTCTACCGGCTGCTGCGCATCACCGAGGAGCGGGACGGCTTCCGTCTTGGCAGGTCACTGGCGTACTACGAGAAGCAGTACGCCGCCCTCAACGCGGAACAGCCGGGCAGGATGCGGCTCTGTCTCGCCCGCCACCAGGGCGAGATCCTGGCCGCGCACACCATGATCGTGGCCGGTCGCCGCGTCTGGTACCAGACCGGCGCCTCCGCCGACCACCGCCGCGAGGTCCGCCCCAGCAACGCGCTGCAGTGGCGGATGATGTGCGATGCGCTCGCGCTCGGCGCCGACGAGTACGACATGCGCGGGGTACCCTCCACCCTCGATCCCGACGATCGGCCGTTCGGGTTGCTGCGCTGGAAGCTCGGCACCGGCGGCCAGACCGTCGAGACCCTCGGAGAGTGGGAGACATCGGTGGGCGGAACGGCCAACAGCGCACTGTACCGGGCCTTTCAGGCCTATCTGGCCCGACGGTGACGGCCGCCGCCACGGCGGAGACCGCCGCGGACTCGCCCTCCCCGGACTCGCCCTCCGCCCGGAAGCCCCGCTCGGCCCTGCGCAGCGGTATGGCGATGGCCGCCGGGTCCGTCGTCTCCCGGATCACCGGATTCGTACGGTCCGCCGTCGTCGTCGCGGCGCTCGGCACCGGACTGCTCGCCGACGGCTACACGGTCGCCAACACCGTCCCGAACATCCTCTACATCCTGCTGATCGGCGGCGCGCTCAACGCCGTCTTCGTTCCCGAACTGGTCCGCGCGGCCAAGGAGCACAAGGACGGCGGGGCCGCGTACACCGACCGGCTGCTCACCGCCTGCGCCGTCGCGCTGCTGGTCATCACGGCGGCGGCCGTGCTTGCCGCGCCCTGGATCGTGGCCGCGTACACCGACTACGCGGGCGCGCAGGCGGATCTCACGGTGGCCCTCGCCCGCTACTGCCTGCCGCAGATCTTCTTCTACGGCCTGTTCACCCTGCTCGGACAGGTACTCAACGCCCGCGATCGCTTCGGCGCGATGATGTGGACCCCGGTCCTCAACAACCTGGTCGTCATCGCGGTGTTCGGGCTGTACCTCGCCATGGCCGCCGACAGCTCCGGCACCCTCAGCCCCGCCCAGGCCCAGCTGCTCGGCTGGGGCACCACCGCGGGCATCGTCGTCCAGGCGCTCGCGCTGATCCCCTCCCTGCGCGCGGCCCACTTCCGCTGGCGTCCGCGCTTCGACTGGCGCGGCGGCGGGCTCACCCGGCCGCTGCGGTCGGCGGGCTGGCTGATGCTGCTCGTGCTGACCAACCAGTTCGCGTACTGGGTGGTGACCCGGCTGTCGACCTCCACCGGGCAGCGCGCGGCGGACGCCGGGCTCGCGGGCGGCGCCGGATACACCGCGTACAGCAACGCCTTTCTGCTGTGGGCCGTCCCCCAGGGCATCGTCACCGTCTCCCTCGTCACCGCGTTGCTGCCGCGGATGAGCCGGGCCGCGGCCGACGGCGATCTCGCGGCCGTCCGCCGAGATGTCTCCTACGCGCTGCGCTCCAGCGCTGCGGTCGTCCTTCCCGCGGCCTGTGCGCTGTTCGCGCTGGCGCCATGGGTACTGGGCAGCGTCTTCGAGTACGGCAGGACCGGGCCCGCCGACATCGCGGTGATGGCCGGAATGCTGATGGCGTTCGCGCCCGGACTGATCGCCTACTCCGGGCAGTACGTGCTCTCGCGCGGCTTCTACGCCCTCTCCGACACCCGCACGCCCTTCTGTCTCAACCTGGTGACCGCCGCGCTCAACGCCGCACTGTCCGCGACCGCCTACCTGCTGCTGCCCGCGCGCTGGGCGGTCACCGGAATGGCCGGGGCCTACTCCGTCGCGCTCTTCGCGGGCTTCGCCGTCACCGCGTACACCCTCAACCGCAGACTGGCGGCGCCCGGCCCCCGCCCCGCGCTGCTGCGCTCACCCGGACTGCGCACCCATGGACGGCTGCTGCTCGCCTCCCTGCCCGCGGGCGCGCTCGGATACGCGGCGGCCAGGTCGGCCGAGGCCCTGGGGGACTTCGCGGCGGCGGGCGCGGGCACGCTGGTGCTGGTCGCGGTCGTGGCACTGCTGGCGCGCCCACTGGGCCTCACGGAGATCACCGCCATGCTGACGGGCGCCCGCAAGCGGCTGCGCCGCTGAAGATCCCGCCTGCCGGCCCGACCCTACTGACCCGACCGTACTGACCCCATCAGCCCAAGGACACTGACGCCATGCCACGCGTACTGCTGATAGAGGACGACCCGTCCGTACGAGAAGGGGTCGAGCTGGGCCTGCGCCGCCGAGGCCACGAAGTGCGCGCTGCGGAGACCGGCGAGAGCGGACTCGACGCGCTGCGGGAGTTCCACCCCGAACTGGTCCTCCTCGACCTGATGCTGCCCGGCATGAACGGAGTGCAGGTCTGCCGCCGCATACGCGAGACCAGCCAGCTGCCGATCATCATGCTCACGGCACGCGGTGACGACTTCGACGTGGTGGTCGGTCTTGAGGCCGGAGCCGACGACTACATCGTCAAACCCGCCCGCACCGAAGTCATCGAGGCCCGCATACGCGCCGTACTGCGACGCCTCGCCGACCCCGGTGGCCGCCCCGGCGTCGAGTTCCACGGCGAGCTGGCGATCGACCGCTCCGGACTGAACGTGGCCAAGTCGGGCGAACGGCTGCCACTCGCGCCCAGCGAGCTGAAGCTGCTCCTCCATCTGTCCGCCTCGCCGGAACAGGTCTTCAGCAGACAGCAACTCCTCGAATACGTATGGGAGCACAGCTACCACGCGGACGCGCGGCTGGTCGACGCCTGCGTACGGCGGTTGCGGCACAAGGTCGAGGACCCCTCGGGCAACCCCCGCTACATCCAGACCGTGCGCGGCTTCGGCTACCGCTTCGGGCCGCTGTGAGGCTCACCGCGGGATTCGGCCTGCGCACCCGTCTCATCGCCGCCTTTCTGCTGGTCGCCGCCGTCAGCGTGGCCACCACCGCGGCCCTGACCTACCGCGAGGCGCGCACGGCGGTACTGGAGCAGAGCCAGGACGCGGCGGTCGCGCAGCTCCGGGAGGAGCTGCGCCCCCTCGCGCCGCCGCTCGCGACGGACCAGGAGGGCCTGGAGGAGCTCTGCAAGGTGCTGGCCCGCAAGGGCACCCCGCGCCCCTGGACGGTCTTCGCCGAGTACGGGAAGATCACCGCCTCCTCCACCGACCGCCCCACCTCCACGGTCATCACACCCGAACTGCGTGAAGCCGTGCGCGCCAGGCCGTACGGGGCCTTTCAGCGCGTCATCAAGGACGGGCAGCCCTGGCTCACCGTCGGCATGCCGACCGTGCTCACCACCGGAGCCACGACCCTGCCCACCGGCCTCGTCTTCTACGCCGTGATGCCGCTGGCCACGGAGGACGCCAACATCCAGGCCATGCTCACCGCGGCCCGCGACGGCGCGCTCCCGGCCCTCGCTGTCGCGCTGGTGCCCGCCCTGCTCGCCGCGCGCAGTGTGCTGCGCCCGGTACGGGACCTCAGGCGGGCGGCCCGCAACATGGGCCGGGGCAAGCTCGACACCCGTATCGAAGTCAAGGGCGCCGACGAACTCGCGGACCTCGCGTGGACCTTCAACGAGTCGGCCGAGGCGATGGAGAGCTCGGTACTCGAACTGCGGCAGGCGGAGGCCAGAGCCCGGCGCTTCGCCTCCGACGTCTCGCACGAACTGCGCACCCCGCTCGCCGGAATGCTCGCCGTGACCGAGGTGCTGGACGAGGACGCGGAGTCGCTTCCCCCGGACACGGCGGCGGCCGTACGGCTCATCAGCGCCGAGACCGGCAAGCTCGCCACGCTGGTCGAGGACCTGATGGAGATCTCCCGCTTCGACGCCAGGGCGGCGGAACTCAACCTCGACGAGGTCGACGCCGCCGAGGCCATCCGCCAGACCCTGCAACGGCGTCACTGGGAGCACCAGGTCGCCGCCGAACTCCCCGAGGGCGTACGGGCCAGACTCGACCCGCGCCGTTTCGACATCGTCATCGCCAACCTGGTCGGCAACGCGCTGCGGCACGGCGCCCGGCCCGTCGCCGTACGGCTGCGCACCGAGCAGCGCTCCTACGGAACCTGTCTGGTGACGGAAGTGTCCGACAACGGACCCGGGATCCGGCCCGAGGTGCTTCCGCATATCTTCGACCGCTTCTACAAGGCGGACGCCGCCCGCAGGCGGTCCGCGGGCAGCGGCCTCGGACTCGCCATCACGCTGGAGAACGTACGGCTCCACCACGGCACCGTCCGGGCGGCCAACGGCCTTGGCGGCGGAGCGGTCTTCACCGTGGAGATCCCCCTGGAGGTCGCGTCATGAAGCTCCGGCCCCGCATACGGCCCCGCGTACGCCATCGCGCGGCAGCCGTTCTGGCGTCCGGCGTGCTGCTGCTCACCGGCTGCGGGATACAGAGCACCGACGTCGTCGCGGCGGGCGAGCCCGCGACCATCACCACCGTGGGCGGGAGGGACAGGACACTGCTGTACTTCGTCTCCCCGGCCGGCGACCTGATGCCCGTCGTCCGTTCGCCCGGTACGGGCTCCGTGGGCAAGACGTACGCACTGCTGTTCAGCGGTCCCGACGAGACCGACTCCGCGGCCGGCCTCACCACCGAACTGCCCGCCGGCGGCAGCTGGGGCAAGGCCGGGGGCGGGGGCGGAGTGAAGGTCGGCGAACTGACCAACAGCGTGGAGTTCACTGTCGGCATGGCGGTCGGCGGGCTGTCGGCCACCGCCCGGGACCAGCTGCTGTGCACCCTCGCGTACGCCGTTGTGGCGGAGGGCGACGCCGAGGTGACCGTCACCGGCAGCGACGGGTCTTTCGGTCCTGGGCGCTGCCCGCTCGCGGCCTAGGCGCGACGCCTCAGCACGACGCCTAGGCGCGATGAGAAGTGGGCGCGGCGGCAGGCGCGGGCACCTGCGCCGTACGGGTCACATCGGCGACCAGCTCGACCACATTGGGGCCGTACGCGTGCGAGTTGATTACCTTCAGCAGCAGACAGAAGGTGCTGTCGCCGTGCTTGCGGGTGAGCTTCTCGTGGTGGCGGGCCAGATAGCGGGTGGCCGCCTGGTTGGTGATGGCGCGCTGCCCGCAGAAGAGGAAGACCGGGCGCGCGCCGTCACCGGTCGTGAGCCGCGCCAGCAGAACGTACTCGCACACGCCCCGGTCCATGCGGTAGCGCTCCGAGCCGATCTGGAAACTGGCCTGGTCGGGACCCGGCTCCGCGTCTGTGTTGATCTTCACACCGGGAAGGAGACTGTGCAGGTGAGCGGCCATCCGGCGATTGGAACCGGGCCCGCCCACGCAGAACTCCGTACGCTCGCCGAGGCCCTGCTGCGTTATGTCGTGCCAGACGATCTGGGCGTTCGCCCCGCAGTCCTTGATGAGGGCGGCGAGTTCCAGCAGCGCGAAGACGTCGAAGCGGTGCACGGAGCCGTCCCGCCCCGCCTCGCGGTTGACGACGAGAAGAGACTCGGAGTTGCCCGGCAGCCCGAAGAAGGCCTGCTTGCGGCGGAGCCTGCGCCGCCAGAGGTAGGTGCGGGCGAGCCAGCCGAGAGCGGCGCTGATGCCGGCGGCGACCACGCCGAGCACGATGTTGCGTACGTCGTCATTCATGGGCGCGCATGCTAGCCGGGTTCCGGACCATTGTTCGACGCGATGGTTTGGCACGGCAGTTCGTGGTCGTCCCCCCACGGAGGGACATCGTCCGGCTACGCTGCCCGCAACCGCGTTGACTGGAGGTAGGGATGCGTCGCTCCGCCGCCCGGAAGGTATCGGTTCTCGCCGTGGCCGCTGCCGTGCTCTCGATCGGCGCCACCGCGCCCCCGACCGACCCCCCGCCGCCCCGGACACCCGTCAAGACACCCGTGGCCGCGGGCTACGGCGGCGCGGTCGCGAGCGTCGACGCGGACGCGTCGGCCGCCGGTATCGAGGTGCTGCGGCGCGGCGGCAACGCCGTGGACGCGGCGGTGGCGACCGCCGCGGCGCTCGGCGTCACCGAGCCGTACTCGGCGGGCATCGGCGGAGGCGGCTACTTCGTCTACTACGACGCCAAGTCCCGTACCGTCCAGACCATCGACGGCCGCGAGACCGCCCCCGCCTCCGCGACCGCCTCCCTCTTCCTTGAGGACGGCAAGCCGATCCCGTTCGCGGAGGGCATGACGAGCGGCCTCGGCGTCGGCACCCCCGGCACCCCCGCGACCTGGGACACGGCCCTCGACGCCTGGGGCAGCAGGCCGCTGGCGCAACTGCTGCGGCCCGCCGAGCGGCTGGCCAAGGACGGTTTCACCGTCGACGCCACCTTCCGCTCGCAGACCGAGTCCAACCAGGCGCGCTTCGCGGACTTCCCCGACACGGCGAAGCTCTTCCTGCCCGGCGGGCAGCTGCCGGTGGTCGGCTCGGTCTTCAAGAACCCCGATCTGGCGCGTACGTACAAGGAGCTGGGACACAAGGGCGTTTCCGCGCTCTACCGGGGCCGGCTGGCCGACGACATCGTCCGTACGGTGCGGAAGCCCCCGGTGGCGGCCGGCGCGGCACGGATCGTACGCCCCGGAGATCTGACGGCGAAGGACCTGTGGGCGTACGAGACGGAGCGGCGGGCGCCGACGAAGGTGACCTACCGGGGGCTGGACGTGTACGGCATGGCCCCGTCCAGTTCGGGCGGCACAAGCGTCGGCGAGGCGCTCAACATCCTGGAGCGGACCGACCTGTCGAAGGCCACGCAGACGCAGTATCTGCACCGCTTCATCGAGGCGAGCCGGATCGCGTTCGCGGACCGGGGGCGGTGGGTCGGTGACCCGGCCTTCGAGGACGTGCCGACGAAGGAGCTGCTTTCGCAGCGGTTCGCCGACTCACGCGCCTGCCTGATCAAGGACAACGCGGTGCTCACCAGCCCGCTCGCGCCGGGAGACCCGCGCAACCCCGCGGCGTGCGGGAGTGCGGGCACGGCCGCCCCCACGACGTACGAGGGTGAGAACACCACCCATCTGACGGCCGCCGACAAGTGGGGCAATGTCGTCGCGTACACCCTGACGATCGAGTCGACCGGCGGCAGCGGCATCACCGTGCCCGGGCGCGGTTTCATTCTCAACAACGAACTGACCGACTTCTCCTTCGCCCCGGCGAACCCGGCGGTCCACGACCCGAACCTGCCGGGTCCGGGCAAGCGCCCGCGTTCGTCCATCTCGCCGACGATCGTGCTCGACCACGGCCGTCCGGTGCTGGCGGTGGGCTCCCCGGGCGGTGCGACGATCATCACCACCGTGCTCCAGACGCTGACGGGCCGTCTGGACCGCGGCCTGCCGCTGGTCGACGCGATCGCCGCGCCGCGCGCCAGCCAGCGCAACCAGCCGACGACTGAGCTCGAACCGGCGCTGTGGAACAGCCCGTTGCGCGCCGAACTGGAGGCGATCGGCCACGCCTTCCGGCAGAACCCGGAGATCGGCGCGGCGACGGGCGTACAGCGACTGCCCGACGGGCGGTGGCTGGCGGCGGCCGAGCGGGTCCGCAGGGGCGGCGGCTCGGCGATGGTCGTCCACCCGAGCGGTCCGCCGTCCGGCTGACGGCCGTCGCTGTTAGAGCGCGGTCAGGATGCGCGGGCCGCTGTCCGTGATCGCCACCGTGTGCTCCGCGTGGGAGGCGCGGCTGCCGTCGGACGTACGGATCGTCCAGCCGTCGTTCGCCGTGTAGTGGTCGTCGGTCCCGCCGCCGATCACCATCGGCTCGATGGCGATCACCATGCCGTGGCGCAGCGGCATGCCCCGGCCCGGGCGTCCCTCATTGGGCACGCCCGGGTCCTCGTGCATCGTGCGGCCGATGCCGTGGCCGCCGAAGCCGTCCGGGATGCCGTAGCCCGCCGAACGGCAGACCCGGCCGATGGCGTGCGCGATGTCGCCGATGCGGTTGCCGACGACTGCCGCCGCGATGCCCGCGTCCAGGGCGTCCTCGGCGGTACGGATCAGTCGTACGTCCTCGGCGCGGGCGCGGCCGACGGTGAAGCTGACGGCCGCGTCGCCGACCCAGCCGTCCCGGATCGCGCCGCAGTCGACGGACACCAGGTCGCCGTCGCGCAGCCGGTAGCCGTCGGGGATGCCGTGCACGATCGCGTCGTTGACGGAGGTGCAGATGACGGCGGGGAAGGGGACCGGCGCCCAGCTCGGCCGGTAGTTGAGGAAGGGCGAACCTGCCGCTGCCTCGTCGAGAACCGTGCGGGCGGCCCGGTCGAGGTCGCGGAGGCTGACGCCGACGGCAGCGGCCTCCCGGGCGGCCGTGAGCGCCTGGGCCACGATGCGGCCCGCCTCGCGCATCGCATCGATCGACGTATCTGTCTTGAGTTCCACCATGCCAATTACTATACCGGTCATGGCGGTATTCAAATACCGGCATTAGAATAACGGCATGGTGCGCAACCCTCTCACTCCCCAAGAGCGTGAACGCGGCGAACGGCTCGGCCGGCTGCTTCGGCGAGCCCGCGGCGACCGCAGCATGGTCGAGGTGGCCGCGGCGGCCGGGCTGTCCGCCGAGACGCTCCGCAAGATCGAGACGGGCCGGGCCCCGACCCCCGCCTTCTTCACGGTGGCGGCGCTCGCCGGGGTGCTCGGCCTGTCGATGGACGAGCTGGTCGTGAGCTGCGCGCTGGCGCCCGCGGCCTGAGGTAGCTCCCTCAGTGGCGGACCAGGCAGAAGGGATGGCCCGCGGGATCGGCGTAGACGCGCCAGCTCCGCTCCTCGGAGCCGCCGTCCAGCACCGTCGCACCCCGGGCCAGCACCTGCTCCTGGGCACGGTCCAGGTCCGGAGTGCCGAAGTCCAGATGAAACTGCTGGGGCCGGTCCGGGTTCGGCCACTGGGGCGGCAGATGGTCCGCGACGCGCTGGAAGGCGAGCACGAGACCGGACGGAGTGTGCAGCGTCGCCCAGTCCGCGTCGACTGCCCACCGCCGGTCCGGCTGATTGACGGTGCCGCCGAGCAGCTCCCCGTAGAACGCGGCGAGCCGCTCGGGCTCGGGGCAGTCCAGCACCACACACTGCAGTTCAGCGATCATGGACGGAGCCTAGCCATCAGGTAGTCGGCGACCGCCGGCTGGATGCGGTGGTGGCGCGGGCTCTCGATCTCGTCCAGCAGGGCGATGGCCAGATCCGCGTGCGCGATATGGCCGGAGCCGTCGATGACCCGGCCCTCGGCCGTACGGTAGCGGCCGGTACGCGGACCGGTGGCGTCCAGCTCCATCGGCGGGACCACTACCAGCCAGTCCAGCCCCGCCGCCGTGTCGCGCAGGATCTCGAACTCCGCGACGTGCCCCTGCGTGAAGACCCGGTACGGCTCCGGGAAGTCCGGCGCGTCCATGACCCGTACGCCCGGCGAGATCTCCAGTGCGGAAGCGATGCCCAGGGTCAGAAAACGGCTCACGCCCGCCTTCGTCAGGCCCGCGATCAGGGCCTTCGCCGCCCTCTGCCACGGCCGCCCGGCCGACCCGTCAGCCTGCTCCGAAAACAATGATTTCGCTCATGGGCGGGACGGTGGAACGAGGGTGCCCGGTTACTGCAAAGGTACCGAGAGATCGACGAGAGGTCGGGACGATGAGAGAGCCGTTGCGGCGCGACATGTTCGAAGACCCGGACTGTTCGAGCCAATTGCAGCCGTTCCGTTTCGGCGACAAGTGGTCGGGGAGGATGCTGCGCTGCCTGGAGGACGGCCCGCGCCGCTTCTCCGAGTTGAGGGTTCCGCTGCACCGGGTCACCCCCAAGGTCCTCACCGAAACACTGCGCGCCATGGAGCGGAACGGCTCCCTGACCAGGACCGCGTACGACGAGAACCCGCCGCGCGTCGAGTACGGGCTCACCGCGCTCGGCCGGTCGGTGCTCGGCCCGATGGACGCGGCGTGCGAGTGGGCGAGGGCTCATCTGCCGGAGCTCGCCGAGGCGAGGGACGCGTACGAACGCGGGTAGGTGCGGTGACTGTCTGAAACAGGGCGTAGCACAGCCGTAACATACCTGGGATCGAATGCCTCCGGACTGGATCAATCCGGCCGAGGGTGGAGCAGGGACGGCGATGACGGTGTATCAGCTTCCGGCAGAGGTAGGGGTGTTCGCGCGGTACTTGAGAGAGCTGACCGCACGGCTCGACCCGGGCGGCGGCTGGTACGAGATCTTCTGCCAGCGGGACCCCGACGGGATGCGGGCCTGCCTGGAGGGCACCGAGATACCGCCCTGGGATGTGGTGGAGTCGCTGCTCCAGGACCTCGCGGTGAGCAGGGGGCAGGAGTTCGAGTTCGCGGAGCCCGAATCCGTACGCGCCAGACAGCTCCACGCGGCCGCGGCGGCGACGCACGACCGGCAGCCGGGCGCGCGGGATGCGCTGGGCGAGCGGCTGGAGCTGATGCGCCGCGAGCAGGTGTACGCGTCGGGGCGGGCGGAGGAGATGGCGCGCCGCCTGTCGGCGGAACCGGAAGGCACGTCCGCGGCGGCGGAACTGGCCCACGAACTGGCGTGGACCCGGGACGACCAGGCGAGGGCGTCGGCGCGGGTCGCGGAGTTGAGGGCCAGGCTCGGGGCGCTGGACGAGGCCGCTCGGGGGCGGGCGTGGCCGACGGAGGCGCAGGAGGGCCTCATGGAACCCGAGGACTGGTCGGGTTTCGCGTCCCGCCAGTCGGGCGGACGCCCGGGGCCTGCGACGGGCGGTGCGGATGCCGGGTGGCCGGGAGGCGAAGAGACCCCGGCCGCGCGGGACGGCTCGTTCGGTGGCGGCGCGCCGCACGAGGGGACGGGCTGGTCCGGAGCCGCGGAGGTGCCTGCCGCGCGGGACGGCTCGTCGGGTCCGGGTCAGTCGCACGATGGGACCGGGTGGTCGTCCGCAGGGCGGGGGGCTTCCGCCGCGTGGGACGGCTCGTTCGGTCCGGGCCCGTCGCACGAGGGGACAGGCTGGTCCGGAGCCCAGGAGGCTTCCGCCGCGCGGGACGGGGCGTCCCGTCCCGATGCGGCCCCGGCGTACGACCCGCGGCGGCACCCGGCAGTCGGCGCGGACGCCCGGTCGCCGCAAGGCCAGGACGCTCCGGCTCCTGCCCCCACCCCTCTCCCCACGCCCGCCCCCCGACCCGCCAAGGCCAAGAAGTCGCGACGGCCCCGGGGAGCCCGGTTCGCCGGGGTCGAGGGCGGTGGGGTCGAGGCCGCCGCCGTGCCGTTGTTGCCCGTCCTCGGCGACGTACCCCGTGGGGCCCGCTACGGCGGCGCCGCGCCCGGCCACGACAACCAGGCCGGCCCCGAGGCGTCGCCCGCACCCACCGCCGCCACCGCTGAGGACGAGCGCGCCGAGCGCGCCGCCCGCGAAACCGTCGGCGCGCTCGGGCGGCTCCGTGCCGAGGGTCGGAGCGGTGAGGCGCACGCCGTGCTCTGTGAGGCCGCCGCCCGGCCCGCGCCCTGGCTGCCCGTACTCGCCGCCGAGCTCCACCGCGCCGGTCTCGACGCCGACTGGGTCACCCTGCTCTGGGAAGCCGCCTCCCAGCCCGCGCTGAAGCTCGCCGCCGCCGCCGGAGCACTCGCCGCCGCGGGCCGTACCGAGGACAGCCGCCAGCTGCTGCGCCAGGGCGTCACACGCCCCGCCGACGACATCGCCGCCGCCGTCCTCGCGCTGGAGGACGAGCACCGTAGCCCCGAGGCACGCGCGCTGCTCGACGCCTTCGTACAGGTGCACGCGCCCGAGGACGCGGCCAGAATCGCCGAACGCGACCCACGCCGCCTGGTGCCGCAACTGCTTGCCGCCGCCCGCGGTGTCTCCGCGCACCATGAGCGCGATCTTGTGCACGCGCTGCGCGTAGCGGGCCATCTCCACGGCTGAAGCCCTGGAGAAGGCGCGTGTCGAAGCCGTCCGGTATGGACCGCGCGGGTGCGAAACATGATCGACTCTGCCGGTTAACGGCGATGGTCTTGCCCCCGTGTGGGACGGGGCTTACGTTCTCCTCCTACGCACCGCATCTACGTGCGTAGAAGCTCTCTCACGCACCCCCGAAGGAGCACCTCATGGCCAATGTCGTACGTGCCGCACTTGTCCAGGCCACCTGGACCGGCGACACCGAATCCATGATTGCCAAACATGAGGAACACGCCCGCGAGGCGGCCCGGCAGGGTGCCAAGATCATCGGTTTCCAAGAGGTATTCAACGCGCCGTACTTCTGCCAGGTCCAGGAGCCGGAGCACTACCGCTGGGCCGAGCCCGTCCCGGACGGCCCCACGGTCCGCCGGATGCAGGATCTCGCCCGCGAGACCGGCATGGTCATCGTGGTCCCCGTCTTCGAGATCGAGGGCGCGGGCTTCTACTACAACACCGCCGCCGTCATCGACGCCGACGGCTCCTACCTCGGCAAATACCGCAAGCACCACATCCCGCAGGTCAAGGGATTCTGGGAGAAGTACTACTTCAAGCCGGGCAACCTTGGCTGGCCCGTCTTCGAAACCGCCGTCGGCAAGATCGGCGTATACATCTGCTACGACCGGCACTTCCCGGAGGGCTGGCGTCAACTCGGCCTCAACGGAGCCCAGTTGGTTTACAACCCGTCCGCCACCTCGCGCGGGCTCTCCGGCTACCTCTGGCAGCTGGAGCAGCCCGCGTCCGCCGTCGCCAACGAGTACTTCATCGCGGCCATCAACCGCGTCGGCCAGGAGGAGTACGGCGAGAACGACTTCTACGGCACGAGCTACTTCGTCGACCCGCGCGGCCAGTTCGTCGGCGATGTGGCCAGCGACAAGGAGGAGGAACTGCTGGTGCGGGACCTCGACTTCGACCTGATCGATGTCGTACGACAGCAGTGGGCGTTCTACCGGGACCGCCGCCCCGACGCGTACGAAGGACTGGTGCAGCCGTGACTCACCTGTACGACCGCCACAAGGCCGTCATCCCCGACTGGATCGCGCTCTACTACAAGCAGCCGATCGAGCTCACCCACGGCGAAGGCCGCCACGTCTGGGACGCGGACGGCAACCGCTATCTCGACTTCTTCGGCGGCATTCTCACCACTATGACCGTGCACGCCCTTCCCGAGGTCACCAAGGCGGTGAGCGAGCAGGCCGGGCGGATGATCCACTCCTCCACGCTCTACCTTAACCGCCCGATGGTCGAGCTCGCCGAGCGGGTCGCGACGCTCTCCGGCATCCCCGACGCGCGGGTCTTCTTCACCACCTCGGGCACCGAGGCCAATGACACCGCGCTGCTGCTCGCGACCGGGTACCGCAGCTCCAACCAGATCCTGGCGATGCGCAACAGCTACCACGGCCGGTCCTTCTCCGCCGTTTCCATCACCGGCAACCGAGGCTGGTCGACCACCAGCCTCTCGCCGCTCCAGACGCTGTATGTGCACGGCGGCGTCCGCACCCGCGGCCCCTACGCCCAGCTGTCCGACGCGCAGTTCATCGAGGCGTGCGTCGCCGACCTTGAAGACCTGCTGGGGCAGACGCGCGGTGTCGCCGCGCTGATCGCCGAACCCGTCCAGGGAGTCGGGGGCTTCACCTCCCCGCCCGACGGGCTGTACGCCGCGTTCCGCGAAGTGCTCGACCGGCACGGGATCCTGTGGATCTCGGACGAGGTGCAGACCGGCTGGGGCCGCACCGGCGACCACTTCTGGGGCTGGCAGGCGCATGCCGAGAACGGTCCGCCGGACATCGTCACCTTCGCCAAGGGCATCGGCAACGGCATGTCCATCGGCGGTGTCGTCGCCCGCTCGGAGATCATGAACAGCCTGGACGCCAACTCCATTTCGACGTTCGGCGGCTCCCCGATCACCATGGCGGCAGGTGTCGCCAACCTCTCGTATCTGCTGGAGCACGACCTCCAGGGCAACGCCCGCCGGGTCGGCGGTCTGCTGCTCGAGCGGCTGCGGGCCATCGGCGCGAGCGTTCCCGCGGTACGTGAGGTCCGCGGCCGGGGCCTGATGGCGGGCATCGAACTGGTCAGGCCCGGCACGGACGAGGCGAACCCGGACGCGGCCGCGGCGGTGCTGGAGGCCGCGCGCGAGGGCGGGCTGCTGCTCGGCAAGGGCGGCGGGCACAACACGAGCGTCCTGCGCATCGCCCCGCCGCTGTCGCTCACCGTCGCCGAGGCGGAAGAGGGCGCGGCGATCCTCGAACGTGCCCTGCAGGCCATTTAGTTCAGCGTACGAATTCTCAGCGTACGAATTCTCAGCGTACGAATTCTCAGCGTACGAATTCTCAGCGTACGAGAGGGAGCGCACAGCATGAGCACCACCCGCACCCTGATCCGTGGCGGTCTGGTCATCACCGCCGCGGACGAGATCCACGCCGACGTCCTGATAGAGGACGGCAGGATCGCCGCGCTCGCTGCCCACGGCTCGGCCGCGGCCGAGGCCTGGACCGCGGACCGCACCATCGACGCGACGAACAAATACGTCATCCCGGGCGGCGTTGACGCCCACACCCACATGGAACTGCCCTTCGGCGGCACGTCCGCCTCCGACTCCTTCGAGACGGGGACCCGGGCCGCCGCCTGGGGCGGCACCACCACCATCATCGACTTCGCCGTGCAGTCGGTGGGGCGCGGCCTGCGCGAAGGCCTGGACACCTGGTACGCCAAGGCCGACGGCAACTGCGCCATCGACTACGCCTTCCACATGATCCTCTCCGACGTCAACCAGTCGTCGCTGAAAGAGATGGACCTGCTGGTGGAGGAGGGCATCACCTCCTTCAAGCTCTTCATGGCCTATCCCGGCGTCTTCTACAGCGACGACGGCCAGATCCTGCGGGCCATGCAGCGCTCCGCCGCCAACGGCGGGCTGATCATGATGCACGCCGAGAACGGCATCGCGATCGATGTGCTGGTGGAGCAGGCGCTGGCGGAGGGCCGCACCGATCCGCGCTACCACGGCGAGGTACGCAAGGCACTCCTCGAAGCCGAGGCCACCCACCGCGCCATCCAGCTCGCACGAGTCGCCGGGGCCCCGCTGTACGTCGTCCACGTATCGGCCGAGGAAGCGGTCGCCGAGCTCGCCGCGGCCCGCGACAAGGGGCTCAATGTCTTCGGGGAGACCTGCCCGCAGTACCTCTTCCTCTCCACCGACAACCTCGCAGAGCCGGACTTCGAGGGCGCGAAGTATGTGTGCTCGACCCCGCTGCGGCCCAAGGAGCATCAGGCCGCGCTCTGGCGCGGACTGCGGACCAACGACCTCCAGGTCGTCTCCACCGACCACTGCCCGTTCTGTTTCGTCGGTCAGAAGGAGCTCGGCCGCGGCGACTTCTCCAAGATCCCCAACGGGCTGCCGGGCGTGGAGAACCGGATGGACCTCCTCCACCAGGCGGTCGTCGACGGGCACCTCACCCGCCGCCGCTGGATCGAGATCGCCTGCGCGACCCCGGCCCGGATGTTCGGCCTCTATCCGAAGAAGGGCACCATCGCGCCGGGTGCGGACGCCGATGTCGTCATCTACGACCCGCAGGCCGAGCAGACCCTTTCCGTCGAGACGCACCACATGAACGTCGACTACTCGGCGTACGAGGGCAAGCGGATCACCGGGCAGGTGGAGACCGTGCTGTCGCGCGGCGAAATGGTCATCGACCGGCGGGAGTTCACCGGCCGGGCGGGACACGGCGTCTACACCCCCCGCTCCACCTGCCAGTACCTCAGCTAGAGACCCAGAGCCAACCTTCAGGAACCACAGCTAGGAGCGGCCAGGCCATGGACTTCGGACTCGTCCTCCAGACCGACCCCCCGGCCTCGGCCGTCGTCGGCCTGATGCGGCGCGCGGAACGCAACGGCTTCCGCTACGGATGGACCTTCGACTCGGCGGTGCTCTGGCAGGAGCCCTTCGTTATCTACAGCCGCATCCTCGAACACACCCAGAAGATGATCGTCGGCCCCATGGTGACCAACCCCGGCACCCGTACCTGGGAGGTCACCGCCTCCACCTTCGCCACCCTGAACGACATGTACGGCAACCGCACCGTCTGCGGCATCGGGCGCGGCGACTCCGCGATGCGTGTCGCCGGCCGTAAACCCAACACCCTGGCCAGGCTCGGCGAGGCGATCGGCGTCATCCGCGACCTCGCCGAGGGCAGGGAGGCCGAAGTCGACGGGCAGCCGCTGCGGCTCCCGTGGGTACGCGACGGCAAGCTGCCCGTATGGATGGCGGCGTACGGGCCCAAGGCGCTGGCTCTCGCGGGGCAGAAGGCCGACGGGTTCATCCTCCAGCTCGCCGACCTCTATCTGACCGAGTCGATGGTCACGGCGGTCCGCACCGCCGCATCGGACGCCGGGCGCGACCCGTACTCCATCACCATCTGCGTCGCCGCGCCCGCATACGTCAGTGACGACATCGAGCACGCCCGCGATCAGTGCCGCTGGTTCGGCGGGATGGTCGGCAACCACGTCGCCGACCTGGTGAACCGCTACGGCGCCGACTCCGGTCTGGTGCCCGCCGCCCTCACCTCGTACATCAAGGCGCGCAAGGGCTACGACTACAGCCACCACGGCCGCGCGGGGAACCCGTCCACGGACTTCGTCCCGGACGAGATCGTCGACCGTTTCTGCCTGCTGGGTCCCGCCGAGGCGCACATAGAGAAACTGAAGGCGCTGCGCGAGCTGGGAGTCGACCAGTTCGCGCTCTACAACATGCACGACGCGAAGGAAGCGACCATCGACGCGTACGGCTCCGAGATCATCCCGGTACTCACTCGCTGAAGGAGCCAGCCCCATGACCGCGACCGTACCGCCCGCCCCGCCCGAGGGGCCGATAGCCGACGTAGCGGGCCGCGTCGAGTTCGCGCCCGGCGCGACCCCCGCCGACAGCCGCTTCGTCAACGACGATCTGCTGCCCGTCCCGGTCGCGCAGCGCCGCTGGACGACGTACAACTTCGCCGCCCTGTGGGTCGGCATGGCCCACAACATTCCCTCCTGGCTGCTCGCTTCGGGCCTGGTCGCGCTCGGCATGGACTGGAAACAGGCGGTGTTCACCATCGCCTTGGCCAATCTGATCGTGCTCGCGCCGATGCTGCTCACCGGGCACGCCGGCCCGAAATACGGCATTCCCTTCCCGGTGCTGGCCCGCGCCTCCTTCGGGCTGCGCGGCGCCAATCTGCCCGCCCTGATCCGGGCGGGGGTGGCCTGCGCCTGGTTCGGCATCCAGACCTGGATCGGCGGCCAGGGCATCTTCGTCCTGCTCGGCAAGATCTTCGGCGGCTGGGCCGAGGCGTCGAAGGTCGGCGGGCAACCCTGGACGCTGTGGGTGTGCTTCGTGCTCTTCTGGGCGCTCGAACTCGCCATCATCTACCGGGGGATGGAGGCGCTGCGGAGGTTCGAGAACTGGGCCGCGCCGTTCGTGATCGTCGGCGCGCTGGTGCTGCTGGCGTGGATCACCATGAAGGCGGGCGGTCTCGGCCCGCTGCTCGACCAGCCCTCGAAGCTCGGCTGGGGTGCGGATTTCTGGCCCGTCTTCTTCCCCTCCCTGATGGGCATGATCGCCTTCTGGTCGACGCTGTCACTG
The DNA here is from genome assembly GCF_044548015.1 of Streptomyces sp. NPDC052236. Taxonomy (NCBI): domain Bacteria; kingdom Bacillati; phylum Actinomycetota; class Actinomycetes; order Kitasatosporales; family Streptomycetaceae; genus Streptomyces; species Streptomyces sp. NPDC052236. The sequence continues at coordinate 78,938 of NZ_JBIUBL010000017.1, read as the reverse complement.
AACATCCCGGACTTCACCCGCTTCGGAGCCGGTCAGCGCGCCCAGATCTGGGGCCAGACGCTGGGCCTGCCGACGACGATGACGCTGTTCGCGCTGCTGTCGGTCTTCGTCACCTCCGGTTCGCAGGCGGTGTACGGGGTGGCCGTCTGGGACCCGGTCCAGCTCGCCGCGAAGACCGACAATGTCTTCGGTCTGCTCTTCGGTCTGGTGACCGTGCTGATCGCGACGATCTCGGTGAACATCGCGGCGAACGTCGTCTCACCGGCCTACGACCTGGCGAATCTCGCCCCCAAGCTGATCAACTTCCGCAGGGGCGCGCTGATCACCGGCGTCGTCGGGGTCCTGATCATGCCGTGGAAACTGACCGAGACACCCGAGCTCTATATCTTCACCTGGCTGGGCCTGGTCGGCGGACTGCTCGGTACGGTCGCGGGCATCCTGATCGCCGACTACTGGATCATCCGCCGTACGGTCCTGGACCTGGCTGGTCTGTATACGCCCGGGGGCCGCTACTGGTACACGGGCGGCTGGAATCTGCGCGCGGTCGTGTCGTTCGTGGTCGGCGGGTTGCTGGCGGTGGGCGGCTCCCATTCGGCGGAGGGCAAGGGCCCATTCCCGGAGGACGGCCTGATCCCCTTCCTGAAGCCGCTCGCGGACTACGGGTGGGCGGTGGGGCTGGCGGCGGCGCTGGTGCTGTATGTGGTACTGATGCTGCCGACGCGCGCCAGGACGGCCTAGGCATAGCGTCCTGGCGTGGCGGCCCGGCGGGGTCAGCCAGCCAGGGCGCCGGGCGGTGGCCGGCCACACCCCGGCGCTCAGCGCGACTCCCCGCTTCGTGGCCCGCTTCTCCCCGGACCCGGTGCGTGCTCCGACTTGCCGGATACCCGAGACCGTGGGTGCGGTGCCGGACCCCTCCGGCACCGCCCGTATCCGGCCGGGCTCCGACAGCGCAGCCATCGCCGACGCCAAGTCGCCCGCGACGGGCTCGGCAACAGGCAGCGGCGGCTGCCCGCCCGATATTGACGCGATGACGAAGCTGGCGGCGCGCGACAGGGCCCAACTCGTGGTATTCGCATACGAGTCGGGGCTGGTGGCGGCGCGGGAACGGCAGTCCTGACGCTTTCCCGGCCGACCCCGATCGACCCCGGGCGACCGACCCGGCTGAGTGACAGTGGCTTTCCCCCGCGATCTCCTGCGCGGACCCGTCAAAGTCGGCCGGATTTGGCATACAACAGCGCCAGTCGTGGCATCCTCATCCCACCGAGTCCGGACTGATCGCCGAGTCGCGGAACACGGGGGAGAGCGGGGGAGGCCGGCGTACGTGATGCAGCCCGGAATCGGCATGGGCCTTCGGGGCCGTAGTGGGATCATCCGCCTTGTCGAGGCATGTCTGAAACAGCCTCCCGCGGCCGAACGCCCCGTCGTCATGCTGCTCGGCCCGCGCGGCAGCGGCGCCAGCGAGGCGCACAGCGCCCTGATGGAGAACTTCGGCCCCGAATACCCCTTCGCGTACGTCAACCTCGGCGGCACCCAGACACTGCTGCCCCGCTACGCGCTGGCCCTGCTCGCCCGCCAGCTCGAACGCAAACTGCCGCGCTACGGCCGCTCCCAGTTCCCGCTCCTCACCCTCGGGCTGCTCGCCTCCGACCAGGAGCTGCGGATGAGCAGCCTGGCCGAGGGACGGCGCGCCATCCAGCGCCAGCTGGACCGTTTCCAGGAGCACAACGAGGAACGGCACGGCGACTACCTCGCCGCCTTCCTCGATGTGGCCGCAGGCGCCGTCGGCGCGCCCGACGGCTTCTCGAATGTCGCGCTCACGCTGCTCCAGGACGCCCTGCGGCGCGGACGCCGCAGACTGCCGGGCCGCAGGTTCGGCGGCAAGTACAGCGCCGGCGCCGCATGGTACGGAGCCCACCCCCTCATCCGGAGCCACGACCAGTGGGAAGCCCTGGTGCAGCTCAACCTCTGGCGGCACGAGGGCGACGAGCAGCAGCAGGACCGGCTGAACCGGGTGCTGTTCTCGGCCTTTCTGGAGGACCTGCGCCGTAACTCGGGCCGCTCGTTCATGCCCCGCTCGTATCTGCTGCTGCTCGACAACTCCCACACGGAGTACGGCCGCCGGTTCCTCGACCTTCTGATCCGCGCCCGGCACGAAGACGCCGTGGTCGCGGGCGCCGACTGCGACCCGCTGACCGTCGTCGCCAGCTCCAACCGCTGGCTGCCCCGCTGGGGCCCGGCCACCGGCGACGCCTGGCCCTGGCAGCTGCGCGGCCCCGACCGAGCCTCCCTCCAGGACTGGCACGAGCACCGGCCCACCCGCGACAGCGACGACACCTGGTGGTACCCGCTGCGGCTGCGCGACCTCAACCTGGACGAGGTCCGCATCCGCATCGACCTGCAGTTCGGCCCCCACCCCGAGCTCGCGCCGTTCACCCGCCTCACTCCCTTCGTACACCGGCTGACCGGCGGACTGCCGCGCGCGGTGCACCAGGTTCTGGACGTACTGCGGCAGTCCACGGCCCCGGCGGAGGACGGGCCGGGACAGGACCAGTGGCTGCGCACCCTGCCCGACCGGACGGTGCGCGTCGGTGAAGAGACCCCCACGCTCGTGGACGCCGCCCTCAGTGATCTGCTGCGAGGCTTCGGCCCCATCGAGCGACGCGCCCTCGCCGAGTGCGCGGCCCTGCGCGACCTGTCCGCCGGCATCCGGGTCCTGAGCCCCGGGGACTCGCTGTTCGGCGAGGTCCGTTCGCGCTGGCTGCTGCTCAGCCCGGGGACGGTGACACCGACCCTCCACCCGTGGCTGCGCAGGCTGCTGCTGTGGGAGCTCGCCCGTGAACCCGGCGACTGGGACACGGCGAACGAGCTGCTCGCCGACCACTTCAGGGCCGAGCGTCACCCCGTCCAGGAGATGTACCACCAGCTCGCGCTCGGGCGCATCGACGAGGTCACCGACCAGCTGCTGCTGCGCTTCCCTTCGGTGCCCGCGGATCAGTGGATCAGCGAGTTCAACACGGTCACGAGCGCGCCCAACAGGCTCCCGGCCCGCGGCGGCCCGCTCGAACTGCTCGCCGGTCTCGCGCCGCCCCAGCCGGACCGGACTGTCGACACCGCCTCGGTGATACGCGGCCTGGTCACGGCGCGCTGGGTGTGGAGCGACCCGCTCGCCGACCCCGGGATGCGGCTGAACGACATGGTCGCCGACGGCTTCACCCAACTGTCCCAATTGCGGAGGAACGACATCGTGGCCCTGTTCAACGAGGCGGAGCGCTACCGCCACTGGCGTCACCCGCAGACCATAGTGAGTGGGGGGTGAGCGGGGGATGAACGCCCTTCCCAGAATCGAGTGGCCGCTGCACATCGTGCGCCGGGTCGCCATCGGCCTGGTCGTCGTCGCCGCGCTCGCGGTGGCCGTGCCGTACGGGGTGAGCTGGGTCGGAGACTGGCGGGCGCGGTGCGACGACGGCGTGGTGGAACGGGGCGAGACGGACGAATGCGTGGGCGTCACCGACGGCGCGCACCCCTTCGCGGACCATCTTGAAGAGGTTGAGAAAAAGATCAAGAAAGAGAACGACGCGGTCAAGAAGAGTAAGGAGAAGTACGTCAGCATTGCTTATCTGACCCCCTTCACCCTCACCGAGGACGACAGCAACTCCGAAGAGTCGGTACGTCATGAGCTCCAGGGCGCCTATCTCGCGCAGCAGCGGCACAACAACGGAGACCTCGCCGCGTCACCCAAGATCCAGCTGCTGATCGCCAACACCGGCAGCAAATCCAAGCAGTGGCGACACACCGTCGATGAGCTGATCAAGCGCAAGAACACCAAGGACCACTTGGTCGCGGTCGTCGGTATGGGCCCCAGCAACACCGAGAACGTCAAGGCGATCAATAGGCTCTCCAAGCATGGCATCGCCATGGTCGGCGCCACCATGTCGGCCACCAACATCCGGAACATAAAGGGTTTCGTACGGGTCGCGCCGACCAACGAGGACGAGGCACGCGCGGCCGCCGCGTATCTGAGGACGAAAAACGCCCGTACGGCGGTCGTCGTCCAGGACCAGGCTGAGGACAACCTCTACGCCAAAACTCTCGGCGCCGCCTTCAAGAAGGCCTTCCCGGACCCGGACGGGAAAACCCGCAAGCTGGTCTCGGAGGAGCCCATGACGTTCGACTCCTCCGTGCCGAGCGCCTGGAAGAACGAACTGCTCTATATGCGGGGTCAGTTGTGCGTTCAGAAGCCGGAGTACATCTACTTCGCGGGTCGTGGGCAGCATCTCACCCACTTCCTGTCCGCCATCGCCAACCGGTCGTGCCAGGACACCAAGTTCACCGTCATCACCGGCGACGACACGACCAACCTCACCGCGCATGAGATCACGAGCGCCGCCGACTCGGGGGTGGAGGTGTTCTACACGGGCCTGGCCCATCCCAGGATGTGGGAGGAAGCGCCTGAAGCGGTCTCCGTCCTCTCCGCGCGGTATTTCAGGGATGACGGTGATCTGCACGAGTGGTTCCCGAATGACCAGCGCAATGACGGCCAGGCCATGATGGCTCACGACGCCGTCATCACCGCCGCTCAGGGCATCCAGATGGCGGCCCGCTGGCAGGGGAAGGTGACCGGCGACGCGGTGGCCCGGATGTTCCACCAGATGAAGGCCGGCCAGCAGGTCGCGGGCGCGAGCGGGTTCATCTCGTTCCACGAAAACGGCAACCCGGTCAACAAGGTGGTGCCGATCCTGACACTCAACGAGAAGGGGCAGGCGGAGTTCGTGGAGCCGTCGTTCGCCAACGGCAAACCACCTCAGGCGGACTAGTCCGCAGCCGAAGTCCCGGTCGAAGAGAGGCACGTCCGTGTTCACCACCCGGCCCACCCTCCAGGGCACCTTCGGCATGGTCTCCACCACCCACTGGCTCGCCTCCCAGTCCGCGATGGCCGTCCTGGAGGACGGCGGCAACGCCTTCGACGCCGCCGTCGCCGCGGGCTTCGTCCTGCATGTCGTCGAGCCGCACCTGTGCGGCCCCGCGGGCGAAGTGCCGGTCATCATCGCGCCGGCGGGCGGCGAGGTCCGCGTGATCTGCGGGCAGGGGCCCGCGCCCGCCGGAGCGAGCGTCGGCCACTACCGCTCCCTGGGCCTCGACCTCGTACCCGGGACCGGACCGCTGGCCGCCGCCGTGCCCGGGGCGTTCGACGCCTGGATGCTGCTGCTGCGCGACCACGGCACCAAGTCCCTCGCCGACGTGCTGCGCTACGCGATCGGATACGCACAGGACGGCCACCCTCCCGTCGAGCGGATCGGCGAGACCGTGGAGAGCGTCCGCGAGCTGTTCGAGACGGAGTGGACCTCGTCCGCCGAGGTCTATCTGCCGGGCGGCAGGGCCCCGGTGCCCGGCGAGCCGCTGCGCAACCCGGCGCTCGCCGCCACCTGGCGGCAGCTGCTCGCCGAATCGTCCGGCGGCGGCCGCGTGGCCGGGATCGAGGCCGCGCGGAAGGTCTGGAGCGAGGGCTTCATCGCCGAAGCGCTTGTACGGCAGGCCGCCCGCCCCACCCTGGACACCAGCGGCGAACACCACTCCGGCACACTGACCGCGGCCGATCTTGCGGGCTGGTCCGCCTCGTACGAACCCCCGGCGACGTACGACTGGAACGGCTGGACCGTGTGCAAGGCGGGCGGCTGGAGCCAGGGCCCGGCGCTTCTCCAGCAGCTGGCGCTGCTGCCCGGCGAACTGCCGCCGTACGGTTCGGCCGCGTACGTCCACCTGCTGATCGAGGGCTGCAAGCTGGCGATGGCGGACCGGGAGGCCTGGTACGGAGACGCGGCCGACGTGCCGCTCGACGCGCTGCTGTCGGGGCCGTACAACACCGCCCGCCGCGCGCTCATCGGCGACAAGGCGTCGTACGAGCTGCGGCCGGGGAGCCCCGGCGGCCGTACGCCCGTGCTGAGCGCGCACGCCGGGACCAGCCCCAGTGCGACTGGCCGTTGGGGCGTCGGCGAGCCGACCGTCGCCAAAGACGGCGCGACCCGCGGCGACACCTGCCACCTCGACATCGTCGACCGCTGGGGCAACATGGTCGCGGCCACGCCCAGCGGCGGCTGGCTCCAGTCCAACCCCGTCGTGCCGGAGCTGGGCTTTCCGCTGTCCACCCGCCTCCAGATGGCCTGGCTGGACCCGGGCCTGCCCAACACGCTCACCCCGGGCCGCCGGCCGCGCACCACGCTCACCCCTTCCCTCGCGCTGCGCGACGGGGTGCCCGTGATGGCCTTCGGCACGCCCGGCGGCGACCAGCAGGATCAGTGGCAGCTCCACTTCTTCCTGGCCGTCGCGCTGCGCCCCTCGGTACGCGGCGGCCTCGACCTCCAGGGCGCGATCGACGCGCCGGGCTGGCACAACGACAGCTTCCCCGGCTCGTTCTATCCGCGGTCCATGCGGCCGGGCAGCGTGACCGTCGAATCCCGGATGGACCCGGATGTGATCGCGGAGCTCCGGGAGCGCGGCCATGACGTCACGGTCGGCGACGCCTGGTCGGAGGGCAGGCTCTGCGCGGTCGCCAGGGACCCGCGTACGGGCGTGCTCTCCGCCGCGGCGAACCCGAGAGGAATGCAGGGTTACGCCGTGGGGCGCTGAGCGCGCAGGGCATCACCGGGCCGGCGACGCGATGTCAGAGGGCCGTGCTTAGCTGGACGCATGATCGATGACTTTCTGAACGGCGACCTGACGTGCGTAGAAGAGGCGGTCCGCAAGGCCGCCGCCACCGAGATCATGCCGCGGTTCCGGCAGCTCGCCGCGCACGAGATCATCGAAAAGAGCGGTCCGCACGACCTGGTGACCACCGCGGACCGCCTCGCCGAGGAGCACCTGACCGCGTCCCTGACCGGCCTGCTCCCCGGTTCCATAGTGGTCGGCGAGGAGGCCGTGCACGCGGACCCGTCCATCGTCGGGGCGCTGCACGGCGACGTGCCGGTGTGGATCGTCGACCCGGTCGACGGCACCCGGCAGTTCGTCGGCGGCGAGCCCCGCTTCTGCACGCTCGTCGCCCTCGCCCACCAGGGGGAAGTACTCGCCTCCTGGACGTACGCACCGGTGCTGGAGGAGATGGCGATCGCCGTACGGGGCCGTGGCGCGCGGCTCAACGGCACGCCGATACAGGCGGGTTCGCCCGCGCCCGGTGCGGTGCTGGAGGTGGCGACGTCCCACCCGGACTACACGACCCCGGAGCAGAAGCGGGCGCTGCTGGCCCTGGCGGTGGACGGGATACACGCCCGGCCCTGCGGTTCGGCGGGCCTGGAATACCTCCGCGTCGCCCGGGGCGAGCTGGACGCGGTCGCCTTCTCCTGGGAGTACGCGTGGGACCACGCGGCCGGCCTCCTGCTGGTCAAGGAGGCCGGCGGCGCGGATCTCACCCTCACGGGGGAGCCGTTCCGTATATGCGGCGGGAACGCGCTCCCGTTCACGGCGGCGCGGGACGCGGCGACGGCGCGACGGGTTCACGCACTGCTTGCGGGCTGACTCAGCGGCTGCCGCCGAGCCGGCGGCTCAGCCCCCCAGCTTCGCGGCGATGACGGGCGCGAGCCGGTCGGCGATGGCCCGGTGGCCCTTGTCGTTGGGATGCACGGAGTCCGAGAGACCGTCCGACGGCAGCCAGCCCGTCGTGTCGACGAACGAGACCCGCGAGTCCCCGCCGGCGACCGCCGCCCTGACGGCTGCCTCGGTCTCCGGGACGAACCTTCCGCGGAAGGTCTCCAGTGCGAATATCCACGACTGCGGGTATGCCGCGCGGGCCTGACGCAGAAGGCTGGTGTACGCCGTCTGGAACTGCGCCTTGGTCACACCGTGGCCGATGTCGTTGGTGCCCAGGTTGATGACGACCGCGCCCGCCTGGTACCGAGCGAAGTCCCAGGCGGGTGTCGCGGCGTTCGGGTTCAGCTTGCTGAACTGCCGCTCCAGGCTGACGCATCCGTCCGCCGCCGCGAACAGACAGGCGCCGCCCTGGGCGACCTGGGTGTGGTCGGCGCCGAGCAGTTCCCCGGTGAGCCAGCCGTACGCGGTACGGGCGTTCTGCGACGACGTCGTTCCCACGGTGATCGAGTCCCCGACGAACTCGATCAGAGTGCGTGCGGCCGGTGGCGCGAAGGTGGTGGCGCCGGAGTCGAGGGTCAGCCCCTGAAAGACGGCGTCACCGCGGTACGAACCGGCCACCACCTGGTAGTTGACCTGCAAGGTGTGGTTTCCCGGAGACAGCTTCGCCGGGGTCAGGTCGACCGTTCCGCGCACATCGTCGTAGAACTTCACAGGACCGCCGTCGATCCTGGCCCACAGATCGATGGCGTTGCGCTGCTTCAGCTTGACGGTGGTCCCGGTGAATCCGGTCCGGTAGTACGCGCCCGCCCAGTACGGCGTGTACGCGGTGCTGGAGCTCCGGGTGTCCCAGCGGCCGGTGAACTTGATGTTGGGGTCTCCGGGCTGTCCCGGGGCGGCTGCCGCCGCCTCGGCCTCCGGTGCGGTGGTCCGCAGCTTCGAGCTGATGACGGGGGCGAGCCGGTTCGCGAAGGTGGTGTGACCCAGCTCGTTCGGGTGGCCGTTGCCGTCCTCGTAGTGGGTTCCGTCGGTCAGCCAGCCCGTCGTGTCGACGTAGTACGCCTTCGCGTCGCCACCGCTGTTGCGGGAGGCGACGGCCGCCCGCGTCTCGGGCACGTAGCGCTTCTTGAGCGTCTGCACCGCGAAGATGGCGGCCTGCGGGTACTTGGCGCGGATGTCGCGGAGGAAGGTGGTGTAGGCCGACTGGAACGCGGCGCCCGTGACACCGTGGCCGATGTCGTTGGTGCCGAGGTTGATGACGACCGCGCCGGCCTGGTAGCGGCCGAAGTCCCAGTTCTGGGTACCCGTGGAGGCTGTCTTGAAGAACTGACCGGCCTGTCCCACGCATCCGGACTGCGCCACCAGGCAGTAGCCCGAGCGGGCGATCTGCGTATGCCGCATCCCGAGCCGCTCGCCGGTCTTCCACGCGTACGAGTCGATCGCGAGCCGTTCGGTGAGGGCGCCCGCGGTGATGGAGTCCCCGACGAACTCGACGAGCCCGGACGGCACCTGCGGGCTGAGGGTGCGCGCGCCCGCGTCCAGCACCAGTCCCTGGAAGACGGTGTCGCCGGAGCGGTAGGACACGCGGAGCGTGTGGTTTCCGGCGGCGAGGGGCCGCGGCGTCAGGTTCACCGTGCCCCGAACGCCGGCGTGGAAGACATCGGCGCCGCCGTCGATGCTGACGTAGAGGTTCACCGCGTCCCTGGCCTTGACCTTCACCGTGGTCCCGGTGAAGGCGGTCTGGAGGTACCCGCCGGTCCAGTTGGGCACGGCGGCGGTGGTGGAACTGGTGTCCCACCGCCCGACATAGGCGATGTTCGGGTCGGAGACGGAGCCGTCCCCGGGCGCGGCGTGGGTGGGCGAGTTGCCCGCCCAGGAGAGCAGGGACGCGGCGAGTACGGCGACGAGCAGGGCCCGGACGAAGGCCCGGACCAGGGCGGGGAGGGCGGGGCGGGCAGGGAGGGCGGGAAGGGTGCGGATGGGGAGCTCCGCGAGGGGGGTGTGGGGGGTGAGCGGCATGTGGCCTCTTTCCACGAGGTTTCCACGAGCGCCGTGGGAGCGCTCCCGGAATTCTTGACATGAGCGAAACAATGAAACGGTTCAATGTCAATATCCCGGCCAGGATGGGCAAGGTGGCTTTGTGTTGGCCTTGTGTGGCCTTGTGGCGGGCCCGGTCCACGCGCCGCGCGGCGCGGGAATATCCTGAAGACCTTGGCCACTGGCTGACAAAGGAGTCCAAAGGTGCCGTCGATGCTCGATGCCGTCGTCGTGGGAGCGGGACCCAACGGACTGACCGCCGCCGTCGAACTGGCCCGCCGCGGCTTCGCGGTGGCCGTATACGAAGCCAGTGACACCATCGGCGGGGGAGCGAAGACCGAGGAGCTCACCCTCCCCGGGTTCCGCCACGACCCCTGCTCCGCGGTCCACCCGCTCGCGATCGGCTCGCCCGCGTTCAACCGGATGCCCCTGGCGAGGCACGGCCTTGAGTGGCTGCACCCCCAACTGCCGCTGGCCCACCCCTTCCCCGACGGCACCGCCGCCGTGCTGAGCCGCTCGGTCGGTGAGACCGCCATGTCGCTGGGCCCCGCCGACGCCGGGGCGTACCGCCGTCTGCTCGCCCCCTTCGCCGGCCGCTGGGACACCCTCGCCGCCGACTTCCTGCGTACCCCCTGGGACGGCCTGCCCCGCGACCCGTACCGTCTCGCCCGCTTCGGAGTGGCCGCGCTGCAGCCCGTCAGCTGGCTCTCGCGCCGCTTCCGGGACGAGCGGGCGCGCGGCCTGCTCGCCGGGCTCGCCGCCCACGCCATCGCCCCCACCAGCGGTTTCGCCACCAGCGGCATCGCCCTGTGCTTCGCGCTCGCCGCCCACGACGTGGGCTGGCCGGTGCCGCGCGGCGGTTCGCAGGCGATCTCCGACGCCCTCGCCTCGTATCTGCGCGAGCAGGGCGGCGTCATCCACACGGGCACGGAGGTGAAGCGGTTGGACGAGCTGCCCCCGGCCCGCGCGTATATCTTCGACACCTCGCCGACCGCGCTCGCGCGGATCGCCGACCTCGGCCAGGCGTACCGGCACTACCGGTACGGCGCGGCCGCGTTCAAGATCGACTACGCGCTGTCGGGGCCCGTGCCGTGGACCGCGAAGGAGGCCCGCGCGGCCGGGACCGTGCACATCGGCCCCACCGCCGGTGAGATCAATGCGGCTCTGACCGCTGCCACCACCGGCCGCGACCCCGAGGTCCCCTTCCTCATCACCGCCCAGCCGAGCGTGATCGACCCGACCAGGGCGCCGGCGGGCAAGCACGTTCTGTGGGTGTACGGCCATGTCCCGGCAGGCTGGGAGGGCGATGCCACCGACGTCATCGAACGGCAGCTGGAGCGCTTCGCCCCCGGCTTCCGCGATCTCGTACTGGCCCGGGCCATCGCGGGCCCGCCCCAACTCGCCCGGCGCAACGCCAATTACGTCGGCGGGGACATCGCCTGCGGGGCCTACGCGGGGCTCCAGACCCTGATCCGCCCCAAGCTCGCCCGCGTCCCGTACGCGACGGCGCACCCCGCTGTCTTCCTCTGTTCCTCCGCGACGCCGCCGGGCCCGGGGGTGCACGGCATGTCGGGCCACCATGCGGCCAAGGCGGTCTGGCGCCGCCTCCGCGCGTCCCCGTGAGCCCGCGTCGCCGTGAGCCATCGAGTACGAGCCCTTGCGGCAGCCCTACCGCAGCCCTACGGCAGAAGGACGCCATGACCGCCCGTATCACCCTCGTACGCGGAGACATCACCGAGCAGCACGTCGACGCGATCGTCAACGCCGCCAACTCCTCGCTTCTCGGCGGCGGTGGCGTCGACGGCGCGATCCACCGCAAGGGCGGCCCGGAGATCCTCGCCGACTGCCGCGCGCTGCGCGCCTCGCACTACGGCAAGGGCCTGTCCACCGGAAAAGCCGTCGCCACCACAGCCGGCCGCCTCGACGCTCTCCATGTGATCCATACGGTCGGTCCCGTCTTCTCCAAGGAGGAGGACCGCTCGGACCTCCTGGCCTCCTGTTATCGCGAATCGCTGCGCGTGGCGCGCGAGCTGGGTGCCGAGAGCGTCGCGTTCCCCGCCATCTCGACCGGCATCTACGGCTGGCCCATGGAGGACGGGGCGCGGATCGCGATCCGTACGGTCCGAGAGGCGGCGATCGCGCCGATCGCCGAGGTGCGCTTCGTGCTCTTCGACGAGCGTGCGTACCAGGCCTTCGCCGAGCAGCTGGGCTAGCGGTCCAGAGCTTTGGCGCAGGCAGCGCGAGGATGATGTCGTTTTCTCGCTAGCCTCACTGCCTGGGCCTGCCCGATGCTGGGAGCCATGCACACCGACACAGAGCGCTGCGTACGCGCCGTCCAGTCGAAGGACGCCCGATTCGACGGCTGGTTCTTCACGGCCGTGCTGACCACCCGGATCTACTGCCGCCCCAGCTGTCCCGTGGTGCCGCCGAAGGTCGCCAACATGACCTTCTACCCGAGCGCCGCCGCCTGCCAGCAGGCCGGTTTCCGGGCCTGCAAGCGCTGCCGCCCCGATACGAGCCCCGGCTCGCCGGAGTGGAACGCGCGCGCCGACACCGTCGCCCGCGCCATGCGGCTCATCCAGGACGGGGTCGTGGACCGCGAAGGCGTACCGGGCCTGGCCGCCCGCCTCGGCTACTCCACCCGCCAGATCGAGCGCCAGCTGCTCGCGGAACTGGGCGCGGGCCCGCTCGCCCTGGCCCGTGCCCAGCGCGCGCAGACAGCGCGCCTGCTCCTGGAAACCACCGCGCTGCCCATGGCGGAGGTCGCCTTCGCGGCCGGTTTCGCCTCCATCCGCGCCTTCAACGACACCGTCCGCGAGGTCTTCGCGCTCGCGCCCGGCGAACTGCGCACCCGCGCCGCGCGCGGCACGTCCGCACCGCTGAAGACCCCCGGCGTGATCGCCCTGCGCCTCCCGTACCGCGCGCCGCTCAATCCCAGCAACCTCTTCGGGCACCTCGCCGCGACGGGGGTCCCCGGCGTCGAGGAGTGGCGGGCCGGAGCGTACCGGCGGACGCTGAACCTCCCGTACGGACACGGCATCGTCGCCCTCACCCCGCTCGCCGACCACATCGCCTGCCGGCTCTCCCTCACCGACCCGCGCGACCTCACCATCGCGATCAGCAGCTGCCGCCGGCTGCTCGACCTGGACGCCGACCCGGTGGCCGTGGACGGCCAACTGCGTACGGATCCGCTGCTCGCCCCGCTGGTCGACAAAGCGCCGGGCCGGCGGGTGCCGCGCACCGTCGACGCCGCGGAGTTCGCGGTACGGGCGGTGCTCGGCCAGCAGGTCTCGACGGCCGCCGCCCGCACCCACGCGGCCCGTCTGGTCGTCGCGCACGGCCAGGAGATCGACGACCCCGAGGGTGGCCTCACCCATCTCTTCCCGACGTCCGAGGCGCTGGCCACGCTGGACCCGGAGGCGCTGGCGCTGCCCCGCACCCGCCGTACCACCCTGACGACTCTGGTCGGCGTGCTGGCCGACGGATCGCTGCGGCTCGGCCCCGACAGCGACTGGGAGCGGGCCAGGTCCCAGCTGTCGGCGCTGCCGGGCTTCGGCCCCTGGACGGTCGAGGTGATCGCGATGCGCGCCCTCGGTGACCCGGACGCGTTCCTGCCGGGCGACCTCGGGATGCGGCGCGCGGCGACGGGACTGGGGCTGCCCGGGACTCCGGCCGCGCTGACGGAGAGCGCCGCGGTGTGGCGGCCGTGGCGGGCGTATGCCGTGCAGTACCTCTGGGCCACCGAGGACCATCCCATCAACTACCTCCCCGCGTAAGGAAGTTCGCCCATGCCACTCATGACCAGGCAGCACACGGTCGTCGGCAGCCCGTACGGCCCACTGACCCTCGTGGCCACCGACGGGGTGCTGAGCGGCCTCTACATGGTCCAGCAGCGCCACCGCCCCGCCGAGGAAACCTTCGGCGAACCCGAACCCGAACCTGACCCCGACGCCGAGCCCTTCGGCGAGACGATCCGCCAGCTCGACGCGTACTTCGCCCGCGAGCTGGAGGAGTTCGACCTGCCGATGCGGCTCGACGGCACGGCGTTCCAGCGGAGCGTCTGGGAGCAGCTGCGGAAGATCCCGTACGGCGAGACGCGTACGTACGGCGAACTGGCCGAGGCACTCGGCAACCCCGCCGCCTCCCGCGCGGTGGGCCTCGCCAACGGCAAGAACCCGATCGGGATCATCGTCCCGTGCCATCGGGTCATCGGCTCGACGGGCAGCCTGGTCGGCTACGGCGGCGGGGTGGACCGCAAGCGGCGGCTGCTGGCGCATGAGCGGGGAGCGTACGAGCCGGGCGCGTCGGAGGGGGCGCTCTTCTAGTCGGGACGCAGCAGGTCACCTGCGGTTGGTGGCGGCGGCCGGATCGGCAGCCACCTGGCTCACTGCTCGGACCTCGGCCCAGCGCTCGCCTCATTGGCGGCCCCTGCCTCTGCTGTCTCTGCCCTCAGCCGCTTCAGGAGCGCGGGCAGCGCGGTGCCGATCGGCTCCCGGACGACCTCTTCCGCCTGTCCGTCGTACGGCGTCGGCTCGGCGTTCACCACGATCAGCCGCGCCCCGTGCTCCGCCGCGATGCCCGCGAGCGAGGCGGCGGGATGCACCTGCAGGCTTGTGCCGACCGCGATGAAGACCTCGCCGGCCTTCGCGATCGCCAGCGCCTGGCCCAGCACCACCGGGTCGAGCCGCTGGCCGAACATGACCGTCGCCGACTTCAGGATCCCGCCGCACACCTGGCACGGCGGGTCTTCCTCGCCCGCTTCCACCCGTGCCAGCGCCTCCTCCATCGAGGAGCGGGCGTGGCACCGGGTGCAGGTCACCGACCGTGCGGTGCCGTGGAGTTCGAGGACCTTGCGGCCCGGCATGCCCGCCAGCTGGTGCAGCCCGTCGACGTTCTGCGTGATCACGCGGACCGCGAACCCGGGCTGTCGGTCCAGCTCGGCGATGGCGCGGTGCGCGGCGTTCGGCTCGGCGCGCCACGTGGTGGAGTCGCGCCGCATCCGCCAGGAGCGGCGGCGGATCTCCGGATCGGCCATGTAGTAGTCGTACGTGACGAGCTTCGCGGCCTCGGGATCGCGCCGCCACAGTCCTTGCGGCCCACGGTAGTCGGGGATGCCGGAGTCCGTGGAGATGCCGGCGCCGCTGAGGATCGCGACGAGAGTCATGCGGCGAGGGTACGCAGCGGTCCCGCGCCGCGGCGAGCGGATATCGTTGTGGCCGCTCAGGCGGGCGGGAGGCCGTTCTCCAGCTCCGCGGTTCCGGTCCCCGCCTCCAGTACGTCGAGGGCGGCCAGCACCCGGTGCCCCAGCGACCCCAGCAGATATTCGTGGAGCTCGTCGCGGGGCACCAGCCGCCAGGAGACCAGCTCCTCCTCCTGCAGCTGGATCGCCTTGAACAGCTCCTCGGCCAGCACCCCGCCGTCGTACACATACGCGGCGATCGGCGGGCGTGCCTCGCCCACCACCCAGTCGACCGCGAGCAGTCTGCCGGGCTCCAGGTCGAGACCGATCTCTTCGAGGGTCTCGCGGCGCGCGGCCTGCCGCGGGGTCTCGCCCTGGTCCGACTCGATGGTCCCGCCTGGCAGCGCCCAGCCCTTGCGGTAGTTGGGCTCGACGAGCAGCACCCGCCCCTCGGCGTCACGGAAGAGCGCGGCGGCCCCGGCAAGGATGCGGGGGAGGGAGGCGATGTACGCGGCGTAGTCAGAGGTCGTCACCCCAGGCAGGGTAGGACATCGGCCGTACGCAAGGCACGCAGTAGGACGGAATGTCAGGACATGAGGGGCTGGTAAGCCGTCTGTACGGGCGGATAGGGTCGGAGCGGCGCGACTGCCTGTTCGAAAGCAAGGGATCAGCAAGGTGGCGAACGGAGCAGTGACTCAGCCCGTTACTCGGCCCGCGCGTGCGCGTGTGCTCGTGGCGGCTGACAAGTTCAAGGGCTCGCTCACGGCCGTACAGGTCGCGGAGCGGGTGACGGCGGGGCTCCAGCGGATCGTACCCGGCCTGGCGGTTGACGCCCTGCCCGTCGCGGACGGCGGCGACGGCACGGTCGCGGCGGCGGTGGCGGCCGGGTTCGAGCAGCGCGAGGTCCCGGTGACCGGGCCGCTCGGCGAGCCCCTGACCGCGGCGTACGCGCTGCGGGACGGTACCGCGGTGGTGGAGATGGCGGAGGCCTCGGGCCTTCAGCACCTTCCGGCGGGCGTGTTCGCGCCGCTGACGGCGACGACGTACGGCTCCGGCGAGCTGCTGCGCGCCGCGCTCGACGCGGGCGCGCGGACGATCGTCTTCGGCGTCGGCGGCAGCGCGACGACGGACGGCGGCGCGGGAATGCTGACGGCGCTCGGCGCGCGCTTCCTGGACGCGCAGGGCGAACCGGTCGGACCGGGCGGCGGAGGTCTGCGCGACCTGGCCACGGCGGATCTGTCGGGTCTCGACCCGCGCTTCAAGGACGTGGAACTGGTCCTCGCGAGCGACGTGGACAACCCGCTCACGGGTCCCAAGGGCGCGTCCGCGGTGTACGGCCCGCAGAAGGGGGCGACCCCCGAGGACGTCGCCACGCTGGACGCGGCGCTGGCCCGCTATGTGTCCGTCCTGGAGACCGCGGTCGGTCCCGGGGCCGGGGAGCACGCGCTGTCCCCGGGCGCGGGCGCCGCGGGCGGCATCGGCTACGGCGCGCTGGTCGGTCTCGGCGCGAGTTTCCGGTCCGGCATCGAGGTGATGCTCGACGTGCTCGGCTTCGCCTCCGCGCTGGAGCGGGCGACCCTGGTCATCACCGGCGAGGGTTCACTTGACGAGCAGACCCTGCACGGCAAGGCACCGGCGGGCGTCGCGGCGGCGGCCCGCGCCCAGTACATCGAGGTCGTGGCGGTCTGCGGCCGGCTGGCCCTGCGGCCGGAGGCACTGGGCCGTGCGGGCATCCGCCGCGCGTACGCGCTGACGGACCTGGAACCGGACCCGGCGCGCTGCATGGCGGAGGCGGGGCCGCTGCTGGAGCGGGTGGCGGAGGACATCGCGCGGGACTTCTTGACGTAGAGCACCGCTGCCCGCGGCGCGAGGGTCCCGGTTCCGGGGGAGCGTTTCGCAGCTGCCCTTTCAGGCGGACCGGGCGGACTGGGCGGACCGGGCGGACTGGGCGCACGCCCGCCGGGCCGCGGGACGCGGTCTGCGGAACAGGATGCGCAACCGGCGCAGCGCCTGCTGGTCACCGGATGCCGGGACGGCTTCGTTCTCGATGGCGTCGGCGAGGCTCAGCCGGCCCTCGGTGAGTTCGGCGAACGCCTCGTCGTGGCTGCGGGCCTGACCCCGCCGGCCGCACCACTGCGGTGCGGCCGGCGGGGTCAGGCGCGGGTCAGGCGACCCAGGGGGCCTCGACGGACCACGTCGTGTCCGGCGTGAAACTGACTGGGTTGTCCCAGGCGTGCGTGCCGCCGGGAGTCGCCAGCCACACCTCGGAATCGATGTGGCGGAGGTACTGGCCGGGGAAATTCCAGGCCGACAGTCGTACGCCGCCACTGCGCTGCACGGCGCAGAAGGTGGCGTCGGCTTTGAAGACCGCCGAGTCACCGGCCTCCTTGTAGACCCGGAAGTCCCGGTGCCGCAGGTACTGGCCGGGGTAGTTGCGTGATTCGAACGAGTAGCAGCCGGTACCGGCCAGGCCGGGGACGATCTTCCAGGTAGCGTCGTTCTTCAGCAGGCTGCCGCTGTTCGCGTCGACGATCGCGGTGAATGCCTGACCGTCCTGATGACGCAGATATTTGTCGGTGTGGCCCGGGGTGGTGACGCGCAGGGACTTGTTCTGGCCGACGGGCAGGGTGACGGGCGGCGGGGGGTTGCGCGAGGCGTTGATCAGGGCGAGGTTGGCGGCCTTGACCCGGGCGGCGTCGACCTTGACGACCTGACGGTCGTAGGTGAGCAGGCCGTTGACCTCGTTCTCCACGTCGGTGATCTCGGTGTAGACGGACGCCGAGAGACCGAGAGGCATCGGCTGCTCCCGGAGAGCGTCCAGCAGCCCGACGAACCGGTTGTTCAACGCGGTGGCACTGGGCTGATCCTCATAGCTGAACCCACCGCCGGGATACCACTCGTGCCCCGGGACGCGCAGGCCGAGACCACCGAACTCACCCAGTACGGCGGCACGGGCAGCGGTCGGTGTGGTGACGCCGGGGCCCACATAGATGTGGTTGTCGACGACATCGCCGTTGCCGCCGTCGACGGAGCCGCAGCAGTTGACACCGCTCATGTTGTTCACCAGCCGGGAGGGGTCGTACGCCTTGACCTCGTCAGCGATTCGCGCCTGGTCGTACTGGCCCCAGCCCTCGTTCTGGTTCACCCACATCACCACGGAGGGCGAGCTGCGGTGCTGGTCGATGATGCGGTCGTACTCGGCCTCCCACTGCACGCGCGCGGCACTGTCGGAGGGGGTGTTGTCCATGGACGGCATGTCCTGCCACACCAGCAGGCCGAGCTTGTCCGCCCAGTAGAACCAGCGCTGCGGCTCCACCTTGATGTGCTTGCGCACCATATTGAAGCCGAGGTCCTTGTGCGCCTGCAGGTCGTATTTGAGGGCCGCGTCGGTCGGCGCGGTGTAGATGCCGTCCGGCCAGTAGCCCTGGTCGAGAGTGCCGGTCTGGAAGACGAACCTGCCGTTGAGCAGGGTGCGCTGGACGCCGTTGACCTTGCCGACGGAGACGGAGCGCATGCCGGTGTAGCTGCCGGCCGAATCGACCGTGGCGGTGCCCGAGAGCAGATCGGCCTTCACGTCGTACAGGAATGGGTCCTCAGGAGACCACAGGCGGGGGTTGGGGATGGACACGGAGAACCGGCTGCCGACCGGTCCGGTCGCGGTGGCCACGGGCTTGCCGCCGGAGGACACTGTCACTCTGGCGGTATGGCTTCCGGTCCCGGTCCCGGTCCCGGTCCCGGAGCCGCGCACGGTGACTTTCAGCGTGCTGTCGGAGAGGCTGGGGACCATGTCCAGGCGGCTGATGTGGGCCGCGGCCGTGGGCTCCAGCCACACGGTCTGCCAGATGCCGGACGCGGCGGTGTAGAAGATGCCGCCGCCGGGATGCGGGGCGACATCGCGGATCCGCTGCTTGCCGACGGCCTGGCTGCCCGTCTCGGTGGGGTCGTACACAGAGACCACGACGGTGTTCGTGCCACCGTTCAGCAGCGGGGTGATGTCGTAGCGGAAGGAGTCGAAACCGCCGCTGTGGACGGCACCGGCCTGCTGCCCGTTGACCCACACCGTCGTACGCCAGTCACTGGCGCCGAAGTTGAGCTGGACGCGGCGGCCCTTCCAGCCGGACGGGACGGTGAACGTGCGCTTGTACCAGAGCTTGTCGTTCTGGGTGATCTTCCGCTGGATGCCCGAGAGCGCCGATTCGGCGACGAAGGGGACGCGGATCTGGTCGGGGAAGGCGGCCGGCTGCCCGGCGTCGGCCCCGGTCACCGCGAAGTCCCAGATCCCGTTGAGATTGGTCCAGTCGGGGCGGGTCAGCTGCGGGCGCGGGTACTCGGGCAGCGGGTTGTCGACAGGGACCTGGTTGGTCCACGGAGTGGTCATGGGGGCCGGCTTGGGGGCCCAGGCGGCGGGCGCGGCCTGCACCGCCTGCGCGGTGCCGCCTGTGGCCGCGGCCAGCAGGCCGGCGCACAACAGGGCGAGCGTGCTCAGCCAGGCTGTCGCGCGGGTCCTCCATAATCTGCGGTGCGGCGATGACGGACGGTGCATCGGGGCTCCTCCGTGGGGTGAGGGAGTCGGACGCGTGCCCGGGGCGCGAACACGGAGCCACGGTGCGCGGCGGTGCGGGCGCTGCGCCGGACCCGGCTTCCAACGTTAGAAAGTTAGTGCCATGCGGAATGACAGCACGCTCCAACCGGACTGTCCATGACTCGCGCACGAATCCCTGATGCGCGCCTGCAGTTTGCCCCTGCGTCTTCAATCGCCTGACGGGCGCGGGGCGCGGCCCCGGGTGCTCTCCCGCTCGATCAACGAGTGCTCCACCGTCACCCGCCGTGGCACAGGTTCGTCACCGCTCAAGCACGCCAGAACGGACGCGACTGCCAGCTGGGCGATGGCCTTCTTGTCGGGCGAGACCGAGGTGAGGGTCACCGCGCCGAATCGCCCCTCGGCGACGTCGTCGAAGCCCACTACGGCCACGTCCTCGGGCACACGCAGCCCGCGCTCCGACAGTACGCGCATGGCACCTATGGCGATCGGGTCGTTGTACGCGAAAACCGCGTCGGGTCGCCTGCCCGAATCGAGCAACCAGGCCATGGCATGCGCACCGTCGGCATGGCCCCAGCCGTCGGTCGTGGCCACGAGCCCCTCGTCAACCGCGAGGCCGGCCTCGGTGAGCTCCTCCCGCCAGCCCTGTACCCGCAGCTGGGCCGGCTGGTTGCGGTCCCGGCGGGCGCCGAGAAATGCCACGTCGGTGCGGCCCAGGTCGATCAAGTGCCGGACCGCGCCCCTGGCCGCCGCGACGTTGTCTATGGCGATGTGGTCGTAGGGGAGGTCGTAATGCCCTTCGCCCAGGAGCACCAGCGGTACCTGCTCCGTACGTCTGCGCAGATCCTCTGTTTCGAGCTCGATCGGGCTGAGGATCAGGCCGTCGATGACCCTGGCCCGGAAGCCCTGACTCACCAGGACCTCCTGCTCGCGCTTGCCGCCCGTGTGATCCAGCAGCACGATGTAGTCGTGTGCGGCGGCGGCGTCGATCACCGCTGCGGCGAGTTCGGCGAAGTACGGGTTGCCCAGCTCGGGCAGGGCCAGCGCGATGATCCCGGTCCTTCCCTTTCGCAAGTGCCGGGCGGTCAGATTGGGGCGATAGCCCAACTCGTCGATGGCCTGCTGCACACGGGCTCGCATGGCGGGCGCGACGTGCTGGTAGTTGTTCACAACGTTCGAAACCGTCTTGATCGAGACGCCCGCGCGCAACGCGACATCCTTCAGACTGACCCGCACGATGTTTCCTCCGGTCATTGCCTGTGGCCCGGCTGGGGTGTTCACAGACGGCGCCGGGGTCCGGTGCCTGCGGGCAAGAGTGCCGCAACGGTCCCTGCCCGCGGGAGGCAACAAGCGTTTTCCGCCGGGCAGCGACGAGCGGGCCCAGCGCCCCGAGGGATCACCTGCGGCTACCTGGCGGCCGGGTTCGCAGGCCGGTCGCGCTGGGGCTGCCGCTCTTGAGGTCGGCCCGTGCCGGTGGTCGGTGCCGGGGCCGATGTCGACGGTTGTTCGGCTATCTGGGCGTTGGGGCACTGCCGTTGTACGTACGGCACCAGCCGATCGTCGTGGCGGTCGCGTACGGCGTGGTCGTCCTTGCCCAGTGGGGTGCGCACGATGCCGAACCCGTCCGCCATGGTCTGGAGGAGAGCGAGCCCTCGTCCGTCTTCGCTGAGCAGGTCGGCGGGCTTGAGCACCGGAAGCCGCGGATCGAGATCGCTCACGGTGACGCAGACGCTGTCCGCTGTCGCCTGCACGAGGATGCGAGCTTCCTTCACCTTGGCGTGCTGGAGAACGTTGGTCAGCAGTTCGGTGAGGCCGAGCAGTGTCACGTTGCTGACCTGACCCACTTGGTGTTCTGCCGCATCTTGCCCGACACGAAAGCGCGCCGGCCGGGCCTGTTCGCCTTCGGGCGGCGCACCCGGACCTCGGTACCGTCCAGCCGCAGCTCGACTCCCTGGGCCGCCGCGTAGGCGAAGACGTCCTCCAGCGTGCGAAGCCGCAGGCCGGGGCGACCTGGCACAGCGAAGCCACGGGCCGCCGGCAACGGGCGGATCTCGTGGACGGCCCGAGTGATCGTGGAGCGGTTCCACCCCGTAGAGCACGGCCAGGGCCGCGTGCGGGAGCTGGAACCGCATGACGACCAACGTGGCGATGACCCGGTCAGTGAACACCAACTGGTGGCTCGGTCCCGCCCCGGCCGCCCGCAGACGGTCATGACCTCGACGGTCGTACAGTCGCCCTTCTTCGGCGGCCAGCCACACCTGAGCCAACTCGCCGATCAGCGTGCCGAGTCGACGGTGTCGAAGGCCGGTGAAGATACGATGGGCCAACGCCGTGCGGCCAAGGTATTGCGTCACAACAACACCCAACCGGCACGGCCCTCTTCACGTCACGTCGCGTTCAACGACCGTGGCGCAGTGGGACATCAACTCGCCCGCCGCCTCTTACGATTGGGGCGACGTGGGCGGACGAAGGTGTCGAGCGCGCCCACGGCCGCACGGATATGGGCTGGGCCGCGACGCAACCGCTCTCCCGCGCACCACCAGGACAGCTGCCCGTCCGCATCCCGCGGATGCATGCCCAGGCCATGCTCGGCGCACAGAGGCCACACCTGCCACAGACACTCGGTGACGGTCTCCTGCGCGGCATCGGCGACGATCGCCAGCGCAGAGGCAGGGTCGTCCGCCGAGTCCGGGTACAGATCGCAGTCCTTCACCAGCGGACTCGAAGTGGAGCAGGAGACCAGCGTCGCGTCGAGGTCCAGGAGCAGACCCCGGGCAATATGCGTCCGCCGGCGGGTCGACTCACATCGCCGTCGAGGGCGGTTTTCGGCCCAATGTCGTACGGAGTACGCCACTCACGGCGATACGTGTCTCCCGCCGGGGCGGGCGTTGCTTTCATGGCACGTCAGGTCCGTACACACCCGTGATGGGGGGTGCGCGATGGCATCGCCGTCCCCTCTGCCCGCTCCCGGCAGTTCGAACGGTCGGCCACTCCGCCCGGTGCTCGGGCCTAGCGACGGAGTGGCTCTGCTGATCGCCGAGTATGGGAGCCTGCGCGCCGAAATCCTCAAACTCATCGAGCTTCAGTCGCAACTGCAGACCCTGGCCATCATCGCCTTCGGCACCACCTTGTCAGTCGGGTTTCAGACTGAATCCGCCGTCGTCATGCTGATCCAGCCGGCCCTTTCCCTCCTCCTCGGGGCATCGTGGCTGAACCACGCCCACGCGATTCATCGCATCGCCGCCTACCTGTCCGGGGTCGTCGAGCGGCGCGTCGGGCCGGAACATCTGGCCTGGGAGACCTATGTCCGGGCGCATCCCCTGTCCTTCGGGCGACCTGGGTACTGGGCGACCCGCTCGGTGTTCATCGTCAGCTCCGCGCTATCGGTGGTGGTCGGGAGCCTGATCGCCGATTACGATGCCGTCGAGATCGCCGTCTTGGCCCTTTCCGCCACAGCCGCACTCGCGACTTCGCTCATGTTCTTCTTCTGGCAGGAAGCGCCAATTCCGCTGGACAGCGACTGAGGCAACCAGCCTTCTCCTCAAGGCTCGTCCTCACCATTTTTCCTCTTCACCGAAGAAAGGGCACCGGCCCTCCTCGACCGACGCTCCGGCATAGAGGAACATTCCGGCTGACCAGCTCTGGGACGAGTTGCCCATGGGTTTGCCGCTGAGTCCGTGGAACCATTCGTTGAACTCCCACTCGCCCTCGTGCCGGGCCATGCGATTCATCTCGGCGAGGCGCTCCAGCTGCCGATGCGCCTCTCTGCTCCGGCCCGCCCGGACAAGAGCGGCCACGTAGAATCCGCCGATGAACGGCCACGCTCCGCCGTTGTGATATTGATGAGGGATATTGAGGTTGTACTGGCGGTAGTATTCTCTCCAGTCCTCATCCCCGGGCATCACCGGAGGCCAGAAGGCCTTTACCGGCCACGGATGATTCACTCCCGCTTCTTCGATGTAACCCATGATTCGATCGCTCTGTCGGGCGTCAGCCACTCCGAAGATGACCGCGAGCAGATTGCCAAGGGTGTCGAATCGGTCGCCGTATGCCCGAAAGGCCATGTAGGGGAGGTAATAAGGCCGCTCCACCAGCAGCGTGTCGACCAGCCGCGCCGGAGTCTCCCATTCACTGCGGTGCTTCTTTATCCAGTCATATTGCCGCTCGATCTCGGGGCCGACCCACAGCAGCTGGTTGATCTTGAAGCGGATGTCCTCGGCTCGCTCGCGATAGGAATCCGCAGCGCGGCCGAGCCTGTTCGCCATGCGAGCCATGGACCGATTGGCGGCGAACCACAGGACGTTGGGAAGCAGTGAGTTGTACCTGTTGGCGTAGAGGTCGGCCCAGTCCATCGACTCGTGCACTTCGAGCAGACCGCACTCGTTCACATCCTGGTATTCAAGCCATCTGTAGGCGTTCGCGATGCTGTCCCAGCGGTCGGCCAGATATCGGCTGTCGGGCAGCTTCAGAGACAGCACGTCATGGCCCACGATGTACCACAGGCTGGCGTCGACGGCTCCGGCGAAGACGGTGTCCGCTTGCAAGCCCGTCTCCGGGTTCGCAGTGAAGACGTGGTTGGGGATGCGGCCGAGCTGACTCTGGCATGCCGCCAGGCTGTCCAATGAGCCCTTGAGGAGACCTGTCCCCTGGTCGGTTTGGTGGCTCAGCAGCCCGAGGCCGGTGATGACGGCATCTCGGGCCCACACCTGCGGATAGGCGGACCCGGCCGCTCGCAGACCATCGCCGCCGCCGTTGCCGATGACCACACGCACGGCCTCTTCGGTCGCGCGGAAGATGGCGTCCGTCCGCGCAAACTCGCTGCCGTCGTCCGGTGGCTGAGAACCAGTCACGCGCTCACCCTCGTAGAGTTCACTCAAGCCCGGGAACGTACCGAGCAGGCTAGCGCAGGGTCCCTATTCCAACCCGTACGGGCGCCCCTGTGACGCCCGAACCCGACAAAGAGCTACTGGACTACTGGGCGAAGTGCAGCCGGGCCTCGGAAGCGCCGCGCGTCGTCGCCACCGTCGTGGCCTCCGCCTCCAGTTCCCCCCGTACCGCGGACGACAACGGTCCGAACGGCGTGACCGTCAGGTCGAGTTTCCGCCCGGCCGCCTTCGCGCGCCACGTACCCGCGAGCTCCGAGCCGACCAGCAGCGCGCCCGGCCCGCCGATCGCGCGCCAGAGTTCCTTCTGGCTGCTCCTGTCCGGCAGGACCAGTTCCCGGTCGCGCGCCTGCAGGAACGGATCGCCCGGCGGAAGCAGCCGTACGAGTCCCTCGCTCTTCGCCGACAGCAGCGCGTCCAGTTCGGAGGCGGGCAGCCAGGTCTTCCTGCCGTTCAGCCACACCTCCGCAAGGTCGTCCGGCCCCGGCCACACCGTCTTCACCGCCGTCGGCCTGGTGCCGAGGTACTTCGCCACCTCGGCGGGCGTGGCCGGCCCCAGGAAGCGCAGGTAGGCGCGGACCAGCTCCGTGGTCCCCGATGCCGCGTCCGGTACAGGAAACCCGACGTCCAGCGGGGCCAGCACCGTCCTGCCGCCCTCCGGGCGCACCCCGACCGCCCCGAAGATTCCGGCCTGCTGGAAAAGCAGCCCGGAGATGTGCCGCGCCCCGCACGTCCCGCACCAGTACGTCAGCGACTTCGGTACGGCCGCGCTCACCGCCCCGCTCACCTCGCCCTTGGGCATCGGCGCGGTCACCACCTCGCGGAACGCCTCGGCGGTGACCCGGAAGGCCTCGATGCCCAGTCGTGCCCCCTCCTTGATCACCGCCGTGCTGATCCGCGCCGTCGCGTCGGCGTCGTCCACCGGCCACAGCGCGGCGGCGAGCGCAGGCAGGTCCGTGCGACGGTGCAGATGAGGCGCGCCGCGGAACGACCAGACGAGCTGAAGGCCCTCAAGGGACGCGCCCCGCGCGGCCAGTGCCAGCTTGGCCGATCCGTACGGCGTGTCCTGCGCCCCCATGACCAGTACGTCCGGTACGGGCGAGGAGCGGTCGAATCCGTGGGACGCCACCCGGTAGGCCAGTACCTGTTCCCGGCTCACTTCGATCCGCTGTGCGCTGCTCACGACCGCACCGTACACACAGGCACACACAGGCACACACAGGCGCCGATCAACCCGGCGTCAGCCGGAACGCGTCCAGCGCCAATGTCATCTCGATCAAGTCCCTCGGGCGCGACAGCGACCGCGACGTCAGCTGTTCCAGGCGGCGCAGGCGGTTGAAGACCGTGTTCCGGTGGCAGTACAGCCGGGTCGCCGCCCGCCCCGCCGACCCCTCGCACTCCAGCCACGCGTCCAGCGTCTCCAGCAGCACCGCCCGGTCCGCCGGATCCAGTTCCAGCAGCGGGCCGAATACGTCCGCGATCAGGCGGGCCGCCAGTTCCGGCTGGCTCACCACCAGCGCCGTGGGGAGCCGCTCGTCCAGGCGTACGATCCGCTGCGCCTCCGGGCCGCATGTGCGCAGCGCCGTCTCCGCCAGGCGGCGTGCCAGGCCAAGGTCCGCCAGGCGCGGTACGACCGGGCTGATCCCGCCCGGCCCCGGGCAGCGCCGGTGCAGCACCTCCGCCAGCTCCGCCAGGCCCGCCTCCGGCCCCAACGCGACGACCGCGATCTCGTAGTCCGTACGCATCCGCCAGAAGAACCGCAGCCCCTCCGCCGCCGCGACCCGGTGGAACGGCTCACGCCCCGCCGCCCGCTCCACCCGGACCACCACCACCGCGTACCGCCCCTGCTCCGGCAGATCCAGGCCCGCCGCCGCGCCCGCCACCAGGCCCGGTGTTGACTTCCCCTCCAGCAGCGCGTCCAGCAGCGCCTGCACGCGCTCGTCGCTGCGGCGCTGCATGTCCTGTTCCGTGGAGCGGTACGCGTCCGCGACCGCCGACGCCTGACCGTCCACTCCCGCCCACATGTACGACGCCAGCTGCACCAGCACCCGCAGCGCGGCCGGGTCCTTCTCGGAGACGATTTCCAGGAGCTCCTCCCAGATCAGATAGCCCGCGTGCCGGTACGCGTACAGCAGCAGATCCAGCGGAAGCCCCTGCTCCGCCCGCCGCCTGCCCAGCCGTTCCGCGTACTGGAGGTCCCGCCGCGGCGCCGACCGATTCGCGGCCAGCGCCTCGATGCCGTACCGCATCGCCTCGTTGGTCTGCTGCCAGTGCTCGTCCCGGGGCACCGCGAGATCGAACTGCGGCGAATGCACCCGTAGTTCCTCGATGAGCTGGTCCGTCAGCCGTGGCACGCGCTCCATCAGTACCTCGGAGGCGCTCACAAGGACGGACCACTCACGCTCGGTGCGCGGTCTCTGGCCTCCCATGGCTGGTGAGGATGCCAGCCCTTGTGCCCGTGCACAATGCGCGCGCTCCACCGCTGGTCATCGGCAGCGATTCGGCCGTACGGCGTGGACGGGTACGTCCGAGCGGTGCTGATGTGTGCCCCCACAGCTCAAGCCCGTCGAGCTGGAGATGGGAGACCGTATGGCCGCCTCGCTCGAAGTGCGTGCGCTGTCCGTCGACTACGGGCCGGTACGCGCACTGCGCGAAGTCACCGTCGATGTACCCGAGGGCGCGATCGTCACCGTCCTCGGCGGCAACGGCGCGGGCAAGTCAACCCTCTTGCGCGCCATTTCGCGCACCCTCGCCTACTGCCGCGGCCATGCCACCGGAGGCTCCATCCGCTTCGACGGCCGCCCGCTCGACGGGCTCAGCCCCGCCCGGGTCGTGGCCGCCGGGGTCGTTCAGGTGCCCGAGGGGCGGCAGGTGTTCGCGCGCATGACGGTGGCCGACAATCTGCGGGCGGGCGCACTGGGAGCACGCGGCGGCAGGCGGGAGACCGCCGCCGCGCTCGCCCGCGTACACGAACTGTTCCCGGTCCTCGCGGACCGCGCCCACCAGCGCGCCGGGCTGCTCTCGGGCGGCGAGCAGCAGATGCTCGCGCTGGGCCGCGGCCTGATGTCCGGGCCGCGGCTGCTGCTCCTGGACGAGCCGTCGCTGGGCCTCGCCCCGCTGATGGCCACGCGGATCGCCGAGACGATCCAGGAGATCAACGCCCGCGGCACCTCCGTGCTCCTGGTCGAGCAGAACGCCGCGATCGCGCTCCGGCTGGCCTCGACGGCGTACGTACTCGACGTGGGCGAGGTCGCCCTCGCGGGCCCCGCGGACGAGCTGGCCGCCTCCGACGAGGTGCGCCGCCGCTACCTGGGTGTGGTGGACGAGGACGCGGCAGCCGACGCCGTACAGGCGGAAGTGTCGGCTCCGACCCTGAGGAGGTGGACACCATGACACCCGAAATGACACCCGAAGCTGCGCCTGTACTCGCTGTGCCTGTACTCGACGTCAGCGAGGTCACCGTCCGCTTCGCCGGGCTCACCGCCCTCGACGCCGTCTCCTTCACCGTCGAACCCGGCAGCGTCCACGCCCTCATCGGCCCCAACGGCGCGGGCAAGTCCACCTGCTTCAACGTCCTGTCCGGCGTCTACCGCGCCACCTCGGGCTCCGTACGCTTCGGCGCCGCCGAACTCACCGGCCTTCCCCCGCACCGTATCGCCGCCCTCTCCATCGCCCGCACCTTCCAGAACCTGGCGCTGCCGCCCCACGCCACCGTCGCCGACAGCCTCCTCCTCGGCCGCCACCGGCTCACCCGCGCCGGGTTCATCGCCACCGGGCTGCGGCTGCCCTCCGCCGCCCGCGAGGCGCGGCTCCATCTCGACCGGGTACGGGAGATCGCCGATTTCGTCGGGCTCGGCGACGAGCTGGGGAAACCCGCCGGAGCTCTCCCGTACGGCAAACAGAAGCTTGTCGAGCTCGGCCGCGCCCTGTGCATGGAGCCGCAGCTGCTGCTCCTGGACGAGCCTGTCGCGGGCATGACGGCCGACGAGCGGCGGCAGACCGCCGCCGTCATCGCGGGCGTACGCGACAGCCTCGGCATATCCATCGTGCTGGTCGAACACGACATGGGGGTGGTGATGCGGCTCGCGGACGCCGTGACAGTACTCGACTTCGGACGGCGGATCGCGGGCGGCACACCCGCCCAGGTACAGAACGATCCGGCCGTCGTCCAGGCCTACCTCGGAACGGAGGCGCAGGCATGACCACCTTCATCGAACTACTCCTCGGCGGGCTCTCCATCGGCTCCGTCTACGCCCTGATCGCCCTCGGCTTCGTCGTCATCTTCAAGGCCACCGAGGTCGTCAACTTCGCTCACGCCTCCCTCCTCCTCGCCGGCGGCTATGTCACCGCGGTCCTCCACGACGACATCGGCTTCTGGGCGGCTCTCGCCGTCGGCATCGCGGGCGCTGCGGTCGTCGGCTCGGCCGTCGAGTTCCTGGTCATGCGCCGCTACCGGGGCTCCGACCACAGCGTCCTCGCCATCGTCACCATCGGCGTCGACATCCTGCTGACCACCGAACTCACCCGCCGTATCGGCACGGACGTACTCTCGCTCGGCGACCCCTGGGCCGACCGCGTCGTCACCATCGGCGACATCACCCTCGCGCAGACCCGGATCGCCGCCTTCGTCGCCGCGGCGCTGCTCATCACCGCCTTCCTGCTGGCGTTCCGGTTCACCTCCTGGGGCGTGGCGATGCGCGCCGCCGCGGAGAATCCGCAGACCGCGGCGCTGATGGGGGTACGGCTCGGCCGCGTCTCGCTGTCCGCATGGGCCGTCGCGGGCGCGCTCGCCGCCGTCGCCGCGCTCTTCCTCACGGTCTTCCCGACCCCCGGACTGGAACGCTCCACCTCCCTCGCCGCGCTCAAGGCCTTCCCCGCCGCGATTCTCGGCGGGCTCGACTCCACCACCGGAGCCCTGGCCGGCGGTCTGATCGTCGGCGTCACCGAGTCCTTCGCCACCGGCTACCAGAGCGACCTGTCCTTCCTGGGCAGAGGAATCGGCGATCTCGCGCCGTATCTGGTGATGCTTCTCGTCCTCCTGATCAGGCCCGCCGGGCTCTTCGGCACGAAGGAGCCCGCCCGTGTCTGAACGTCTCGCCCATCTCAAGAAGCCGAAGCCGTACGCCTGGATCGGTGTTGGCGTTCTTCTCCTTGTCCTGCCCTTCTACCTGGACCGCTTCTGGCTCCAGGCCGGGCTGTTCGCCATGGCCGCCGCGATCGGCGCCATCGGCATCAACCTCCTCACCGGCGCCACCGGCCAGCTCTCCATGGGGCACGCCTTCTTCCTCGCCGTCGGCGCGTACGGCTACTGCGTCCTGGCGGGCGGCAACGAGGTCGAGAACGGCCACCGCCTCACCGGCCTGGGACTGCCGACCTGGCTCGCCGCCATCCTGGCCGTGCTGCTCGCGGGCGCGGCCGGCGGCCTGTTCAGCCCCATCGCGGGCCGCCTGCGCGGCGCGTATCTCGGCATCGCCACCCTCGCGCTGATCTTCATCGGCCAGCATGTGCTGTTCAACGCCCGCGATCTGACCGGCGGTTTCAACGGCCGGACCGTCCCGCCGCTCTCCCTCTTCGGCTTCGACTTCGACGACACGGAGGTGGTCGTCGCCGCCGTACCCTTCGAATCCGCGGAGAAGCTCTGGTACCTGGCGCTGGCCGCCCTCCTCGCCGGCGGGCTCTTCGCCCGCGGAGTGCTGCGCGGACGCCCGGGACGCGCCATGAACGCGCTGCGCGACCACCGCATCGCCGCGGGCGTCATGGGTGTGCCGGTCGCCCGCTACCGGGCCGCCGTCTTCGTCCTCTCCTCGATGTACGCGGGACTCGCCGGTGTTCTGCTCGCCCTGGTCTTCCAGCGCACGGTCCCCGAGTACTTCGGCGTGATCCTGTCCCTCGAATTTCTCGCCATGATCGTGATCGGCGGCCTGGGCACGGTGGCGGGCGCGGTCGTCGGCGCGGCCTTCGTCTCCCTGATGCCGCAAGTTCTCACCCACTACAGCGACAGCCTCCCGCTGGTCTCCGCCCCCGGTACGGGCGGGGTCTCGCCGGGGGAGGCGTCGCGCTATCTGTACGGCGCCGCGGTCGTCGCGGTGGTGCTGTTCCTGCCCGGCGGACTCACCCGCCCGACAGTGTCCCGACGGGAGAAGACATGAAGAAGCCCAAGCTGCCGAGGTTGCCGAAGCAGTCGAAGACGTACGTGGCCGTGCTGGCCGTACTGGCGCTCACCGCCGTCGGATGCAGCG
The DNA here is from genome assembly GCF_044548015.1 of Streptomyces sp. NPDC052236. Taxonomy (NCBI): domain Bacteria; kingdom Bacillati; phylum Actinomycetota; class Actinomycetes; order Kitasatosporales; family Streptomycetaceae; genus Streptomyces; species Streptomyces sp. NPDC052236. The sequence continues at coordinate 48,485 of NZ_JBIUBL010000017.1, read as the reverse complement.
AGAAGGCCACCAAGGGCGACGGCGACACCAAGGACGCCGGGGGAGTGAAGACGGGCGAAGGCGTCACCGCCAAGGCCATCACCCTCGGCGCGCTCACCGACATGACCGGTGTCTACGCCTCGCTCGGCAAGAGCGTCACCCAGGCCCAGCAGCTGTGGGCCAAGCAGACCAACGCGGCCGGCGGCATCTGTGGCCGGAACATCACGCTGACCGTCCGCGACCACGGCTACGACCCGCAGAAGGCGGTCGCCGCGTACACCGAGCTCGAACCGAAGGTGCTCGGCTTCGCGCAGTTCATCGGCTCGCCCTTCGTCGCCGCCGTCAAGCAGCGCATCGACGGGCAGGACAAGGGGCTCGTCCTGCCCCAGGCCTGGTCGGCCAGCCTGCTGGGCAGCCCGTACGTACGCGTCGTGGGCGCGACGTACGACATCGAGACCATCAACGCCATCGACTTCCTCCTCACCGGCAAGCGCATCGCCAAGGGCGACAAGATCGGCCATGTGTACTTCGAGGGTGACTACGGCGAGAACGCCCTCACCGGGTCCAAGTACGCCGCCGCACAGGCCGGTCTCACCGTCGTCGAGCAGAAGATCAAGCCGACCGACAACGACATGACGGCGCAGGTCGCCGCGCTCAAGCAGGCAGGCGTCAAGGCGGTCGTGATCAGTGCGGGACCGCGTCAGGCGGCCTCGCTGGTCGGCGTCGCGGCGGCCGGCGGCTTCAACGTCCCGATCGTCGGCAACAACTCCGCCTTCGCCCCGCAGCTGCTGGCGACGCCGGCGGGCCCCGCGCTGATGAAGGACTACTACATCGCCGCCTCCACCCTCCCCATCGGCGCCACGGAGGCGGGCCCGGCCCAGCTTGCCAAGGAGTACACGGCGGCCTACCCCAAGGACGGCCTCGACAACGGAGTGGTCGCCGGGTACACCGCCGGGAAGGTCTTCGGCGAGGCGCTGAAGAAGGCCTGCGCCGACAAGGACCTGACCAGGGCGGGCATCGACAAGGCGCTGCTGACCCTCTCCGCGTACGACACCGGCTTCGGCATCACGCAGAACTTCTCCGACCCCGCCGCGCCCTCGACCCGGGAGAGCGTGATCATGAAGCCGGACAACAAGGTTCCGGGCGGTCTGAAGGTGGTGCGGCCGGCGGCGGTGTCGAAGGCGGCGGAGTCGTTCAAGACCGGCGGCTGAGCGGCTTCACGCGCGCACGTAGGAGGTACGAGGTACGACGAGGGCCCGGGTGCGGATCGCACCCGGGCCCTCGTCACCTACCGATACGTATGGGGCGACTCTAGGGTTGAGCAGCCCTCGCCTCGCGGCGGTTGTCCCGGAAGGTGTTCACCCGCCGCGCCGTCGCGAACAGCGGGATCACCGCGCCCAGCACCACCTGGAGCGCACAGCCCATCTGGAGCAGCATCTGCCCGCCCGGCGCCTCGAACGCCCACGCCGCCAGCAGCCCCATCGCGCCCACGATCCAGGCGAGCATCGCCACCGCGAGCACACCGCGCGGCTTGGGGTACTCCACCCGGCTCACCATCAGCCATGCCGTACCGATGATCGCGAGGAGCGTCGGGATGAACGGCAGCTCAAGCAGCACGATCGAGACGACCGTGAGCGCGCCGAAGGGGCTCGGCATGCCCTGGAACATGCCGTCCTTCATGGTCACGCACGAGAATCTCGCAAGCCGCAGCACCACGGCCAACAGCACCACGATCGCGGCCACGGCCGAGACCTTCTGGTGGGCGTCGTCCGCGACCATTCCGTACACCAGTACGAAGTAGGCGGGGGCGAGCCCGAAGCTGATCAGGTCGGAGAGGTTGTCCAGCTCCGCGCCCATCGGCGACGAGCGCAGCTTGCGCGCCACGAGCCCGTCGCAGAGGTCGAAGATCGCCGCGAGGAGCATCAGGATCACGGCGGTCGCGGCGCTGTGCCGCGCCATGCCGGTCTCCTGGCTGCCCTGGAGATGCGGAATGAGGATCCCGGTGGTGGTGAAGTACACCGCCATGAATCCGCAGGTGGCATTGCCGAGCGTGAGGGTGTCGGCTATTGACAGCCGCAGCGACAGCGGCATGTCCGCCGCGTCGTCGATGGCATCCTCGTCGTCGGTGTCGGTGAACAGGCCGGCCTGTGTATCAGGATCAATCACGGTCAATTCGAGTCACCCCCGCAGTCGTGGTCTGACCGACCTCGACAGCGACGTCGACACCTTCCGGAAGGTAGATGTCAACGCGCGATCCGAAGCGGATCAGACCAATGCGCTCGCCCTGCTCGACCTTGGTGCCCTGCGGCAGGTACGGCACGATGCGCCGGGCGACGGCGCCGGCGATCTGCACCAGCTCGATGTCGCCGAGCTCGGTGTCGAAGTGCCAGACAACGCGCTCGTTGTTCTCGCTCTCCTTGTTGAACGCCGGAACGAAACCGCCGGGGATGTGCTCGACGGACGTCACGGTGCCCGCGAGGGGAGCGCGGTTGACGTGCACATTCAGCGGGCTCATGAAGATCGCGACGCGTGTGCGTCCGTCCTTCCACGGCATGATGGACTGCACCACACCGTCGGCGGGCGAGATGACCCGGCCCTCCGTGATCTCCCGCTCCGGGTCACGGAAGAACCAGAGCATGCCCACCGCGAGCGCGGTGGCGGGCACGGCGATCACCGCGGCGCTCCGGGAGCTGCGTGAGCGGGCCAGGCTGAGTGCGGCAGTGGCGACGGTCGGCAGAAGCCACGGCGATGCTCCGCGAGCAAGGCGTCCCTTGAGGAAGCCGTCGCGTGGTGCAGAGGTTTGGCTGTGGGGCATGGATGACCTTCGTAGCGGATGATGCCGCGCAGGCAACGGGGGACGGCGGCTTTCCGCCGATGTTAACGGGTGCGGGCCGCAACTGGGAAAGCCAGCAGCCCAGTCAGGCGGCCGGAAGGCGGCACGACACGAGGGCAAGAGGGGATGTTCTTCGTGGTCGAACCAAACCAAAAACGACAATCACCCCTGGAATCGGTACTCCTCAAGCAGCCGACGACCAATGATCATTTTCTGGATTTCGGCGGTACCCTCACCGATCAGCAGCATCGGAGCCTCGCGGTAGAGGCGCTCGATCTCGTACTCCTTGGAGAAGCCGTAACCACCGTGGATACGGAAGGCGTCCTCGACGACTTCCTTGCAGTACTCGGAGGCGAGGTACTTCGCCATCCCTGCCTCAAGGTCGTTTCGCTCCCCTGAGTCCTTTTTGCGTGCCGCGTTTACCATCATCGCATGGGCGGCCTCGACCTTGGTGGCCATCTCGGCCAGTTTGAACTGAATGGCCTGGTGGTGCGCGATCGGCTTGCCGAAAGTATGGCGCTGCTGGGCATATGAGACACCCAGCTCAAACGCACGATGAGCGACGCCGCAGCCACGCGCGGCGACATTGACACGGCCGACTTCGACGCCGTCCATCATTTGGTAAAACCCTCGGCCGGTGGTCCCGCCGAGCACCCGATTGGCCGGAATGCGCAGTTCATCCATGATGAGCTCGGTCGTGTCCACCCCCTTGTAACCCATCTTGTCGATCTTCCCGGGGATGGTGAGTCCGGGGCGGACCTCTCCGAAGCCGGGCTCCTTCTCGATGAGGAACGTCGTCATCGACCGATGGGGCGCGGCGGCCGTCTCCTCGGGGCTATGTCCTTCGTCACTCCGGCACAGAACCGCGACCAGATGGGACGTTCCGCCGTTCGTGAGCCACATCTTCTGGCCGGTGAGTACGTACTCGTCGCCGTCCCTGACGCCCTTGGACGTAATCGCCGCCACGTCAGAGCCCAGCGCCGGCTCGGACATCGAGAACGCGCCACGCGTCTCGCCCAGCGCCATCCGCGGCAGGAAAGTCTCCTTCTGCTCTTGCGTGCCGTGCTGCTTGAGCATGTAGGCCACGATGAAGTGCGTGTTGACGATGCCCGAGACGGACATCCAGCCACGGGCGATCTCCTCGACGCACAGCGCGTACGTGAGCAGGGACTCGCCCAGACCGCCGTACTCCTCCGGGATCATCAGCCCGAACAGGCCGAGTTCCTTGAGGCCTTCGACGATCCGCGTCGGGTACTCGTCGCGGTGTTCCAGCTCGGTGGCGACAGGGATGATCTCCTTGTCCACGAAGTCCCGGACGGTCGCCAGGATTTCCTGCTGAACATCGGTCAGACCGTGCGTCTGGGCGAGTCGGCTCATGGCTGCTTCTCCTGCTCACGCTGTGAGGTGTCCAGCAGTTCCGGGCGGCCGGGCTGCTCGCCGCCGCGCGCCTTGATGTACGTCTCGGTGGGCACCATCACCTTGCGCCGGAACACACAGACGAGGGTGCCGTCCTGCTTGTAGCCCTTGGTCTCGACGGACACGATCCCGCGGTCGCTCTTCGACCTCGACGGGGTCTTGTCGAGCACGGTCGTCTCGCCGTAGAGGGTGTCGCCGTGGAAGGTCGGCGCGACATGCCTGAGCGACTCGACCTCCAGGTTGGCGATGGCCTTGCCCGAGACATCCGGCACGGACATGCCAAGGAGAAGTGAGTAGACGTAGTTGCCGACGACGACGTTCCTGCCGAAGTCCGTCGTCTGTTCGGCGTAATGGGCGTCCAGGTGGAGCGGGTGGTGGTTCATGGTGAGCAGACAGAAGAGGTGGTCGTCGTACTCCGTGATCGTCTTCCCTGGCCAGTGCTTGTACACATCGCCGACGGTGAACTCTTCGTAGGTGCGGCCGAACTGCATGGTTACGCCTCCGGGGCTTCGAACTTGGAGGTGCGGGTCAGACCGGCCGCGCGGCCCTTGCCCGCGACCACCAGGGCCATCTTGCGGCTGGCCTCGTCGATCATCTCGTCGCCGAGCATCGCCGAGCCCTTCCTGCCGCCCTCCTCCGAAGTGCACCACTCGTACGCGTCGAGGATCAGCTCCGCATGGTCGTAGTCCTCCTGGGAGGGCGAGAAGACCTCGTTGGCGGCGTCGACCTGACCGGGGTGCAGCACCCACTTGCCGTCGAACCCCAGCGCCGCCGCACGGCCCGCCACCTCGCGGTACGCGTCCACATCCCGGATCTGGAGGAAGGGACCGTCGATCGCCTGGAGGTCGTGCGTACGGGCCGCCATCAGGATCCGCATCAGGATGTAGTGGTAGGCGTCCGCGCCATAACCGGGCGGCTGCTGGCCCACGACCAGGGTCTTCATATTGATGGACGCCATGAAGTCGGCCGGGCCGAAGACGACGGTCTCCATACGCGGCGAGGCGGCGGCGATCTCGTCCACGTTCACCAGGCCCTTGGCGTTCTCGATCTGCGCCTCGATGCCGATCCGGCCGACCTCGAACCCCATCGTCTTCTCGATCTGGGTCAGCAGCAGGTCCAGCGCCTTGATCTGGGTGGCGTCCTGGACCTTCGGCAGCATGATGCAGTCGAGGTTGGGGCCCGCGCCCTCGACCACCGTGACCACGTCGCGGTACGTCCAGTGGGTGGTCCAGTCGTTGACCCGTACGACCCGGGTCTTGCCCGTCCAGTCGCCCTCGTTGAGCGCGTCGACGATGGTGTGCCGTGCGCCCTCCTTGGCGAGCGGCGCGCACGCGTCCTCCAGGTCCAGGAACACCTGGTCGGCGGGGAGGCCCTGGGCCTTCTCCAGGAAGCGCGGGTTGCTGCCGGGGACCGCCAGGCAGGAACGACGCGGGCGAAGGCGGTTCACAGGGGTGACGGGCGTTGTCATGCGGGGACCTCCAGAGGGTCGAGGGGGTCGAGCTTGTTCGCTGTCCGGATCTCGTCGACGATACGGCCGATGATCTCCGTGATACCGAAGTCCTTCGGGGTGAAGACGGCGGCCACACCCGCCGCCTTCAGTTCGGCGGCGTCGGCGTTCGGGATGATCCCGCCGACGATCACCGGAATGTCGGCCGCGCCTGCTTCGCGCAGCCGGTTCAGTACATCCGGCACCAGCTCGGCGTGCGAACCGGACAGGATCGACAGGCCCACACAGTGCACGTCCTCCGCGAGCGCGGCGCTCACGATCTGCTCGGGCGTGAGCCGTATGCCCTGGTAGACGACCTCGAAGCCGGCGTCCCTGGCGCGTACGGCGATCTGCTCGGCGCCGTTGGAGTGCCCGTCCAGACCGGGCTTGCCCACCAGCAGCCGCAGCCGCCCGGAGCCCAGTTCGTCCGCCGTACGGGACACCTTCTCCCGTACGGCCGCGAGCGGCGTGCCCCGCTCGGCGCTCACCGCGACCGGCGCGCCGGACACGCCCGTCGGCGCGCGGAACTCGCCGAACACATCGCGCAGCGCCCACGACCACTCGCCGGTGGTGACGCCCGCGCGGGCGCACTCGACGGTCGCGGCCATCAGATTGGCGGAGCCCGCCGCGGCCTTCTTCAGGGCGGCCAGCGAATCGGTCGCGCGGCCCTCCTCCCGGTTCTCGCGCCACTCGTGGAGCTTCGCGACGACACGCGCCTCGTTCGCCGGGTCGACCGTCATGATGGCCGCGTCGAGATCCGCGGTCAGCGGGTTCGGCTCGGTGGTCTCGTAAATATTGACGCCGACGACCTTCTCCTCGCCGCTCTCGATCCGGGCCCGGCGCTCGGCGTGCGAGGAGACCAGCTGCGACTTGAGATAGCCCGACTCAACGGCCGCCATCGCGCCGCCCATCCGCTCGATGCGGTCCATCTCGGCGAGGGACTCGGCGACCAGCTCCTCGACCTTGGCCTCGATGACATGCGAGCCCGCGAAGATGTCCGCGTACTCCAGCAGGTCCGACTCGTGCGCCAGTACCTGCTGGATACGGAGCGACCACTGCTGGTCCCAGGGGCGCGGCAGCCCCAGCGCCTCGTTCCACGCCGGGAGCTGTACGGCGCGGGCGCGCGCGTCCTTGGAGAGGGTGACGGCCAGCATTTCGAGGACGATGCGCTGGACGTTGTTCTCCGGCTGGGCCTCGGTCAGCCCGAGGGAGTTGACCTGCACGCCGTACCGGAAGCGGCGCTGCCTGGCGTCCTCGATGCCGTACCGCTCCCGCGTGACCTGGTCCCAGATGCGGCCGAAGGCGCGCATCTTGCACATCTCCTCGATGAAGCGGACGCCCGCGTTCACAAAGAACGAGATACGGCCGACCACCTCGCCCCTGCGCTCCTCGGGCACCTGACCCGAGGCGAACACCGCGTCCAGCACGGCGATCGCGGTGGACATCGCGTACGAGATCTCCTGGACCGGGGTGGCCCCCGCCTCCTGCAGGTGGTAGCTGCAGATGTTGATCGGGTTCCACTTCGGGATGTGGTTGACCGTGTACGTGATCATGTCGGTCGTCAGCCGGAGGCTCGGCCCCGGCGGGAAGACATGCGTACCGCGCGACAGGTACTCCTTGACGATGTCGTTCTGGGTGGTGCCCTGGAGCTGGGCGAGGTCGGCCCCCTGCTCCTCGGCGACCACCTGATAGAGCGCCAGCAGCCACATCGCGGTGGCGTTGATGGTCATCGAGGTGTTGGTCCGCTCCAGCGGGATGTCCTGGAACAGCCGGCGCATGTCACCGAGATGGGAGACCGGGACCCCGACCCGGCCGACCTCGCCGCGGGCGAGGATGTGGTCGGGGTCGTAGCCGGTCTGTGTCGGCAGGTCGAAGGCGACCGACAGGCCGGTCTGGCCCTTGGCGAGGTTGCGCCGGTAGAGCTCGTTGGACGCTTCGGCGGTCGAGTGACCCGCGTAGGTCCGCATGAGCCAGGGCCGGTCCTTCTGGCGCTCAGGCATCCGTTCGCTCATGTATGGGCCTCACACATTCCTGAAGCGGTTGATGGCGTCGAGGTGCGTGGCGCGCAGTTCCGCGTCGCTCACGCCCATACCCTCGCGCGGGGCCAGTGCGAGCACGCCCACCTTTCCCTGGTGGAGGTTGCGGTGGACGTCGAACGCGGCCTGGCCGGTGTCGTCCAGCGAGTAGACCTTCGACAGGGTCGGGTGGATTTTGCCCTTGGCGACCAGGCGGTTGGCCTCCCACGCCTCGCGGTAGTTGGCGAAGTGGGAGCCCACGATCTTCTTCAGCGACATCCACAGATAGCGGTTGTCGTACTCGTGGTTGTAGCCCGACGTCGAGGCGCAGGTGACGATGGTGCCGCCCTTGCGCGTGACGTACACACTGGCGCCGAACGTCTCGCGGCCCGGGTGCTCGAAGACGATGTCCACGTCCTCGCCGCCGGTCAGCTCGCGGATGCGCTTGCCGAAGCGCTTCCACTCGCGCGGGTCCTGGTGGTGCTCGTCCTTCCAGAACCGGTAGTCCTCGGCGCTGCGGTCGATGATCGCCTCCGCGCCCATCGAACGGCAGAGGTCCGCCTTCTGCGGGCTGGACACCACACAGATCGGGTTGGCGCCGCCGGCCAGCGCGAACTGGGTGGCGTACGAGCCGAGTCCGCCGCTCGCGCCCCAGATCAGCACATTGTCGCCCTGCTTCATGCCGGCGCCGTTGCGCGAGACGAGCTGGCGGTACGCGGTGGAGTTGACCAGGCCGGGCGCCGCGGCCTCCTCCCAGCTCAGGTGGCCGGGCTTGGGCATCAGCTGGTTGGACTTCACGAGCGCGAGCTCGGCCAGACCGCCGAAGTTCGTCTCGAAGCCCCAGATGCGCTGCTCGGGGTCGAGCATCGTGTCGTTGTGTCCGTCCGAACTCTCCAGTTCGACCGAGAGACAGTGCGCCACGACCTCGTCGCCGGGCCGCCAGGCGTTCACGCCGGGGCCGGTGCGCAGCACGACGCCCGACAGGTCGGAGCCGATGACGTGGTACGGCAGGTCGTGGCGCCTGGCGAGGTCGGAGAGCTTTCCGTACCGCTCCAGGAAGCCGAAGGTGGGCATCGGCTCGAAGATCGAGGTCCAGACGGAGTTGTAGTTCACCGAGCTGGCCATGACCGCGACCAGGGCCTCGCCAGGGCCGAGCTCGGGCACTGGCACGTCCTCGATGTGGAGGGACTTGCGGGGGTCCTTCTCGCGGGTTTCGAGGCCGGCGAACATGTCGACCTCGTCCTTGTGCACGGTCACCGCGCGGTAGGACTCGGGGATGGGCAGTGCGGAGAAGTCGGCGGTCCTGCTGTCCGGCGACTGGATCGCGTCCAGGATTTCCTTCACGGTGTGCCTCCGGCAGAGCGCGTGCTGGGAAGGGGCTGTGGAGGTGTGCCGTCGGTCTGGCGGTGGGGCTGCTGGCAGCGCTGGTGAGCGCGGAAAAGAATGCCTGTGACGCAGGCGTCCGGGCGCACAAACCGATGGTTTGCGGGGACAGCCGGCGTGCGAGGGATCTCTGCACGCCGGCCACCCGGACACCTTCAAGGTATGGCACCGCGTGCCAGCTCGCAAGACACTGCGTGCCAACAGTTTGAAACAGGAAACAACTCTCAGCTGTCATCCGGGGGATACACACGCAGCGACGGCCCCACGTGTGTGCGTGAGGCCGTCGCTGCGTATGTGCGTTTGTGTGCGGTCGGTCCGTAGTCGGTCCCTCCCGGTCAGCCCTGGCCGTCCGCGAGGGCCCTGCGGATCGTACGCATGACCTCGTCCAGCGGGGCGTCGGTACGGGCCACCGTCACCAGGACTTCGCCGTGGCCGGTGGCGGACGGAGCCGCGGTGGCGGACCGGCCATGGGGTGAGCGGCCCGCCCCGATGCCCCTGCCGAAGGTGTCGCGGACGATCGCGAACGCGTGGTCCAGCTGAGTTTCCACATCGCCCTGGCCGCCCGCCCGCAGCCAGCGGCGCAGCACGTGGTTGTGCGCGGTGACGACCGCGGACGCGGCCACCTCCGCCAGCAGCGGGTCGTCGTTGCCGTCGTGGTGGTCACGCTCGTCGAAGTGGCCCAGCAGATAGCGGGTGAACAGCCGTTCATAGCGGGCCACCGAGGCGATTTCCCGCTCCCGCAGCGTGGGCACCTCGCGGGTCAGCCGGTAGCGCTCGACGGAGACCGCGGGGGAGGCCGCGTACATCCGCATGACCTCCTTGATGCCCCGGCACACCGTGTCGAGCGGATGCTCGTGGGCCGGGGCCGCGTTCAGGACCGCCTCGGCGCGCACGAGCGTCTCGTCGTGGTCCGGGAAGATCGCCTCTTCCTTGGAGCGGAAGTGCCGGAAGAACGTCCGGCGGGCGATCCCGGCCGCCGCGGCGATCTCGTCGACGGTCGTCGCCTCGTATCCCTTGGTGGCGAACAGTTCCATCGCCGCGGCCGCGAGCTCGTGGCGCATCTTGAGGCGCTGCGCGGCGGCGCGGCTGCCCGCGGCGCTTTCCGGAGGGTCGGACGCGGCTCTGGCGCGGCTCGGTCGGCGGCTGGGGTCAGAGGGCTGGGACATGCCCTGAACGTACTGCATTCGTGCAGGAGGGCGCGCCTGCGGGCCGCTCGGGCCGCTCGACCCGCTCGACCCGCTTGGGCTGTTCGACCCGCTTGGGCTGTTCGACCCGCTCGGGCCGCTTGGGCTGTTCGACCCGCTCGGGCCGCCGGGAGGCCCGAGCAGCCCGCCCCACCCGGCGCCCGCGTCCGAGTTGCGATCAGCGCCGGGCATATTCGCGGAAGCCACGCCCCGTCTTGCGGCCCAGGCAGCCCGCCGCCACCAGATGCTCAAGCAGCGGCGCCGGAGCCAGCCCGGGGTCGCGGAACTCGCGGTGCAGCACCTTCTCGATGGCGAGCGAAACATCGAGCCCGACCACGTCGAGAAGCTCGAAGGGGCCCATCGGATAGCCGCCGCCCAGCTTCATCGCGGCGTCGATGTCGTCGAGGGTCGCGTAGTGCTCCTGGACCATTTTGATCGCGTTGTTGAGGTACGGGAAGAGCAGGGCGTTGACGATGAACCCGGCCCGGTCGCCGCAGTCCACCGGGTGCTTCTTGATCTCCCTGGTCACCCTGCGGACGGTGGTGTGGACCTCGTCGGAGGTCAGGACCGTACGGACCACCTCGACCAGTTTCATCGCCGGGGCCGGGTTGAAGAAGTGCATGCCGATGACGTCCTGCGGGCGCGAGGTGGCGCGGGCGCAGGCGACGACCGGCAGCGAGGAGGTGGTGGTGGCGAGGATCGCGCCCTCCTTGCAGACCTTGTCGAGGGTGGCGAAGAGCTGCTGCTTGATCTCCAGGTCCTCGGCCACCGCCTCCACCGCGAGATCGACCTCGGCGAAGGCGTCGAGCGAACCGGCCGGGGTGATCCTGGCCAGGGCCGCCTCGCGGACCTCGGCCGTCATCCGGCCTTTGTCGACGGAGCGGGCGAGGGACTTGGCCGCCCGGACCTTCGCCGCCTCCGCCTTCTCCAGGCTGCGGGCGGCGAGCACGACCTCGTAACCGGCCTTGGCGAAGACCTCCGCGATACCGCTCGCCATGGTGCCGGAGCCCGCCACGCCGACGGACCTGACCTCGCGGCCGACCCGCTCGTCCTCCGCCGGCCGCGGGGTGAGCGCGTCCGGGACCACGACGGCGGCGGCGGGAGCGGCGGGCGCCGCGTACGCGTAGAAGCCGCGGCCGGTCTTGCGGCCGGTCAGCCCCGCCTCGCTGAGCTGCTTGAGGATGGGCGCGGGCGCGTGCAGCCGGTCGTGGGAGGCGGCGTACATCGCCTCCAGCACCGTACGGGCGGTGTCGATGCCGATCAGGTCGAGCAGAGCGAGCGGCCCCATCGGCAGCCCGCAGCCGAGCTTCATCGCGGCGTCGATGTCCTCGCGGGAGGCGTACTTGGCCTCGTACATCGCGGCGGCCTGGTTGAGGTAGCCGAAGAGCAGCCCGTCCGCGACAAACCCGGGCCGGTCGCCGACCGCGACGGGCTCCTTGCCGAGGTCGCGGGCGAGCGCGGTGACCGCGTCGACGGCGTACGGCGCGGTCAGCACCGAGGAGACCACCTCGACCAGCTTCATCGCCGGGGCCGGGTTGAAGAAGTGCAGGCCGAGCACGCGCTCGGGGTGCTCGGAGTCGGCGGCCAGCCGGGTCACCGACAGCGCGTTGGTGCCAGTCGCGAGGATCGTGCCCGGACGGACGATGGCGTCCAGCGCGCGGAAGACCTGGTGCTTGGTCTCGTACGACTCCGGCACGACCTCGATGACCAGCTCGGCGTCGGCCGCGGCGTGCAGATCGGAGAAGGTACGGAAGCGGGCGAGGATGTTCCTGCGGTCCTCCTCGGTGATCCGCTCGCGCTCCACGGCACGGGCGGTGGAGGACTCAAGCGCGGTGACCGCCTGACGGGCGGCGGCAGGGCTGACGTCGATGCCGATGACCTCACGGCCGGCGCGGGCGAGGACTTCGGCAATGCCGGTGCCCATGGTGCCGAGGCCGACGACGGCAATGGTGTGCAGAGGGATGTCCATCGGGGGACTCCAGGGATGAGTGACGACTGATGAGGGACGCGCGCGGGCGGGCGAAGACGCCGAAGGGCGCACGGCGAGTGCGTGTCATGAGCGTTCGTACTGGCGTACAGGTCGTACTGAAGGGCCGACGGACTCTGTCCCGGAGTCGCGTCGTCCCTGTGTCTTCTGTCTTCTGTACTTGCTTCTGTACTTGCCTGACCGACGGCACTCGCGGTGGCTGCGTCACCAGGCCACCGTGAGCTGTGCGGGGGTAATCCGCTCACTTGAGCTTAACCGGCGAGTAACGAGCGCGCCAGCCCCTCGGTACGTGCCGTCTGAATTGTGGCCCATCGCCGATACCCTGGCCGTCATGGACGTGGAGTTACTGGCGCTGGCGCAACGGCTGCGGAGCGAGTCGGGTGGTTCAGCGGCGTACGAACGGCTTATGGCGACTGCGGACCGGGAGGAACTCGCCGCAGCCCTCACCGAACAGGAGTGCCCCCTGTGGGCACGGGAGCTCGCGGCCTTCCGGCTCGGCTGCGCGGGGGACCGGCGGGCCTTCGAGGCGCTCGTGCTGCTCCTCAACCACCGGGACCCGGCGCGCTGCGTCTCCGCCGCGCACGCCCTGACCAGGCTGAACGACCCCCGCACACCCCGCGCGGCGGCGGCGCTCGCGACCAATGAGCTGCGGGTCTCCTACGCGCTGCTCCCGGTTCGGCTGCTCACGCGCCTGCGCGCACCGGAATCCGTGCCGACGCTGATGACGGTCCTGCGGCGCAGGCTGGTTCCGGGTGACCCGTACTGGAGGGTGGCGCTGGCGTGCGTCGAGGGCCTGGGCGCCCTGGGCGACAAGAGAGCGGCGGACATCCTGCGAACGGCGCGCACGCACCCCCGGCTGACGGCGGCGGCGGAGGCGGCGCTGGCGCGCCTGAACTGACGGACGTACGACGTCCTAGTTCTCCTCGCCCTGGCTCACCTCGCGCTGGCTCTCCTCCCCGATGAGCGCGAACGCCTCTATCTCGACGAGCAGCTCGGGCCGGAACAGCGCCGCCACCTGGACCGCGGAGCTCGCCGGCATGCGCTCGGGGTCGAGCACCTCGTCGCGTGCGGCGCGGACCGCCGGAAGGTGCGCGACGTCGGTGACGAAGTAAGTCAGCTTGACCACGTCCTCGAAGGACGCGCCCGCCGCGGCCAGACAGCGGCGGAGGTTCTCGAAGACCTGCCGCGCCTGCGCCGCCGGATCTGCCTCGCCCACCACCTTGCCGTCCGCGTCGAAGGCGCACTGCCCCGATATCGCGACGAACCGGCCGGTACCCCAGACGACATGGCTGTAACCGGTGCCGGGAGCGACGCCTTCGGGGGCTTGTACATGGGTGAGTCGGCTAGTCATGCGCTCATCCTCGCGCACGCCACTGACAATCCGGCCGCCCGCACCCTCACAGCAGGGTCAGCTGCTCCGGCTCCGTCTGCGGCTCGGTCTGCGGCTCCGACCCGGCTTCCGGAGGGGGTGGGATCCGGCGTGGCGCGGCCCGGTCCGTGGGGCCTATGCCGAACTCCGTGGCCAGTTCGTGGACCTGGCGCGTGATCCGGCGCTGATACCACTTCGGCGCGTAGGCCCCCTCCGCGTACAGCCGCTCGTAGCGCCGCACCAGATGCGGATGGTGTTGCCCCAGCCACTGCATGAACCACTCGCGCGCCCCGGACCGCAGATGGAGCACGAGCGGCGTCACCGACGTCGCCCCGGACGCGGCGATCGCCCGTACGGTCGCCCGCAGTTGGTCCGGGTGGTCGCCGAGGAACGGGATGACCGGCGCCATCAGCACCCCGCAGCCGATGCCGTGGTCGGTGAGGGTGCGTACGACGTCGAGGCGGCGCTCCGGCGAGGGCGTGCCCGGCTCCACCGTGCGCCACAGCTCGCGGTCGGTGAAGCCGACCGAGACGGAGATCCCGACCTCGGTCACCTCCGCCGCCTGCCGCAGCAGATCCAGATCGCGCAGGATCAGCGTGCCCTTGGTGAGGATGGAGAAGGGGTTCGCGCGGTCGCGCAGGGCCGTGATGATGCCCGGCATCAGCTGGTAGCGCCCCTCCGCCCGCTGGTAGCAGTCGACGTTCGTGCCCATGGCGATGTGCGCGCCCTGCCACCGCGGGGACGCCAGTTGCCGGCGCAGCAGCTCGGGGGCGTTGATCTTCACCACGATCTGGGTGTCGAAACCGAGCCCCGTGTCGAGGTCCAGATAGCTGTGGGTCTTGCGGGCGAAGCAGTACACGCAGGCGTGCGTACAGCCGCGGTAGGGGTTCACCGTCCACTCGAACGGCATCCGTGAAGCACCGGGCACGCGGTTCAGAATCGAACGGGCGCGGATCTCGTGGAAGGTGATGCCCCGGAATTCGGGTGTGTCGAAGGTCCTCGTGGTCACCGCGGACGTGGAGAAAAGCGCGGTGTCCCCGGCCGTGGCGGGGTTCTCGACTGGGCTCTCGGCCAGATTGTCCCAGCGCATGGGGCGCCTCCTCAGTAGCACTGACCACAGAATAGAACATATGTTCCCTTGATCGCCGCTGGAGGGAGTCAAACTTTCCGGCAGGGGTTGAGTTGAGGGCTCAAGTGTGGGCGCGGCTGCGTCGAACACTGCGGTTGGCGTGTGGCCTTTGGTGGACCCGCTACTTGGCTGGGAGGTCCTGACATGACCAGTAAGTTCACCGAGCTTGCGATCGACTGTGCCGATCCCAACGGTCTCGCCCGGTTCTGGTGCTCGGTCCTTGACTACGAGGTGCAAGAAGAAGGCGACGGAATTGTCACCATTGGCTCCCCGGCGGTGCCTGAAGGCAAGAACCGCCTTGGCCCAGTGCCACCGACGTTGACATTCGCGCACGTGCCCGAGGGCAAGACCGTCAAGAACAGGCTCCACATCGACGTCAACCCAACCGACAGGGAGCAAGACGAAGAGGTCCGTCGCCTGCTCGACCTAGGTGCTCGACACGCCGACGTCGGCCAAACCGGCGATGAGAGCTGGGTCACACTTGCCGACCCGGAGGGGAACGAGTTCTGCGTCCTTGCGGGCCGCCGCCCCTGATCGGAGGCCGCACACCCGCGCCAGACCTCCCGGATTTGGGCGGCCGGTCCCAAGGTGATTGGCTAGCCCGCACCCCGAAGAACCGAGTGCTGGAGGAAACGCGAATGGCGCAGGTCGAAGCCACCACGGAACGGATCATCTCGGCGGACGCGGAGACGGTGTTCGACGCGCTGGCCGACTACGAGAACACCCGCGCGAAGCTTCTGCCCGAGCACTTCAGCGAGTACGAGGTCCGGGAGGGCGGCGACGGCGAGGGCACCCTCGTCCACTGGAAGCTTCAGGCGACGAGCAAGCGCGTCCGCGACTGCTTGCTTGAGGTGACCGAGCCGACCGACGGTCAGCTGATCGAGAAAGACCGCAACTCCTCCATGGTCACCACCTGGACGGTCACCCCGGCGAGCGAGGGCGGGACGCCGCGGGCGCGGGTCGTCGTCAGCTCGGTCTGGACCGGCGCGGGCGGCATCGGCGGTTTCTTCGAGAGGACCTTCGCGCCCAAGGGGCTCGGCCGTATCTACGACGAACTGCTCGACAAGCTCGCGGCGGAGGTCGCGAAGTAGTCGCCACGCAGAGGGGTCCGCTGGCCCCGTAAGGCTCGGAGTTCACCGTTTCGAGTGGTTTCCCCGCGGTACCGTGACGCACCTTCCCGTGCCACAGTGCCGCGGGAAAGCCCTGATGAGCGCCCGAAGTGCACCCTGCCAAGGGTCTTTTGCACCCGATTACCCGCCCCCGCTCGGACAGCGCCCGCTTGCTCCCCCTTCATGCCGAATGCGAAGAATTACGCCGCGCAGGCAGGCATGGCGAAGGGCAGAAGGGGAGCAGATCCGTGGGCGGCAGCACTCTGGTCCCCGGCGAGCAGTCCGCACCGGCCACGGCCGGTCGTTCGGGCGCCGGTCGTTCGGACGCCGGTCCTTCGGGCGCCGCGCCCGGCACGCCGCTCAGCCCCCGCCGCGTACGACTCGTCTTCGCCGTCCTCGTCCCCGCGCTGCTGTTCGCCGCGCTGGAGCAGACGATTGTCGCCACCGCCCTCCCTGACGCTGTCGGCGACCTGAGGGACCCGGACCGGATGGCCTGGGCGGTCACCGCCTACCTCCTCACCGCCGCCATCGCGCTGCCCGTCCACGGCAAACTCGGCGACATCTTCGGCCGCAAGGGCGTCTTCCAGTTCGCCATCGCCGTCTTCGTCATCGGCTCCGCGCTGGCCGGCTGGTCGCGCACGATGGACCAGCTCATCGCCTTCCGGGCCGTCCAGGGCCTGGGCGCGGGCGGTGTCCTGACCGGCGTGCAGGCGATCACCGCGGACCTCGTCCCGCCCCGCCGACGCGGCCGTTTCATGGGCCTCATCGGCGCCGTATTCGGACTCGCCTCCCTCGCCGGACCGCTCGCCGGCGGCCTTCTCACCGACCAGCTCTCCTGGCGCTGGTGCTTCTACGTCAGCGCCCCCTGCGGTCTGGTCACCCTGCTTGTCGTCACCGTGGCGCTGCCCCGTCCGAAGCGCGCCAAGGCCGCCAAGGCCGCCAAGGCCGCCAGAGCGCGACTCGACGTGCTCGGCACGCTCTTCTTCGCCGCCGCCACCACCTGTGTTGTGCTGCTGACCAGTTTGGGTGGCAGGCAGTTCGCGTGGGACTCGCGCGTCATCCTGGGTCTGGCGGCGGGCGCGGCGGGAACAGCCCTGCTCTTCGTGGTCGTCGAGTACTTGGTGTCCCGACCGCTCATCCCGCCCCGGCTGTTCCGCGCCCCGGGTTTCACCGTCACCAGCCTCGTCGGCACGGTCATCGGCGTCGCGCTCTTCGGCGTGGCGGGCTATCTGCCGTCCTGCCTCCAGTTGCTGTACGGAGTCGACGCCACCGAGTCCGGACTGCTGATGCTCCCGATGGCGGGCGGTATCGCCGTCGCCTCGATCATCTCCGGGCCGCTCGTCAGCCGCACCGGGCGCTACCGGATCCCTTCCGTCCTCGGCTGCGCGGTCTCGGCGGCCGGCACATGGCTGCTGTCGCGCCTGGACGCCGACACGACCCGGCTCGACCTCGGCGTCCGGCAGGCGGTGCTCGGCGTCGGCATCGGACTGGTGCTGCCCGTGCTGATCCTCGCCGCGCAGAACGCCGCACCGCCCGCCGACGTCGGCGCGGCCACCGGGGCGCACACCTGCTTCCGGCAGCTGGGCGGGGGCGTCGGCGCCGTCCTGGGCACGCTCCTCGCCGACCGGGCGTACGCGGACGCGGACGCGATGCCGCGGATTTTCCTCCCCCTCGTGCCGGTGCTCGCGCTCGGCCTCCTCATCGCCTTCTTCCTCAAGGAGAAACCGCTGGTGTCCTACAACGCCCCGTCCGCTCCGACCACCCCGTCCGCCCCGGCTGCCGAGCCCACCGAGCACACGCCGCACACCCCGTACACCCCGTACACCAAGCCCACCGTGCCCTGGGCACGCAGCGCCCGCCACGATCGCGCCGCCGCCCCCTCGTACGGCTCCGGCGTTCCCGTCTGCGGCACCGTCCAGCACCATGACGGCAGCACCGTCCCGCTCGCCGCCCTGACCCTCATCGACGTACAGGGGCAACAGATCGGACGCGGCGCGAGCGGTGAGGACGGGCGGTACGCGCTGAGCGTGCCGGGCTCCGGCTCGTACGTCATGATCGCGGCGGCGGGCGGGCATCAGCCGCAGGCCGTCACCGTCGTCGTCGGCGAGCGGCCCGTCGAACTCGATGTGGTGCTCGGCGGGGCGGGCCGTCTCGCCGGGGTTGTGGTCACCGCGGACGGCACGCCCGTACGGGACGCAGCGGTCACCCTCACCGACGTACGCGGTGAGGTCGTCGCCACCACCCGCAGTGGCCGCGAAGGGGGCTATGTGATCAGCGAACTGGTGGCGGGGGAGTACACGCTCGCCGCGAGCGCCCCCGTCTTCCGTCCCGCCGCGCTCCCCGTGAGCGTGCAGGCGTCCCGTGAGACCCGCCAGGACATCGAGCTGGCGGGGGGCGCGATGCTGCGCGGGACGGTGCGCGCCGGTGACGGGCGCCCCGTCGAGGACGCGCGCGTCACGCTGCTCGACGCGGCGGGAAATGTGGTGGACACCCTCACCACGGGCCCCGACGGCACCTTCCGGTTCGTCGACCTCTCAACCGGCGAGTACACGGTGATCGCGGCGGGTTATCCGCCGGTGGCGACGGTGCTGCAGGTCGCGGGCGGGGGGCGCACCGAGCGCGATCTCCAACTGGGGCACGCGGACTGACCCGCCGTCCGTTTCGCGCGGGCGCACCACCTATTCCGCCGTTGCCCCGCGGACCGCGGCGCGGGGCCGTACCGTGGTGGACAGGGCCGCGCATTCTGGCGGCGGGGAAGGAGCCTCGCACCCATGGACAGTGGTGTTCCGCCGACGCCGCCACGGCAGCCGTACGCCGTGGCCGGACGGATTCCGCTAGCTGTGATCGTCGTGGACGGCGACGGCCTGGTGACGCACTGGTCGACCGGAGCGCGCCGGCTCTTCGGACCCACCAGGGAGCAGGCGGTGGGACAGTCCGCCGTCGACCTGCTCCCTGTCTCGGGCGCGCTGGCCGCCGAGGGTGAGTACGAGGAGTACGGCGCCTACGGCGGTCTGGGCCCCGGTCTCGACCGCTCGCTCAACGGCATCACCTCCTATCCGTCGGCAGGCCGGGCCCGCCTCTCCGAGCCGGGGCGCGACCGCGTCGATGTGCTGTGGTGGGCCTACCCCATGGTCGGACCGGGCCACGAGCGGCTGCTCGTACTGGCCGCGGACGCCACGCAGTTCACCTCCGAGAGTGAGGGCGGCCAGAGCGGCGAGAGAGGCGAGAGCGTTGAGCGCATCGCGCCCGGATTCGCCCTGCATACCGAGTTCACGGGGTTTCCCGGTTTCGACGAGCTCGCCCGCCGGCTCCCCGAGATCCTGCCGAGCATGAGCGTCCAGCAGTCGACGCGGATCGTCTCCCAGGTACTGGACCTCGGCTATCCGGTGCTCGAATTCAGCCATCTCGACCGGGTTCCCGTCACCCCCGACTGGGGCGTGCCCCGGCGCGCCGAGCGCCAGCAGCGGCAGCGCGCCGCGTTACAGGCCGCGGCGGCCGGGCAGCCGGTCGACACGGCCGACCTGGAGCAGGATCTCGAATACGCCGCGGTGCGCGAGCGGCTCGAATTCCTCAACGAGGTCAGCGGACGCATCGGTACGTCGCTCGATCTGGCCCGCACCATCCGCGAGGTCACCAGCGCCGCCGTACCCCGCTTCGCGGACTTCGCCGGTACGCATCTGCGCGCGGCCGTGCTGGCGGGCGAGGGCTTCCCGGACGGCCCGCCGGACGTGACGACCGTCTGGCACCGCGTATGGGTCGAGCACAACGACGAACCGCACCGCTGGGACGACACCGTTCCGGTCGGCGAGGCCATCGCCTTCCCCGAACAGACGCCGTTCTTCCGGTGCATGGTCACCGGAGAGCCGGTGCTCATCCCGCTCATCAGCGAGGAAATGGGGAACCGGATCTCCGGACAGTTCGAGAAGCGGGACCTGCGGCCCCTCATCAACCACCGCTCGATGCTGATCGTGCCGCTCAAGGCACGCGATGTCGTCCTCGGCTTCATGGTGCTCATGCGCCGTCCGGGGCGCGAGGCGTTCAACGACATGGACCGCACCACCGGCGCCGAACTCGCCGCGCGCGCCGGTCTCGTCCTCGACAACGCCCGTATGTACACCTACCAGGAGAACGTCGCCGAGACGCTCCAGGACAGCATGTTGCCGCAGGTAGCTCCGCGCATGGCGGGCTGCGACGCGGCCACCCGCTATCTGCCCGGCGCCAGCCTCGGCCGGGTCGGCGGTGACTGGTTCGACACGATCAAGCTGCCCGGCTCGCGTACCGCGTTCGTCGTCGGCGACGTCATGGGCCACGGCCTCAACTCGGCCGCGATGATGGGACAGCTGCGTACCGCCGTACAGACCATGGCCACCATGGAGCTGCCGCCCGCGCAGCTGCTCCGCAGCCTGGACGACCTGGCGCGGCGGCTCGGCGAGCAGTATCTGGCGACCTGTCTGTACGCCGTCTACGACCCGATCGGCTCCGAGCTGCAGATCTCCAACGCGGGCCATATCCCGCCCGTGCTGGTCCGGGCCGCGGACGGCCGCAGCGAGCTGCTCGAACTGCCCACCGGCGCGCCCATCGGCGTCGGCGGGGTCCCCTTCGAGACGGCCCGGTTCCCGGTGGAGCCCGGCGACCGGCTGGTGATGTGCACCGACGGTCTGGTCGAGGTGCGCGGCGAGGACATCGGGGTGGGCCTGGCCACACTCTGCGAGTACGCCGCGCACCCCGCGGCTTCCATGGACGATGCCTGCGACACCATCATCCGCGCGCTCAACACACGCGGCGGACGCAAGGACGACGTGGCCCTGCTGATGGCGCGCCTCAACGGCATCGCCGCCGAGGACGTCGCCGACTGGCCGCTGTCGGCCGAGCCGCGCGAGGTGGGGCGGGCCCGGCGGCTGGTCCGCGGACAGCTCGCCGTCTGGGGCCTGGCGGAACTGTCGGGGAACGTCGAGCTCATGGTGAGCGAGCTGGTGACCAATGCCGTACGGCATGGGCACGGCGGCCAGGTGAATCTGCGCCTGACCCGCTCCGGCTCCGACACCCTGCTGTGCGAGGTCTCCGACGACGATCACTCCCTGCCGACCCTGCTCAACGCCGGTCCTGAGAGCGAGTTCGGGCGCGGGCTGCGGGTGGTGAGCCGCCTGGCGAGGGAGTGGGGCAGCAGCCGCACCGAAGTCGGCAAGGCCGTGTGGTTCGAGCAGACGCTCCCGCGTGTGCCGCGCCCCGGACGCTGAGGCTCTCGGCACATTGTTCGCTTATTTGTTCGTACTTCGTGCGAGGCTCCATGTCGCCCCCTACGTTGTCATCCGTACGTTGTCGTCATCCGTGCCGGACCTGGGGAGTGCACGCATGAATGTGTCAGAGGACTACCGGAACGCGTGGGAAAGCTACTGGCGTGAGACGACCGACGCGCCGGGCGAGGCCATTTGGGACGCCGAACCCGCGCTGACCGCCGAGCCGCACACCGAGCTGCTGCTGCCCTACGCGCGCGTCGCGCTGCCCATAGTGGATCTCGGCTGCGGAAACGGCACGCAGACCCGCTATCTCGCCGGCCGGTTCACCAAGGCGGTAGGCGTGGACCTCTCGCATGCGGCGATCGAGCACGCGCGCCACGCCGACGCCGCCGGGATCGCCGAGTTCGAGCAGCTCAATCTGGTGGACGGGAAGGCGGTCAGAGGGCTGCACGAACGCCTGGGAGACTGCCACGTCTATATGCGGGCGGTGATCCATCAGAGCAGACCGCAGGACCGGGCGGCAGTTGCGCGCGCGGTCGCCGAACTCGTGGGCGTACAGGGCCGCGCCTTTGTCGTGGAGCTGGTCTCGGCGTCCAGGGACGTACTGCGCCGGGCGGCCTCGGAACCCGACGGGCCGCCCCCCAAACTCCGCAGGGTCTTCGCGCACGGCCTGAAACCGGCGGACGCTTCGGACGAGGAGGTGCCCGCGCTGCTGGCGGAGGCGGGCCTGCACATCTTCGCGAGCGGTGACACGGCGCTCGCGCAGACGGAGTATCTGGCGGACGGCACCCGGATCGAGCTGCCCGCCCGGTGGTTCGTGGTCGGGCGGGCCTGAGGGCCAGCTGTTCGGGCCGCCGGCCCGGCCGCGAGTCCGGCCGTTTCCGTGAGTTATCCACAGGCCTGGTGGGGGTGGGTGGCGCCGCGTAACGTTCCGGGCATGAAGATCCTCATCTCAGCGGACATGGAGGGCGCCACCGGGGTGACCTGGCCGGCTGATGTGCTGCCAGGCACTCCCCAGTGGGAGCGCTGCCGTTCTCTTTTCACTTCCGATGTGAACGCCGCGGCCCTCGGCTTCTTCGACGGCGGCGCCGACGAGGTGCTCATCAACGAAGCGCACTGGTCCATGCGCAATCTCCTGCTGGAGCGGCTGGACGAGCGGGCCCAGATGCTCACCGGCAAGCACAAATCCCTCTCCATGGTCGAAGGCGTACAGCACGGCGACGTGGACGGCATCGCCTTCGTCGGCTACCACACCGGAGCGGGCACGGAAGGGGTGCTCGCCCACACCTACCTCGCCAACTCCATCACCGGCGTCTGGCTGAACGGCGCGCGGGCGAGCGAGGGCCTGCTCAACGCCCATGTCGTCGCGGAGTACGGGGTTCCGGTGGTGCTGGTCACCGGTGATGATCTGACCTGTGCGGACGCGGGCGGCTATGCGCCCGACGCCCGCACGGTCGCGGTGAAGGATCATGTCTCGCGGTACGCGGCGGTGTGCCGCACCCCGGCGCGGACCGCATCGGACATCCGCGCCGCGGCAAAGGAAGCGGCGGCCCTCGCCGTGCGCCATGAACCGGTGCGGGGTGGTCCGTTCACCGTGGAGCTTGAGTTCGACGCGGACCATCTGGCCGCGGCCGCCACCGTCGTCCCGGGGGTTTCGGTCGGCGGTGAGCGGCGTGTCGAGTACACAAGCGAGACGATGTATGAGGCCATTCGTACCTTCAAAGCCGTTACGACGATCGTCTCGGCAGCAGTGGAGGAGCAGTATGGCTGAGATGTCAACGCCGATAGACGGTCAGGCGCTGGAAGAGGCGGTGACCTTCACCTCCGAGCTGATCCGCATCGACACCACCAACCACGGCGGCGGCGACTGCCAGGAGCGGCCCGCCGCGGAATATGTGGCCGAGCGGCTGGCGGGCGCCGGGATCGAACCGACCATGCTGGAGCGCACCCGTGGGCGTACCAATGTCGTCGCCCGCATCGAGGGCACCGACCCGTCCGCCGAAGCCCTGCTGGTCCACGGCCATCTGGACGTGGTGCCGGCCGAGCCCGCCGACTGGTCCGTGCACCCCTTCTCCGGGGAGATCCGTGACGGAGTGGTCTGGGGCCGCGGCGCGGTCGACATGAAGAACATGGACGCGATGGTCCTGGCCGTCGTCCGGGGGTGGGCCCGCCAGGGCATCAGGCCCCGGCGGGACATTGTCATCGCGTACACCGCCGACGAGGAGGCCAGCGCGATCGACGGCTCGGGCTACCTCGCCGACCACCACCCCGGCCTCTTCGAGGGGTGTACGGAAGGGATCAGCGAGTCGGGGGCGTTCAGCTTCCACGCCGGACCCGGAATGACGCTCTACCCGATCGCGGCGGGCGAGCGGGGCACCGCCTGGCTCAAGCTCACCGCTCATGGCAGGGCCGGTCATGGCTCCAAGGTCAACAGTGCCAACGCGGTCACCCGGCTGGCCATGGCCATCACCCGGATCGGCGAGCACGAGTGGCCGGTGCGGCTCACCGCCACCGTGCGGGCGGCGCTGGCCGAGCTCGCCGCGCTGCACGGCATCAACGTCGATGTGGACGCGCCCGACTTCGATCCGGACGTGCTGATGGCGAAGCTCGGCCCGGCCGCCGCGCTGGTCGAATCGACCGTGCGCAACAGCGCCAACCCGACCATGCTGGACGCCGGTTACAAGGTCAATGTCATCCCGGGGCACGCCACCGCGTATGTCGACGGGCGCATGCTGACCGGCGGTGAGGCCGAGTTCCACGACACCATGGACCGGCTGACGGGGCCGGACGTGGACTGGGAGTTCCACCACCGGGAGGTGGCGCTCGAAGCGCCCGTCGACTCACCGACGTACGCCAAGCTGCGCGCGGCCGTCGAGCGCTTCGATCCGGACGGCCATGTCGTGCCGTACTGCAGCCCGGGTGGCACGGACGCCAAGCAGTTCTCCCGGCTCGGCATCACCGGCTATGGCTTCTCGCCGCTGAAGCTGCCGCCCGGCTTCGACTACGCGGCACTGTTCCACGGAGTCGACGAGCGAGTCCCGGTCGAAGCGCTGCACTTCGGAGTGAAGGTGCTCGACCACTATCTGCGGTCCGCATAGGGGGAATTGGCAATGGTAGCCACGGGAGCCTACGGAACCTGGCCGTCACCGATCGACGCGGCGCTCGCCGCCTCGCACGCGGGCCGCCCCGAATACCTCGGCATCGTCGGCGACGAGGTGTGGTGGACCGCGCCGCGCCCCGCCGAGGGGGGCAGACGCGCCCTGATGCGCAGACGGGCCGACGGCGCCGAGGAATCGGTGCTCCCGTCCCCGTGGAACGTGCGCAGCAGGGTCATCGAGTACGGCGGCCAACCCTGGGCCGGAACCTGGCGCGCCGACGGCGGCCCACTCGTCGTCTTCGTCCACTTCCCCGACCAGCGGCTGTACGTGTACGAGCCGGACGCGCCCGAGGCCGCGCCGCGTCCGCTGACCCCGGTGTCGGAGCTGGGCGGCGGGCTGCGCTGGGTGGATCCGCGGCTGCGCCTGGACTACGGCCGGGGTGGCGGTGGCGAAGTCTGGTGCGTGCTGGAGGAGTTCACCGGACCGGCGCCCACGGACGTACGCCGGGTGATCGCGGCCGTGCCGCTGGACGGCTCGGCGGCCGAGGACCGCGGGGCGGTGCGGGAGCTCTCCGGCGACCGGCACCGCTTCGTCACCGGGCCGCGGCTCTCGCCGGACGGGCGCCACGCCGCCTGGATCGCCTGGGACCACCCGCAGATGCCGTGGGACGGCTCGGTGGTGATGCTCGGCGAGGTGGTCGAGGACGGCCCGTTCGCGGCGGTGCGGCCGGTCGTCGGGGGCACGGACGAGTCGGTCTGCCAGGTCGACTGGGCCCCGGACGGCTCGCTGCTCTTCGTCTCCGACCTGGGCAACTGGTGGGAGCTCCAGCGCATCCGCCCGGAGGCGCTAGGTCCTGTCCGGGCGATCTTCGAGGATCAGCCCGCGGCGTCAGATGCGGTGCATCGCAAGGCGGAGGGTCGCCCTCGTACTGGACGTACTTGGGCGACTCCGACAACACAGCGAGGTGCCGTAGCTGTCGTCGCGGGCCCGACAAGATCGCCCGGACAGGTCCTAGTGGCCGGTGCCATACAGAGCGTCCCCCTCTGCCCCGGCCGGCGCGAGGAGTTCGGCGGGCCACTGTGGAAGATCGGCCTCAGCTGGTTCCACCCCCTGGAGAACGGGCTGATCGCCGTCATCCACGGCAAGGGCACCACCGCGCTGGGGATCCTCGACCCGGAGACCGGTGAACTCGTCGACGCCGCCGGGCCCTGGACCGAATGGGCGGCCACCCTCGCCGTGCACGGCGACCGGGTGATCGGTGTCGCCGCCAGCCCGCGCAGCGCGTACGAGGTGGTCGAGCTCGACACCAGGACCGGGCGCACCCGGGTCATCGGCTCGGCGCACGACGACCCGGTGGACCCGGTGTACTACCCGGAGCCACAGATCCGCACGTTCACCGGCCCCGGCCACCGCGAGATCCACGCCCATATCTATCCGCCGCACAGCCCGGACCGGATCGCGCCCGACGATGAACTGCCGCCGTTCGTTGTGTGGGCACACGGCGGCCCGACAGGCCATGCGCCTCTCGTCCTCGACCTGGAGATCGCCTACTTCACCTCCCGGGGCATCGGCGTCGCCGAGGTCAACTACGGCGGCTCCACCGGCTATGGCCGCGCATACCGGCAGAGGCTGCGCGAACAGTGGGGCGTGGTCGACGTCGAGGACTGCGCGGCCGTCGCCGAGGCGCTGGCCGCCGAGGGCACGGCGGACCCGGCACGGCTCGCCATCCGCGGCGGCAGCGCGGGCGGCTGGACCGCCGCCGCCTCCCTCACCACCACCGACCTCTACGCCTGCGGCACCATCATCTATCCCGTCCTCGACCTGACGGACTGGGCCGCCGACGGGACCCACGACTTCGAATCGCAGTACCTGGAGTCGCTGATCGGCCCGCTCTCCGAAGTCCCCGGGCGCTACCGCGAGCGCTCGCCGCTCCACCACACCGACCGGATTGCCGCACCGTTCCTGCTGCTCCAGGGGCTCGACGACGTGATCTGCCCGCCCGTGCAGTGCGAGCGGTTCCTGACCCGGATGGCGGGGCGCGGCATTCCCCACGCGTACATCGCCTTCGAGGGCGAGGGCCACGGCTTCCGCCGGGCCGACACCTTGATACGCGCGCTGGAGGCCGAGCTCTCCCTTTACGCCCAGGTCTTCTCCGTCACCCGCCCCGACGTGCCCCTCCTGGAGCTCAGGAAGTGACCCCCATGCCGTCCACCTCTTCACCGTCTTCTTCACCGTCTTCACCTCCCTTGCTGTCCTTGACACGGCCCGCGCGACTGCGGCCGGGTGCCAAGGTCGCCGTGGTGGCGCCCAGCGGACCGGTCCCGGAGGAACGGCTGGAAGCGGGCCTCGACATCCTGCGCGGCTGGGATCTGGAGCCCGTCGTCATGCCCCATGTCCGCGATCAGCACCGGGATTTCTGGTATCTGGCGGGGACGGACGCGGCCCGCGCCCGTGAGCTGACTCAGGCCTGGTGCGACCCGTCGGTCTCCGCGGTGCTCTGCGCCCGCGGCGGCTACGGCGCACAGCGCATGGTGGATCTCCTCGACTGGACAGCGATCCGCGCGGCCGGGCCCAAGGTCTTCGTCGGGTACAGCGACATAACGGCCCTGCATGAGGCGTTCGCCGTGCGGATGGGCCTGGCGACCCTGCACGGCCCGATGATCGGCGCGCTCGCCTTCCTCAAGGACGGCCGCACCCAGGAGTCGCTGCGCGCCACGCTCTTCGAGCCCGAATCGGTGCGGACGCTCGGCCTGGAGAGCGCCCGCACCATGGTCCCCGGCCGCGCCCGGGGCGTCACGCTCGGTGGCTGCGTGAGCCTGCTCGCCGCGGACCTGGGCACCGCGTACGCCCGCCCCTCCGCCCGGGGCGGTCTGCTGCTCATCGAGGACGTGGGGGAGGAGGACTACCGCCTCGACCGGATCCTCACCCAACTGCTGCGCTCGGGCTGGCTGGATGGTGTGGCCGGGGTCGCCCTCGGCTCCTGGTCGGAGTGCGGACCGTACGAGCAGGTGCGCGCGGTGCTGTGCGACCGGCTGGGCGGGCTGGGCGTACCGGTGGTTGAGGAGCTGGGGTTCGGGCACGGGGAGACCGCGCTGACGATGCCGTTCGGCGCGGCGGCGGTGCTGGACGCGGAGGCGTG
Source organism: Streptomyces sp. NPDC052236 (assembly GCF_044548015.1). Lineage (NCBI taxonomy): Bacteria > Bacillati > Actinomycetota > Actinomycetes > Kitasatosporales > Streptomycetaceae > Streptomyces > Streptomyces sp. NPDC052236. The sequence continues at coordinate 21,121 of NZ_JBIUBL010000017.1, read as the reverse complement.
CACGCTGACGCTGGACGACCCCGCGCTGAGCTGAGCTACCCGGAACCAACGGGCGGTCACGGTGCTCCCTCGCTGGTCATGGCCTGGTCATGGCCTGAACACGGTCTGAACACGGTTTGGTCATGGCCGGTGAGGTGGCCGACCCTGAATCTCCCGCGTCCTCGCTAGGCTGGCGCGATGTCCGATTTCTCCGCGGCCGCCCCCTACCTTGCCACCGGCCCCCGCGTCGGCGTACGCCACTACACGTACGACGACAGCGACGAATTCACCACGCGAACGAGGCAGAGCGCCGAGCACCACCGGCCCTGGCTCTTCCCGCCCGACACGGCCGGGGCGTACACCACCTACGCCAAGCGGCTGATCGAGGACCCGACCCGGGCCGGTTTCCTCGTCTGCGCGCGCGACTCCGGCGCGATCGCGGGCTTCATCAACATCAACAACATCGTCGCGGGCGGCTTCCTGAGCGGGACGCTCGGCTACGGCGCGTTCGTGCACGCCGCCGGCCGGGGCCTGATGAGCGAAGGCCTCCGCCTCGTCGTGCGCCATGCCTTCGGACCGATGGGCCTCCACCGTCTTGAGGCCAACATCCAGCCGAACAACGCGGCTTCCCTCGGACTCGTACGCAGCGCGGGTTTCCGGCTCGAAGGCTTCTCGCCCGACTTCCTCTTCATCGACGGGGCGTGGCGCGACCACGAGCGCTGGGCGATCACGACGGAGATGCTCGCCCGCCGACCCTGCTGATCCCCTTGAGGCGATGCCTTGAAGAAGCGGGACTACGGCCGTGAGGATGGTCCGCATGCGGAACATCGTGGTCATCGACGCCCCCTCCAACCTGGGCCTGCGGCCCCCGGCCCCGGGCACCGTCCCCGGCTGCTACAAACTCGCCGGCGCCCTGCGCGAGCAGCGCATCGTGCAGCGCCTCGGGGCATTCGAAGGCGGGGTCGTCGTACCGCCCCGCTACGACCTGGGCGGCTGGCAGGAGGGTGACGGAGTCTTCAACGCCGCCGCGATCGCCTCGTACACCCGCCGTCTCGCCGACCGCGTCGAGCGCCACGTATGGAACGGGGACTTCCCCCTGGTCCTCGGCGGGGACTGCTCGATCCAGCTCGGCGCTTCGCTGGCCCTGCGCCGAATCGGCCGGTACGGAATGGCCGCGATCGACGCGTCCGCCGACTTCCGGCACCCCGGCAACTCCGACCGGGTCGGGGCGGCTGCCGGCGAGGAGCTGGCCCTCGCAACCGGGCGCGGCCAGGCGGACCTGACGGATCTGGAGGGGCTGAGGCCGTATCTGCGCGACGAGGACGTGCGGCTGTTCGGGATCCGGGACTACTTCGAGGCGGACCGGGCCGAGCTCGCGCAGCTGAAGATCCCGACCGTGACGGTCGGGGAACTGCGCGAGTGGGGCCCGGCGGATCTGGCAGGCGTGGTGGCGATCGGCTTCGAAGCGCCCGCGCTCGACGGATTCTGGGTGCATCTGGACGCGGACGTGCTCGATCCGAGTGTAATGCCCGCCGTCGACAGCCCCGATCCGGACGGGCTGCTGCCGTCCGAAGTCACCGCGCTGCTCAAGGCGCTGGTGCGCTCGGAGCGCTGCGTGGGGCTGAATGTGACCGTCTACGACCCCGATCTCGACCCGGAGGGCAGTGCGGGCGCGCTGCTCGCGGATCTGCTGGTGGCCGCGTTGGCCGAAGACTGAAGACTGAAGACTGACAACTGAAGACTGACTCACGGCACCCTGGTAAGTACGGAGTGCACCGTGTTCCATGGTCGTCGGGGCGCCGACCCAGAGGGGTGGAGGCAGCCCGCGCGAGCGAATTGAGGTTGCCTTGGCCACCACCGTGCGGCGTACCGTACTGACCCTGCCCGCGGCCCCTGTGGGACCGGCGAACCCGTTGCCCGCCCTGCGCCCCCTGGACGAAACGCACGCCATCGACGAGCACACCAAGCGGGAACTGCCCCGCGAGATGGCACGGCAGATCGGTTACGAGCCGCTGCGCACCCTGCTGCCCGTGCGCGTGCTCGACGGCTACGGGCGTGAGCGCACGCCGACCGGACTCGACGCGATCGTGATCGAGAACGAGCGGCTGAAGGTCACCGTGCTGCCCGGCCTCGGCGGGCGTATCCACTCCCTGCACCACAAGCCGACCGGACGCGAACTCCTCTACCGCAACCCGGTGTTCCAGCCCGCCGACTTCGCGCTCAACGGCGCGTGGTTCTCCGGCGGCATCGAGTGGAACATCGGCGCGACCGGCCACACCACCCTCTCCTGTGCCCCGCTGCACGCCGCCCTCGTCCCCGCCCCCGACGGCGGCACGATGGTCAGGCTCTGGGAGTGGGAGCGGCTGCGCGACCTGCCGTTCCAGGTCGATCTGTGGCTGCCCGCCGACTCCGATTTCCTCCACGTCGGCGTACGGATCCGCAACCCTCACGAGCGGCCCGCGCCCGTGTACTGGTGGTCCAACATCGCTGTCGACGAACACGAGACGACACGCGTACTCGCGCCCGCCGACGAAGCCTGGCACTTCGGATACGAGCGCAGCCTGCGCCGCGTGCCGGTGCCGGAGTGGGAGGGCGCGGACCGTACGTATCCGCTGCGCGGCGAGTACCCCGCGGACTACTTCTACGAGGTCCCGGCCGAGTCCCGTAAATGGATCGCCGCACTGGACGCGTCCGGGCAGGGCCTCGTACAGACCTCGACCGATGTGCTGCGCGGCCGAAAGCTCTTCGTCTGGGGCGCGGGGCGCGGCGGACGCCGCTGGCAGCGGTGGCTGACCGAACCGGGCACGGCCGGTTACGCCGAGATCCAGGCCGGTCTCGCCCGCACCCAGCTGGAGCACGTACCGCTGGAAGCGGGTGCGGAGTTCAGCTGGCTGGAGTCGTACGGACCGCTCGCCGCCGACCCCGGAACGGTGCACGGCGACGACTGGGGCGCGGCACGCGCGGAGGTCGAGACCCGGCTTGCCGAGGTGCTGCCCCGGGCCGAGGTGGCCGCCGCGTACGCGGCATGGCGGCCGTACGCGGACGCCGAACCGGTCGAGTCGCTCGCCACCGGGTCCGGCTGGGGCGCGCTCGAAGTGCTCCGCGCGGGCCACAAACTGCCCGGCACGCCCTTCGGCGAGTCGACGCTCGGCGAGGAGCAGGCGCCCTGGCGGGAGTTGCTCAGGACCGGCGTCTTCCCCGAGCCGCGCAGGGTCACCCCGCCCGGGCCCTCGCTCGTAGCGCCGCACTGGCGGGACATGCTGGAGACCGCGCCCGCCGAGCCGCTGGCCGAGTACCACCTCGGCGTCACCCAGTGGCACGCGGGCGATCTCGCCCAGGCCGTACGCAGCTGGGAACGGGGCCTGGCCCTGGCCCCGTCCCGCTGGCCGCTGCTGCGCTGCCTGGCCGTCGCCGACCAGGAGGGCGGCAACGCCGTGCGCGCCGCCGAGCGCTATGCCGAGGCTTTTGACGACCTGTGCCAGGAGCGCCGTGACGACGGCGATTCGTGGACGGCGGCGACGGCGGCCCTCGGCCGGGAGGCCATCGCGGCACTGCTCGCGGCGGCGAGAGCCGCGGAGGCCCGCGCCGTCTGGGACCGGCTGAGTCCGGCAGTGCGGCAGCGCGGGCGCTTCCGGCTGATCGAGGCCCAATTGCTGCTCGCCGAGGGACGTACGGATCAGGCGCGCGCCGTCTTCGACGCGGGCTTCGAGGTCGCTGACCTGCGCGAGGGAGCCGAGATCCTGGAAGAGGTGTGGTCGGCCCTCACCGACGAACCGCTGCCCGAGGCGTACGACTACCGGATGCGCCCCCAAAACTAGGGCGGCGCGACGTCACCACGCCGACGTCGTTACGCCGACGCGTCACGCCGACTTCCGGTCCACGTACTCGAAGACCGAACCGTCGGGGTGGACGGCGATCAGATTGCGGCCCACCGGCGTCCCCACCGGACCCACGATGACCCGCGCGCCGCCCTCCGTGAGCGTGGCGCACGCGTCGTCCACGTCCTTCACGGCGATCGTCGCCGCCACCCTGCGCAACACCTCCAACTCCGACTCCGGCCCGCTCATCAGCAGGAAGCAGCCGACCGCGGCGACCGAGACGCCCCCGCGCTCGAAGCGCAGCGGCTTGGCGCCGGTGAGACGCTCGTAGAAGGCCACCGAGGTTTCCAGGTCATCGACGCATACGCGCAGCGTGGTTCCGAGGATCTCCATACGGGCGAGCCTAGTTGGCGGTGGCGGGTGGCGACATCGGTTGCCGGATTGTCAGACCCGGCAGAGCACTTCCCCGTGCGGCACCATGAACCACGCGTCGTCGTGGTCACCCCACTCCCGCCAGCCGTCAGCCGCCGCGGTCAGCTCCTGCGGGGTGGCGTGGCCGCCGTCGACCGCGAGTTTCGCGTACACCGACGCGGTCGTACGTTCCGCCCACAGCCCGCTCCACCAGGCGCGGTCGCCGGGCGTGGCGAAACACCAGGCGGAGGCGGTGGCGGCGATGTCGGTGAAGCCGGCGGCCCGGGCCCAGGACAGCAGTCTGCGCCCGGCGTCCGGTTCGCCGCCGTTCGCGCGGGCCACTCGCCGGTAGAGGCTGAGCCACTCGTCCAGGGCCGGGATCGCGGGAAACCAGGTGAAGGCGCCGTAGTCGCTGTCGCGCGCCGCGACGACTCCGCCGGGGCGGCAGACCCGTCGCATCTCGCGCAGCGCCCGCACCGGATCGCCGACGTGCTGCAGCACCTGATGGGCGTGGACGACGTCGAACGAGTCGTCGGGGAAGTCCAGTGCGTGGACGTCGGCAACCGCGAAGTGGACATTGTCCAGGCCGCGTCCGGCGGCGGTCTCGCGCGCCTGACGCAGTACGTCCTCGGCGGCGTCGACCGCGGTCACCCGCCCGGGCGCGACCAGGCCGGCCAGATCTGCGGTTATGGTGCCGGGCCCGCAGCCCACGTCCAGTACGTCCAGACCTGGGCGGAGTTCGGCGAGGAGATACGCGGCGGAGTTGGCGGCGGTCCTCCAGCGGTGGGAGCGCAGCACCGAGTCATGGTGCCCATGGGTGTAGACGGCGGTCTCCTTCGGCATCCTCGCCGTCCTCGCCGTCCTCGGCATCTTCGACATGGCCGGACTCCTTCTGCCGCGTTCCGCTGAAGCTCTCCTCAGCGGTACGCCGACGGTACGCCGTTGTTTCGTATCCCGAGACCCGTGTCTTGCTATCTGGACGCTGTTCCTACGAGGTCCGCCTCCCACCGCACCTCGCCGTCCTGCATCCGGTCGGTGGGCGCGAGCCCCGCCGCCGCGGCGACCGCCGCCGAGGCGAGGTGGTCCGGGTGCACATGCGCGACGGCGGTACGCACCGACTGCCGCGCGAGCCACGCGACGAGCCCACGCGCCGCCTCGGTGGCGATGCCCCGCCCCTGCCACTCGGTGCCGACCACCCACGCGAGCTCGGCGGTCCGGCCGCGGTCGCGCTCCGAAGGGCCGATCGTCGCCTGGACAGTGCCCGTGAGGCAGGACTCGGCACGCAGGCCGATCACCCAGTTGCACCAGGACACGGCCGGGTCGGGCGAGCCAGCCAGCATGCGGGCGTAACGGGTGCGCAGGCCCTCGGGGGTGTCGGGCGAGCCGCCGATGAAGGTGTGCAGCGCGGGGTCGGAGAGGACCGTGGCCATCTCCTCCGTGTGCTCGACGGCGAGCGGCTGGAGCAGGAGCCGGTCGGTCCGGATCGGCCGGGCGGTGACGGCGCCGAGCAGCGGGAGCTGATAGCGCAGCTTGGTCAGCGGGCGACCGCCGGTCACCTCCACCTCGATCGCGCCGTCGGGGCGCCAGCCGGCGGACTCGTAGAAGCTGCGGGCCCGTTGATTGCCCTCCAGCACCCACAGGACCGCCCGGGTGGGCCGGTGGCGGTGAGTTCCTGGATGACGGCCGTCAGCAGGCGTGTGCCGACTCCGGTGCCCCAGACCTCGGGAAGCGAGTGGAGCCTGCCGATCTCCGCGATGCCCGTGTGCGCGGCTGGAGCGTAACTGGCGAAGGCGACGATGCCGTCCGCGGTTTCGGCGACCAGTACCCCCGCATCCGCCTGCCGCGGCCCGGTGAGCCGGCCCGTCCAGAGCAGCGCTTCCCGTACGGGATCGAGCGCGTCGAGATGGTGCTGCGGTACGAGACCGGGGAACGCCGCCTGCCAGGACCGTACCTGGACCGCGGCGATCCCGGCCGCGTCATGGCTCTGCGCGCGGCGGATCTGCATGGGCCCATGGTGCGGGAAACCGCTGCCAGCAGTCGATCAAATTTTCGACCGACTCCACCGACTCCACCGACTCCACCGGCTCGACGGGCTACGACAGGCAGAGCTGGGCCCGCTAAGTCTGCGGACGGTAGACCGTGAGCGCCCCGACCGCCTTGTCCAGCACCAACTCCTGCGGTGCTTCGGCCACTTCACCGTCGTACGCCACCGGCGTCCCGGGCGCGAGCCCGGCGATCCGCAGCCGCCGCAGCCGGCGCGCCGCATGCACCGGCGAACGGCTCAGCGGACCGGCCAGCGCCGCGGCCAGCAGCCGCAGCCCCGGCCTGCGGCCTCCGTGCACCACGCGTACGTCCAGCAGACCGTCCGCCAGATCGTGGCGGCCGCCGGGGCTCGGCCCCATCCGCCGATAGGTGCCGTTTCCGGCGAACAGCAACCACATGGGGCGGAGCCTGCCGTGGATCTCGCCCTCCAGCGGCTCCGCGCCGCGCAGCACCAGCGCCGCCGCCAGCACCCCGGCGGGCCAGTCGCCGATCCGGGGTGACCAGCGCTCGCGGATACGCAGCAGCTCCGGATAGACGCCCAGGCTGAAGGTGTTGAGGAAGAAACCCGCCCGTGCGCCGTCCGGGCCCGGCGTGAAGCGCCCCACGTCGACCTGGACGGCCTCGCCGGTCGCGAGCGCCCGGCAGGTGTCGTGCATGGACTCGATGCCGAGGTCGTACGCGAAGTGGTTGAGCGTGCCGCCGGGGAAGACCGCCAGCGGGAGGCCGTGCGCCGTGGCGACGACCGCCGCCCGGTTGACCGTTCCGTCGCCGCCGAGTACGCCGAGCGCCCGGCCGCGGCCCGCCGCGTTCTCCAGTTCGGCCGACAGTTCGCCGGGCTCGCAGTCCACGACCTCCGCGAGCGGCAGCGCGGCGCGCACCAGATCGGAGGAGTCCGCCGAGCCCGCCTGCCGATTGACGACGACCACCAGGCCCTGGCCGCCGGGGAGGGCGGGCGCCTCGACCCAGGGCCGGCCCGGCGGCAGCTGCGACCTCGTCGGCACGGCCCCGCGCACCGCGAACGCGGCGCCCACCCCCAGCCCCGCGCCCACCAGTACATCGCTCGGGTAGTGGGCGCCCGTATAGACGCGGGAGAGGGCGACCGACGCGGCCACCGGCGCCAGGGCCGCGCCCCAGCCCTTCGACTCCAGGGCGACGCCCGTCGCGAAGGCGGCGGCCGATGCCGAATGCCCGGACGGGAAGGACGTGGTGAAGGGCTGCCGCTTCAGCTGCCGTATCAGCGGCACCGCGTCGAGCACCGGCCGTGCTCTGCGCACCGAACGCTTGGCGACGGTGTTGATCGCGACCGAGGCGACCGCGAGGGACACCACACCCCGCACGGCGGCGCGGCGCGAGCGGGTCCCGCGGCCCAGGACGGCCATGCCGGTTGCCGCGCCGAACCACAGCAGCCCGTGGTTGGCGCTGTGGCTCAGCCGGGGCAGCACAGGCTCGGCGCCGGGCCAGTGCCGGGAGGCGACGGCGTGGAAGAGCCGGCGGTCCCAGCGGCTGAGCAGCACGGCGGCCCGCGTGTGGGCCCGCGGGTTTGATGATGTGTAAGCCGAGTAGGCGTCGGACATGCGTCGCGCATACCCGGCTATGCCGCTGTCACTCGGCGCTGCCACGAGAGTCCGGGCCCGACTCGTGAACGGCGAGCACGGTCGACGCGGCGAGCACGGTCGACGCGGTGAGCTCCACCAGCCGGCGGTCGCCCGTGCCGGTGCCACGGCGTCCGCGATGTCCCAGCCGTGGACGAACGACTCCTGGGAACTCGTGCGGCAAGCTCGCGCAAACCTCCGTATAACTCCGTATAAAGGGCTCGTGAGCCGGGCAGACGCCCCCGGAGCGGACATCCCAGAGCGGACATCCCGGGGTGGACATCCCGGGGGCGTCCATCCCGGGACGCAAGCCAGGCGGCGGAGGTGACGGAATGCAGCGCACGGCGGCTCCGGAAGGCCGTGGCCCGGTCCGTTACGGTCCGCACGCGCCCGCGCAGGGACTGCCCGTGCTGCCCGAACTCGCCGCCGTGCTCGCCGCCGCCGCGGGCCGCGCGGAGACCGAGCCGCCCGGCGGCAGCCCTGAGCTGCGCGAGGCGGCCTGCGGCTACTGGCGGCGGCGCGGGCTGCGCAGCCGCCCCGACCACGTGGCCGCGGCGTGCGGTGCGCAGCCGCTGCTGTCCGCGCTGATCGGCGCGCACGGCGGGGATGTGCTGATGCCCCGGCCCTGCCCCGCGCCGTGGACCCCGCAGGCCCGGCTGCTGGGGTGGCCCGCTTTCCATGTGCCGACCCCGGCTGAGTGCGGCGGCGTGCCCGATCCGTACGCGCTGCTGGAGACCGTACGCAGAGTCCGCGCCGAAGGCGGTGACCCCCGGCTCCTCCTGCTGTCCGTCGTGGACGACCCCACCGCGACCGTCGCCCCGCCCGAGACGGTGCGCGAGGCCTGCGAGGCGGCGGTCGGCGAGGGACTGCACATCATCAGCGACGAGACGTGGCGGGACACGCTGCACCGGCCGCACGACACGATGCTGCTCAGCCCCGCCGAGATGGCCCCCGACGACGTAACCGTCCTGACCGATCTGGCGGGCGCGCTCACCCCGGCCGCCTGGCCCGTCGCCGTCGCCCGCTTCCCGGACACCGAGCAGGGCGAAGCCCGCCGCGCCCGGACCCTCGACATCCTCGCCGCCCTCGGGGCCGTGGTGGCGACCCCGGTCGCGTACGCCGCCGCCCACGCCCTCGGCGAACCGGGGCCGGTCGTGGAGCGGATGCGGCGGGCCGCCGCGGTGCACGCGCGCGTGGCGGCAGCGGCGCACCACGAGGTGCTCATCTCCGGCGCGCTGGCCCGCCCGCCGCAGGCGGGCCGCCATCTGTACGCGGACCTCGGGCCCTTGCGCGCACGCCTCGCCGAGCGGGATGTGAGCGATTCCATGGAGCTTGAGGAGTATCTGACCGGCCGGCTGGGGGTACCCGTGCCGGGTGGGCACCGGTTCGGCGATGAGCTGGGCGCACTGCGCGTACGGCTGGCGACCGCGCCGTTGCTGGGAACGACTCCCGAGCAGCAGCTGGAAACACTCAACTCTCCCGCACCTCTGGAATTGCCCCATGTGGCCGGGGCATTGAGGATTCTTGGATCGGCCTTCGGCGAACTGCGTTGAGTTGAACGGAGCCCCGAAATGACGGAACAGCGGGAACAGACGGAGGAGTCCGGAGAGAGAGGGGCGACAGGACCGGCCGACGGGAAGCGCGCCGGAGCCGCGAGCCCCGCGACGGGCACTGCCGAAGGCGTACAACCCCAAGACGCACAGCCGCAAGGCGTACGACCCGACTCCCGCACCCTCACCCCCGCACCCTCCCGCACCCGCCGCCTCGGCGAGATCCGCCGCTGGCCGCCGTCCTTCGCCGACCGGCTCACCGCCCCCCTCCCCGGCGTACGGGCCATGGCACGCCTCGCCCGGGAGGGTGCCGTACGCCCCGGCGCGGCCGGACTCCTGGATATCCCGCTCCTCCCCTTCGAGCCCGGCCCGCTGCCCGCCGTGGACGCCACGACCGTCGCCGTCACCTGGGTGGGACACGCCAGTTGGGTGGTGCGCGTCGGCGGGCTCACCGTTCTCACCGACCCCGTGTGGTCGCGCCGGATCTTCGGCACTCCGGTACGGATCACCCCCGTCGGGGTGCGCTGGGAGGACCTGCCGCCCATCGACGCCGTGGTCATCAGCCACAACCACTTCGACCATCTCGACGCGCCCACCCTGAAGAGGCTTCCCCGGCGGACCCCGCTCTTCGTCCCCGCGGCCCTCGGCGGGTGGTTCCGGCGCCGCCGCTTCACCCGGGTGACGGAACTGGACTGGTGGGAGGGCGCGCAGTTCAAGGGCGTCCGCTTCGACTTCGTACCGGCCCACCACTGGTCCAAGCGGACCCTCCTCGACACCTGCCGCTCGCTGTGGGGCGGCTGGGTGCTGACCGACCGGCTGGGCCAGTCGGTGTATTTCGCCGGGGACACCGGCTACGGCCACTGGTTCACGGAGATCGGCCGCCGCCACCCCGGCCTGGATCTGGCGCTGCTGCCGATCGGCGCGTACAACCCGCGCTGGTGGCTCAGCGACGTACACACCGACCCGGAGGAGGCGGTACGCGCCGCGGAGGATCTCGGCGCGCGGAACATGGCCCCGATGCACTGGGCGACGTTCGTGCTCTCCGCGGAGCCGGTGCTGGAACCGCTCACGCGGGTACGGGCCGCCTGGGAGCGCACCGGCAGGCCGCGCGGGCAGCTGTGGGACCTGCCGATCGGCGGCTCACGCGTGCTGACCGGATGAGCCGGATGAGCCAGGTGAGCCGGGTGAGCGGGGTGAGCCATCCGTGGTGGAACCGGGCACATCAGGGCACTCGACGGCACCGGAGCGCCGGTTCCGGACCCCCCGCCGCGCCCTGCGCCAGAGCGCCGGCGCCCCGCTGATCACCACCGTCAGCGCCACCGCGACGGCCACGCCCTTCCACGGCTCGTCGAAGAGCGAGCCGCCCAGTATCCCGATCAGCTGATACGTAGCCGCCCACGCCAGGCACGCGGGCACGTCCCCGCGTATGAACCGCCGCAGCGGCATCCGCCCGAGCAGACAGGCCAGCATCACCGGAATCCGCCCGGCGGGCACCAGCCGGGACAGCACAAGCACCGTCACCCCGTGGACCTCCAGCCTGCGCTGCGCCTGCTCCAGCCGGTCGGGCGCGGCCCGGTCGCGCAGCGCCGCCAGCCAGCGCGAGCCGTTCTTGGAACGGATCCCGCGCTGCCCGAGCCCGTACAGGCCGACATCCCCGAGGAACGCGGCGAAAGACGCCACCAGAAAAACCATCAGCAGCGGCAGCGGAGCCGTCTGATGCAGAGCCACCACCGCAGCCGAGCTCACCACCGCCCCCGTCGGCACCACCGGCACCAACGCACCCACCACCACCAGCAGAAACAGCGACGGGTAGCCGACGGCCTGCTGGGTCGACTCCGGCGGCAGCTGCCGCCCCACCGCCTCCGACACCAGCCCCAGGGTCTGCGTCAGCTCTCCGCTCACCGGGCGGCCTCCGGCGTTATCCGCTCGCCGTGCGCCAGCAGATGCACGGCCACCCGCGGAGCGTGCCGCGCCGCCTTGCGTACGAACTCCACGCCCGGGGTGTAGAACTCGTGCGGGCGGACCCCGTCCATCCCGATCGGCCAGTACGTGCCGTAGTGCACCGGCACGGCAGCGCGCGGCGCGAGCGCGGCGAGCGCCTGCGCCGCCCGGCCCGCGTCCAGATGCCCGTGCCCCAGATACGGCCCCCAGCCGCCGACCGGCAGGAGCGCCACATCCACCGGCCCGACCTCCTCGGCCATCGAGTCGAAGAGCCCGGTGTCCCCGGCGAAGTACGTACGCGCCTTCCCGCTGATCACATAGCCCAGCGCGGGCGACCGGCGCGGCCCGAACGGCAGCCGCCGCCCGTCGTGCAGCGCGGGCACGGCCCGCACCCGCACCTCACCGAGCTCCACCTCGTCGCCCGGCATCACCTCCGTGACCCGGAGCCCGGCCACGCCCGCCAGCCGCCTCAGGCCGGGCACGGCGCGCGCCGCGCCGCGCGGCAGCAGCAGCTGCGTACCGGCGGCGAGCCGGGCGAGCGAGGGCAGATGCAGATGGTCGGAGTGCAGATGGGAGACGAGGACCGCATCGGCGACCGTGGCCTCGGCGGGCGGCAGCTCACCGCGCCGTCTGCGCAGATGGGCGAGCCGGCGCGCGAACAGCGGGTCGGTCAGCACCCGGACCCCGGAGTCCTCGATCGTGCAGGTGGCATGACCCCACCAGGTGATCTCTACCGGCACGCGGCGCCTCCTCGCTCCCGCTGTGCCCGCAGGGTAACCGAGTAGGGTCGGCGGCGACACGCGAGCAATGCCGGCGGAGCGCAGGGGGACAAGGCCATGGACGGCGTACGAGTCGCGGCGATCGCCAGCCTGACCCCCCTTGAGGAACTGGACCGCGACCCCTTCCTCGTGGACACCCGCAGCCAGCACGCCATGTGCGACCGCTGGGCCGCCGACCAGGGCTATGTCGTGACCCGCCGGCTACTCTTCTACGGTCTGCGGCCCGACGACCGCGGTCTGTGGTCCGATGTCGACGCGGGCCATGTCGACCTGTTCGTCGCCCCCAACGAACGCGTCCTTGCGCGCGCGCTGACCTCGCTGCCCGTCTTCCTCGCCGAGTGTGAGCGCCGAGGTGTACGGCTGGAGACCGCGGACCTGGCCGAGCCCGCCTACGACACCGGGACGAAGGCCAATGTCCACCGCAGGCTCTCGATGCCGACGGCCGGCTACGACGGCTGCTGACCCGGCCGCCGAGCTCCCGCCCGCCCCTGTGCCAGGCTGGAGCTCTGCTCCACAGACGGGGAGGTCCACAGACGGGAGGACGAGTGGTCGCAAGGCGATGGCGTACGGCAGGCAGGGCCCTGCTGCGCGTGATCGCGGTGTGGGCGGTGTCCACGCTCACGCTGCTGGTGCTCGCCGGGGCGCTGCCCGACTTCCAGCTCCAGTCCGACGACGGGGACAGCGTCACCAGGACCGCGGTCACCGCCGCCTGGGGCGCGGGGGCGTTCGGGCTGCTGAGCGCGCTGGTCTGGCCGGTCCTCGTGCGCGCGCTGCTGCTCGTGTCCGCCCTGGTGCTCGGCCTGTTGGTGTTCTTCCTGAACGGTTCGCTCCTGCTGATCGCCCTCTGGATGATCCCTGACGGACGCGGCGCGGCCGACCCGGAGACCGCCGTGGTCGTCGCCGCCGTGATGTCCGCCGTCGCCTCCGCGACCTCCACCGCGCTCGCCGTCCGCGACGACGACGCCTACCGGCGCAGGCTCTACCGGCTCGCCGACCGCCGCCGTCGCAGACGCGGCGAGGACGGCGGCGGTCCGGTTCCGCCCGGCATGGTCTTCCTGCAGCTCGACGGCGTCGGCCACGAGGTCCTGCGGCGCGCGGCCAAGGACGGTGTGATGCCGACCGTCGCCGCCTGGCTGGCGACGACCCACCGGCTCACGCTCTGGCGCACCGACTGGTCCAGCCAGACCGGCGCCAGCCAGCTCGGCATCCTGCACGGCACCAACCACGACGTGCCCGCCTTCCGCTGGTACGAGAAGGACAGCGGCCGGATCATGGTCACCAACCGGCCCGCGAGCGCAGCGGAGCTCCAGCGCCGCGCGATCCGGCGCACCGGCGACGACGGGCTGCTGGCCGTCGACGGCGCCAGCCGCGGCAACCTTTTCAGCGGCGGCGCCGAACAACTCGCCCTGGTCCTGTCCGTGGCGGCGAGACGCGGCAGGGCCAACCGCTCCCGGGCGGGCTACTTCGCGTACTTCTCCGACCCCGCCAACGCCGTCCGCACCGCGCTGTCGTTCACCGCCGAAGCCGCCCGCGAGGTCGGCCAGTCGACGCGGGCGCGGCTGCGTAACGACCGGCCGCGGGTCAAGCGCGGCGGGCTCTATCCGTTCATCCGGGCGTTCGCGACCGTCGTCGAGCGCGATGTGGTGGTCGCCGCGGTGATAGGGGACATGCTGGCCGGACGCAGCGCCGTCTACGCCGACCTCGTGGCGTACGACGAAGTGGCGCACCACTCCGGGCCGCACAGCCGGGACGCCCTGCTGGTGCTGCGGCGCCTCGACCGTTCGCTCGCGCTGCTCGCCGGCGTCGCCGAACACGCCCCGCGCGCCTACCGGATCGTGCTGCTGTCCGACCACGGCCAGAGCCCTGGCGAGACCTTCGAGGGCGCGTACGGACTCACGCTCAAGGACCTCGTACGGGCGGGGTGCGGGTTGCCGGTCTCGCGCCGCGCCGAACGTTCCAAGAGCGGCGCCGAGGCACGCGACGCCGCCGGCGACGCCCTGCGCGTCGCGCTCCACCGCCCGGTGGCACAGGGCGCGGACGAGCAGCCCGCGCCCGCGCCGGGAGCCGATCCGAAGGACCCGATGGTGCTCGCCTCGGGGAACCTCGCGCTGATCTCCTTCCCCGACGCGCCGGAGCGCCTCAGCCGCGAGCAGATCGACCGGCGCCACCCGGCGCTGCTCGGGACGCTCGCCAACCATCCCGGCATCGGCTTCCTGCTGGTACGCAGCGAGGAGCACGGCTCGGTGGTGCTCGGCCGGGGCGGTGCGGAGGTGCCGGTCGCGGAGCTGGCGGACGGGAATCGGGACGACAGCCCTCTGGGGGTGTTCGGACCCGGCGCGGCCGAGGCCGTACGGCGTACCGACTCCTTCCCGCATGTCGCCGACATCATGGTCAACTCGATGTACGACCCGGAGACGGGCGCGGTGCACGCTTTCGAGGAGCAGATCGGCTCGCACGGCGGGCTCGGCGGCGAACAGTCGCAGCCTTTCCTGCTGTCGCCGCTGGAGCTGTCCGCTCCTGTCGATGAGGGCACCGAGGGCGATGAGGGCGCGGAGGGCGCGGAACTGATCGGGGCGGAGCGGGTGCACCGGGTGCTGAAGCGCTGGCTGCGGGAGTGCGGGGCGCCGTGGGAGCCGCCGACCGGGCCCGTGGAGCCCGCCCGGCGGGACGACGCGGTACGGGACTGCGCGGTGCCGGACGACGCGGTGCCGGACGACGCGGTGCCGGACACGAGCGTGTGACAAGATCCGCCGGAAACGAGAGCCAGGGAGTGTGCCCGTGCGTGCTGTAGTGTTCGAAGATTTCGGGAAGCCGCTCCGCATACGGGACGTGCCCGAACCCGTACCGGCCCACGACGGCGCGTTCATACGGGTCGAGGCCACGGGACTGTGCCGCAGCGACTGGCACGGCTGGATGGGCCACGTACCGGACATCGCCCTCCCGCACGTCCCCGGACATGAACTGTCCGGCGTGGTCGAGTCGGTGGGCGCGGGCGTCGCCAACTGGCGGCCCGGCGACCGGATCACCGTGCCCTTCATCTGCGCCTGCGGCCGGTGCGGCGCGTGCGTGCGCGGCGCGCAGCAGGTGTGTGAGCGACAGGAGCAGCCGGGTTTCACCCACTGGGGATCCTTCGCCGAGTACGTTGCCGTGCGCCACGCCGACGTGAACCTGGTGGCGCTGCCCGACTCGATGCCGTTCGCGACGGCCGCGAGCCTGGGCTGCCGGTTCGCGACCGCGTTCCGTGCCGTGGTGGGGCAGGGCAGGGTGCGGCCGGGGGAGTGGGTCGCGGTGCACGGCTGCGGCGGGGTGGGCCTGTCCGCCGTGATGATCGCGGTGGCGTGCGGGGCCAGGGTCGTCGCCGTCGACGTCTCACCCGGCGCGCTGGAACTGGCCGGAAGGCTCGGAGCCACGGTGTGCGTGGACGCTTCCGCGCCCACGGTGAGCGGCGGCGTCGCCGAGGCGGTCCGCGAGGCGACCGGTGGCGGCGCGCATCTCTCGCTCGATGCCCTGGGCGCGCAGGCGACCTGCGCGAACTCCGTCGCGAGCCTGCGCCGCCAGGGCAGGCATGTGCAGGTGGGCCTGGTGCCCGCCGGCGTACGGCTGCCGATGGACCGGGTCGTCGCGCTGGAGCTGGAGATCCTCGGCAGCCATGGCATGCCCGCGCACGCCTACCCGGAGATGATGGCGTTGGTCGCCTCCGGTGTACTGCGGCCGGAGCTGCTGGTGACGACGGAGCTCGGTCTCGACGACGTACCGGCGGCGCTCGCCGCCCTGGGGAGCGCGTCCGGGACGGGCGTCACGGGCGTCACGGGACCTACGGGCGTCACGGTGATCCGCCCACACGATCGGGTGAATTCGGCGTAATGGCCGTACTCCAGTAGAGCGAACCTCGGGCCGGCGAGGACAGAAGCGGGCGCTTCCTGGGCAATGTGGGATGTTGCAGGAGGTCGTGCCCATGAACCAGCCCATGCCCATAGCCACGGCGGCTCGCCGCGCGGCTCTGCTGCTGGTGCTGCTGGCCCTCCTGGGCATACTGCACTCCACCGTGGCCGCCGCCTGCGCCGCTTCGACGGGGCCGGCCACGCCCCCGGCTCCCGTGCAGGGCCCGGTGCCCGCCGATCCGGCGGGCGAGGGCCCCTCCGAGGAGTCCAGCCCCGAACAGTCGGCGCAGCCGGCGCCGGGCCGGTTCCGCCGCCCCGCGCCGACTGCCGGGCCCGAAGCCCGAATTCGGCCGATCGGCGAGAGGGCCGCCACCCCAGCCCCGTACCGCTTCAGCACTCCACGCCCGGAGACTCTGCCGCTGCGCGCCGTGCGCTGTGTGGTCCTGCGCTGCTGACGGGCCCTGCTCACCGAGCTCACCGAGCCCCCGTCACATCAGCCACTTCACCCCCCACGAGGTGCACAGTCATGCCCATCGACCCCTTCGCAGTCCTCAACGCCATGCTCCGCGCCGAAGCCGCCCGCTCCACGGAGCCGGAGGACCGGCACCGCGCGGGCGAGCCCGACGATGACACCCGCGAGACCGCGCCCGACGACGGCCCGGCCTGACACTTCCCGACACTTCCGCGGAAGGCCCACTAGAAGGCCCAGCAGAGGGTCCGGCAGAGGGTCCAGCAGAAATAGCAGCCATAGACATAGTATCTATGTACTGTATCTCTCATGAGTGCTGCATCCGAGGGCGCGACGCCCGGCTTCCTGGTCTGGCGTCTGTCGATGAAATGGCGGGTCGCCGTCGACCGGGCCGTCGCGCCGCTGGGCCTGACCCACGCGCAGTACGCACTGGTCGCGTCGCTGCTCGGCATGCAGCGGTCCGGGCTGCGGCCCAGCCAGCGCCAACTCGCCGACCACACGGGCCTCGAACCGCTCTACGTCTCCAAACTGGCGCGCACCCTTGAGAGCGCGGGCCTGGTCGAGCGCACCCCGGACCCGGCCGACACGCGCGCGGTCCAGCTGTCTCTCACCCCGCACGGCCGCGAGGTGACCAGTCGCGCGGTCACCATCGTCCGGCGGCTCATGGACCAGCTCCTGGAGCCTCTGGGCGGGCTGAACGGCACGCGCACCGAAGTGTTCGCGCGCGAGCTGACGATCCTGCTCGACACACCACTCGACTTCCCGACCGAGGAGTAGCCATGACCACCACCACTCCCACCACTCCAGCCGCTCCCGCCCTCAACGGCCCGGTCATAGCCCAGGCCCACTACGCGACCCGTGCCGTGATGGAGAGCTGGCTCGCCCGTGCGGGCGTCACCTTCCATCAGGCGCTGGCGCTCAACGCCATCGTGGCCAACGGCGCGGCCATCGAACAGGACCGCCTCGTCGCCCGGCTCACCAGCACTGCGAGGATCGACGAGTCCTTCGTGCTGCGCACCATCGCCGACATGACCGCCGCGGGCCTGCTGGAGCCCCAGCCCGGCGACGAACTCCGCCTCGACCTCACGGACGCGGGCCGCTCCCTGCAGGAGCGGATCGCCAAGGACATCGCGGATGCCGCCGGGCGGCTGTACGTGGGCTTCTCGGACGACGAACTGGCGACCGCGAGCCGCGTACTGACCCTCGTAACGGCCCGGGCCAACGCCGAACTGGGCTGAACGGAGCGAAGATTCAGGAAATGACGTCGTCCCACCACCAGGCGATGGAGGGCAGGGGCGGCGGCTCTTCGCCGGTGTTCGCCGGGCGGTCGGCCCACGGAATGTGCGCGGGCGGCCGTGGAGTCGTTCCGCCGCGGCCAGGGACGCGGCCGCCAGGCGCTGTTCACCGGAAGCGGCCTGGGCGAGCGCGAGTTGGGACAGCAAATACACCCGTACGTACGCGGGGGCCTCGGCCGGAGCCGTCCGCTCGGCTGCCTCGGACAGGCGCCGGGCCGCCCGGCAGTGCCCGAGGTCGAGAGTGTGGCTGCTCATCCCGCGCAGCACCACGGCGTACGCCGTGCGGTCGCCGGCCTCGGCACCAGATGCAGAGCCTCACGGAAATACCGCTGAGCCGCACCGTTCTCCGCGTTGTCGACGTACATGCGGGCGGGCACATGGACCAAGTGAGCGGCCTCGCCAAGCACTGGCCGGTCCCCGTCCCCGTCGCCGTTGGCTTTGGCGTGTGCGTGCAGCCCGCGCGGTTGAGAACTCCACCGCCGACCGCAGACCCTCGACCTCCCTCACACATCCCTGGTCGTTACCGGCTCGCCGCTCCTTCGACGGGGAACGGCCGAGAAGGTTCTGCCACGGGGGCGTATCGAGCCCTGTGGCGCTGTAGACGGACTGCCTCAGGAGGATCCGGCGTGCCGGATCGGCGTCCATCGCGCACAGGGTGGCCAGGGATGCCACCGCGTCCGGCTCTCGGCCGGGCACCGCCCCGCCGTCCAGGCCAAGGGCGAGGCCGGTCGGGGTCGCGGGAGCACAGTCCTGCATGTCCAGATCCGCGGGAGACACCGGGCGGCGCAGTCTTCGGCTGAACGCCTCGGCGATCAGTAGCCTCGTCCGTGGGCGAGGAACCGATCTTGCCAGCCAGTGGGCCACCGAGCTGCGGTCGTAGCGCAGACGTACGCCGTTCTCGGCGCCGAGCGCGTTGACCGCGCGCGCCAGGGCCTCATAGGTCCAGCCGGTTGTGGACAGCAGCATTCGCAGGGACTCGTTTTCCACCCGGCGACCGGCCATCTCTCTCCCTGGCAGGCCGTGACTCAGGGTTCTGAATCCGGCCGCTGTTGGGCGTTTTCGCACACAACAACTGCGTCAAAAGAGTCGACATCATGCCGCGTCTACCCCCTAAGGGGAACAAAGTCCGCCAAGTGACACAACAGGTGACACAACAGATGACACGTGGGCGCGTCAGCGTCGAAGGTCCTGGTGGACCGCCGAAGCGGCGTTCAGCGAGTCAGTTTCCACTGCTGCTCCGGGGCCACCCAGTCGGTGATACACGTCGACTGGATGGCCTGAGCGCCACTGGCCGTGCTGCCGCCGCCTTCGATCGACAGGCACCGGTCGCTCTTGCCGTTCTCGAACTGGCCACCCGCGACATGGGACCAGTGCTGCTCCGGCGCCACCCAGTCGGTGATACAGGTCGACTGGATGGCCTGGGCGCCGTTGGCCGTGCTGCCGCCGCCCGTGATGGACAGGCACTTTCCCGTCTTGACGTTCTTGAGCATGTTGGACGACGCCCCGGCCCAGTACCAGCGCTGCTCGTCGCCGCCGTTGCAGGTCCACTGGACGGCGTGTGTGCCGTTCGCCGCGCTGCCGCCGTTGTCGAGGGACAGGCACTTCCCGCTCTTCACGTTGACGACCTGGTATGTCGTCCTCGTCGCCTCGGAGGCCGAAGGCGCCGGAGCGGCCTTCGTGGCGCCGGCGGAGACAGAGTTCCCCGGCGAGGGCTGCGGGCTTTCCGCGGAGTCTCCCACCTCCTCGCCCTGATCCCCCGCCTTCTTGCCTTTGCCGCCCGTCCCTCCGGACTGGCTCGCAGTGGGGCTGCTGGGAGGCTGCTGGGACGGTGCCTTGTCGTCCCCCTGCGACGGTGTGCGTACGGCCGAGCCTGCGGCCGGCTCCTTGCCGTCGTCTTCGGTGCCGACGGTCAGGTAGGTGGTGACGCCGGCGCCGACGAGGAGCACGGCGACTACGGACGCGGCGATTGTCGGCAGGCGCCTGCGGCGCGACTGGGGCAGCCCGGTGGTGGACCGTTCAACGGTATCGGCCGCCCGGGACTGTTCCTGGACCTGTACGGCATCCTGGTTCAGGTCGGTCGGCGGCGGGCCGAACTCTCCTGCCGGTACGGGACGGGGGTCCCGATCGGGCGTCCCCCGGGTCCCGGGTGTCCCAGGTGTCCCGGGTGTCTCGGGCGCCGAAGGGTTGGAGCGGCTGAGGCGCAGAGTGTCGGGTGACGAGGGAAGGGGCCGGTCCATGGCGATCGCGGTGAGGATGCGCATCCCCTCCGCCGCGTCCGGGCGGGACGCGGGGTCCTTGGCCAGCAGCGCGTGCAGGGCCGGGGTGAGCGGCCCGGCACGGCGCGGCTCGGGCAGCGGTTCGGTGACGATCGCGTTGATGGTGGACCAGGTGGAGGTGCGGCGGAAGGGCGTGCTGCTCTCTACGGCGGCGTAGAGGGTGGCACCCAACGACCAGATGTCCGAAGGAGGTCCCGGCTGCTCTCCGCAGGCCCGTTCGGGCGCGAGGTAGTCCAGGGAGCCGACGAGTTCACCGCTGCGTGTGAGGTGGGTGTCGGCGTCGTCACCGGGATCCTCGATGGCCGCGATGCCGAAGTCCGTCAGCACCACCCGCCCGCCGTGTTCGAGCAGGATGTTGCCGGGTTTGACATCGCGGTGCAGCACGCCGGCACGGTGGGCGGCGGCCAGAGCGTCGAGGACCTTGGCGCCGATCTCGGCTGCGCGCCGGGGATCGAGGGCGCCTTGCCGGCGCACCACGTCTTCCAGCGAGGAACCCTCGATCAGTTCCATGACGATGACAGGGCGGCCCTCGTGCTCGGTGACGTCGTGCACGGCCACCACGCCGGGGTGACGGATACGGGCGGCAGCGCGGGCCTCGCGCTGCATACGCAGCCTCAGCCCGGCCAGTCCCTCTCCGTCGGCGTCGGCGAGGGCAGCACGGAGCTCCTTCACCGCGACCTCCCGGCCGAGGGTTTCGTCGACGGCCCGCCACACGATGCCCATGCCACCGCGGCCCAGCGGCTCCACCGTCCGGTAGCGACCGGCGAGCAGCCTGCCCTCCCCATCCACCTGACTTCCGCCCACCACTGCCGCTGCCGCCTTGAGGTTGGTTTCTCTGTGCGAAGAGCAGCCTAACCGGCGAGCTACGGGCATGGGTTGACGGGTTGGGTGGTGCAACAGGGTGCGGTGTGTGCCGCACCCCGCGGGGGTTGTGGATTGCTGCCGAAGTAATGAGCGGTGGTGACTTCTGGTGAGCGTGAGTGAGTGCTGGGTCGGGTTTGGGTCTGGCCGTTCGAGCCGGTCTTCTTCTGTGTGCGGTGTGCTCCGGGCCCCGTCACGGGAGGGGAACGCGGGTTCTCGGGTCGAA